>JBOGKK010000151.1:0-1746 GCA_050745425.1 Terriglobales bacterium
GCCGTGACCATCCTGTCAAAACATTGTATGAATCGACCGCGGCGGCAGCGGGCCGGCCCCTCGCGAGCGGGGATATCGTGGCAAGTCTGGTTCCGCGGCCGGACGGCGGGATTGGCGCCGATCCCGCTTTTCCGGCAGGAGACGCATCCGGTGGAATCGAACTGGGCACTGGGAGAAGTTATTTTCCCATCGCAAGGTTTGCAGCCGCAGGCCAGCAGTGGCAGTTGGTCGTTCGAGGCACCTCCGGCTCGGTTGAGGCTGCTGTTCGCGCCTTGCATCGCAGAAATCTGATCGTCAGCTTCGGCGTTCTGCTGCTCTTGGCTATTGCGATGTCGCTCGTGGTCATCTCGGCTCAGGCAGCGCACCGCCTTGCCCGCGCGCAAATGACTTTTCTCGCCGGGGTCTCTCACGAACTGCGCACGCCGCTCACGGTCATCTGCTCCGCGGCGGATAATCTGGCGGACGGAACGCTGGCCGGCTTAGACCAGGTAAAGGATTATGGCAACCTGATACGGGACCAGGGCCGGAGACTCTCTCACATGGTGAACGAGGTACTGTCGTTCACGTCGGGCCAGTCGGGGCGGCGTGTCTATCGCCGGGAACCGCTGGATATGGCCGCTGTGGTCGAGATGGCCCTTGCGAATCTTCAAGCCGAAATTCAATCTCAGCGTGTGACTGTTGAAAAGAGTATCGAAAAAGAACTTCCATTAGTCCTGGGAGATCCATCGGCACTTACGGAATGCGTGCAGAACCTTGTGTCGAATGCTGTCCGATATGGCGGAGAGTCGCGATGGCTGAGCATCCGAGTAGGCCGGCAGCACCTCCATCGCAGAGAAACAGTCGTGGTTACGGTGGAAGACCGCGGGCTCGGAATATCGCCGCGCGACCTTCCGCGCGTATTCGAACCGTTTTACCGTGGAACCAATGCTACCGACGCGCAAATTCACGGGACCGGCCTCGGATTGAGCCTTGCCAGGGAAATTGCCAAAGCCATGGGCGGCCGACTCGCGGTGAGGAGCACGGCCGGGAAAGGAAGCCAGTTCACGCTCAGCCTGCCTGCAGCGAGACCGTGAACTCTGCGATGCTCGCGGCAAAAAAGAGAATTCTTCTCGTCGAAGACGAACCCGGCCTGGTGCTTACGCTGAAGGACCGCCTCAGCAAAGAGGGCTACGAGGTCGAAAGCGCATCGCGGGGAGATCTAGGCTTGTCCCTGGCCCTGGCGGGGACTTACGATCTCCTGATTTTAGATTTGATGCTGCCTGGCAAGAGCGGTTTCGATATCTGTCGCGATTTGCGCCAGCACCGTGTGCCGACGCCCATCCTAATGCTCACGGCGCGCGATCAGGTGGTAGACAAGGTGGTCGGATTGAAGCTGGGAGCGGACGATTACCTCACCAAGCCCTTCGACACGCTGGAGCTCCTCGCCCGCATAGAAGCGCTGCTGCGCCGGAGCGCTCCCCAAACCCCGGACATGGCGGACTCGGTACACCAGATCGGCGCAGTCCGTATCGATTTGCGCTCCACCTCCGTTTGGCGCGGCGGCGATCGCGTGGATCTTTCCGCGCGCGAGTTCGAACTTCTGCGCTACTTTGTCTGTCACCCCGGCGAGACGATCTCCCGCGAGACGCTCCTCAAAGAGGTCTGGGGATATACTGCTGCTCCGACCACGCGCACCGTTGACGTCCATGTAGCGTGGTTACGCCAGAAACTCGAAGCAAATCCCAAGCAGCCCGCTCTGATTCTCAC
>JBOGKK010000152.1:0-14996 GCA_050745425.1 Terriglobales bacterium
TGCGGTACAGGTACGGGCATGACTTCGGAGTTGAAGAAGCCGCTGTCGTGGGCGCGCTTCCATTTCTGCTGCGTGGCATAGGCGAAGCGGTCCTGGTCTTCGCGGCTGATGTGGAACTGCTCGGCGACGTTTTCGCCAGTCTGCGGCATCGAGTCGCTGCCGTATTGCGCATGCAGGCGCGGGTTGACGAAACGCCAGCCGATGGTGGTATCGAAAATGGAAGCATTGCGGCTGAACGCGGTTTCGGCCTTGCACAGCACGAACGGCGAACGTGACATGCTCTCGACCCCGCCGGCAATCACAACATCGGCTTCGCCGCACTTGATCGCGCGTGCGGCCTGCGCCAGCGCGTCAAGACTGGAACCGCAGAGCCGATTGAGCGTGACGCCGGGCACGGACACCGGCAAACCCGCCAGCAGCCCCGCCATGCGCGCCACGTTGCGATTATCTTCGCCCGCCTGATTGGCGCAGCCGTAGAGCACGTCGTCTATGGCGGCTGGGTCGAGGCCGGGATTGCGTTCCAGTAAGGCGCGCATGGGGTGCGCCGCCAGATCATCGGTTCGTATGGTTGCCAGTGCGCCGCCGTAGCGGCCGAACGGAGTGCGCACGGCATCACAAATCAGAGCTTCAGTCATGGGCGAGCCGGAAGTACGTGCGCATGCGATTATTTTAGCGCCCTTCGGTACCGTGCTACAGCGCATCTTTGAGGATGACGGCCGGGTCTGCGCGGGTCGCCGCCCGCGCCGGCAACAGCAGCGCCAGAGCCGCGATGGCGACAAAGAGCGCCGCATAGCCGACAATGATGCCGGCGTTCGCCGCGCTCACGCCGAACAGCAGAGAGGCCGACAACTGGCCGAGAGCAATGGCGGCGGCAATGCCGCCCGCGGCGCCGCAAAGCACCGGCGCGAGTCCCCGGCGCAGTACCGAACCGAATACGCGGTTGCGGCTGGCGCCCAGCGCCACCTGAATTCCCAGATCGCGCCAGCGCTGGCGCACTTCGTAGGCCGCGACCCCGTAAACACCAATCGCAGCCAGCAGGGTCGCCAGCGCTGACAGCAGCGCCAGCAGCAACGCGCCCATATGCGGCGCCCAGATGGTCTTGCTGACCGCGCGTGCGGCCGGTTCCAGTTGCGTGATCGCGAGCTCGGGGTTGACGGCCTCGACGGCCTGGCGCATTTCCTCCAGCACCGCGGCGGGCGCAGCGCTGCTGCGGACGGCAAGGCCGAGCGCGGTGAACGGCTCCTGGGCGAGCGGCAAATAAGCGAAGTCGACCGGGCCTTCCGACAGCGAAGAATAGGCGCTGTCGCGGGCAACGCCGACCACGGTGGTTGGCGCAGGTTCATCGTGAAACAGGATGCGCTTACCGATCGCATCCTGACCCGGCCATGCGGTACGAGCGAACGTCTGGTTGACGATCATCACGCGAGGCGCGTCAGCGTTGTCAGTGGGCGTGAAGTCGCGGCCCTGCATCAACGGAATGCCCATGGTGCGGAAAAATGAGCCGGGCGCGATGCATTCGATGCTGGCGATGCGCATCACGGTCTGTCCGGAGGATGCGAGTGGGAATTGCTGGTAGCCGCGCTCTTCGGAAACGGCGGCCATGGGCGTGCCCGAGGCGAGCGTGACGCTGGCGACGCCGGGAAGCTGGCGCACACGTTGCAGCAGATTGCGATCCTGGGCCAGTAGTTTGGCGTGCGCGCCGGGAGCGTCGAGATCGAATCCGGTCGAGGAGTAATCGAAATGAAGCGTGGCGAGGTGCGCGGTGTCAAAGCCCGGCACGGCGGACTGCAGGTGACGAAGGCTGGCCAGGAACAAGCCCGCGAGGATCAGAACGGTGATCGAAAAGCCGGTTTCGCAAGCCAGCAACAGGCCGCGCCAGCGTGGCCGCCTGCCACCGGCGCCGGACAAACCCCGCAGCGCCTGCTGCGGGGAGAGGCGCGAAACGAACAGCGCTGGAGCGAGGCCGAACAGGAGGGTGGTGAAGAGAGCGATCCCGAAGGTGAAGGCCAGCTCCGGCAAGCTAAGGGAGAGATGAATGGCAGCCGATTGCAAAGCCTCGGGCCGATGGGCCCAAAGGAACTGTTGACCGGCGGCCGCCAGGGCCACCCCCCCAGCGCCCGCGGCCAGGGCCAGCAGCAGCGATTCGCTCAACAGTTGCCGTGCCACCCGTACACGGCTGGCGCCCAGTACGAGGCGTACAGCCATTTCGCGCCGCCGTGCGTGAGCCCGTGCCAACAGGAGGTTGGCAATATTGGCGCAGGCGATCAGCAGCACCATCGCCACCACGGCAAGCATCACGCTGAAGGCGAGCGAAAACAGCGGGCGCTGGTTGGGATCGATGCCGGTTTGGAGTAAAGGGACAGCGGTCGCGGTAAGCAGCGCGTCGGTTTTGGGATACACGCGCGCGAGACGCTGTCCGGCGATCTGCACAGCCGCGCGCGCCTGGGGGAATGACACGCCGGGCCGAAGGCGCGCAACGACACTGAAGAACTGCGCGTTGCGCGCCATATAATCGCCGGCAATCGAGCCCGGCAGCGCCGTCTGATGCATGCTCATCGGAAGCCACAGATCGGGGGCGGCGAGCGTGCCGGTACCGGAAAATCCTGCGGGTGCGACGCCCAGGATCGTGAAGCCAGTACCGTTAATGGAGACCGTTGTGCCCAGGATCGAGCCGTTGCCATTGAAATGGCTCTCAAAGAAATCGTGGCTCAATACGATGAGTGCGCCAGCGCCATCCGTCTGCGTCTGGTCAGCGTGAAATACTGTGCCCGACTCCGCTCCGACGCCGAGCACGTCGAAGTAGCTGCCACTGACGATATCGGCAGTCACCTGTGTGGCCTCGCCCCGCGTACCGAGGGCAACCGGCGCCTGGTAGAGAGCGTAGGCACCGCTGAAAACGTTGCTCTCGCCGGCGTACTCCAGATAGTCGAGGTGCGACACCGGCATGTAGCCCAGACCCGGGATGCTGGGCGCCAGGTTGTAGACCGCGACCAATCGTTGCGGCTGGTGCACCGGCATCTTGTGCTGCATGACGGCGTACCAGACGCTGAAGATGGCGGTATTGGCACCGATGGCGAGGGCCAGCGAGACGATGGCCACCAAGCTCACAAACGGGTTTTGGCGCATGGAGCGCCAGCCATTGCGCAGATCAGAGGCCAATCCCACACGTCACCTCACGATAGTCCTATCCACATGCAGACGGGCGTATTCAGACTTTGCTTGCCGCAGGATGGGCAGATCGGGGTCGGCGTGCTGCCAGAGGGCGAAAAAGTCCTGATAGGCAGTGCGGGCGGCGGCGGTCTGGTGCTGGGCGGCGTAGGCGCGGGCGAGTCCAAGCTGCGCGAGCGGGATGTAGCATGTGTCGCCGACCCGCACCAGTGCTGCCTTGAGTGCAACCACGCGCTGAAAGATTGCGACCGCGGCGGCGCCATTGCCGGCCGCAAGCTGGGCTGCGCCTGCATAGTAGAGCGCATCGGCTGCAAGCCCGTCGTAGGCCGCTGCCGACGCCATCGCCGCAACTGCCTGTGCGCTTTTGTGCTCGCGCAGCGCGGCCGCAGCGGCGACGATGGGGGCAGCCAGCTTCTGAACGGGAGTTGCGTTGGGCATCTGCCGCTCGACTTGCGCCAGTACGCTGGTCGCTTTAACGCGGTCGCCTGCGACCGCATAAATTGCGGAGGCGACAGCCTCGGCTAGCGGTGAACCCGAAGCGGCGAGTGTGGTTGCGGCGCGCTCGGCCGCGGCTGATTCGCCGTAGGCGGCTGCGGCGAGGCCCTCCAACTCGGCGCTGTCGATGACGGTCTGTGCGCCTTCGCTCAACTGCTGGGCGACCACCAGCGCCTGAGCATCGAGTTGGCGCGCGCGCGCCAGTTGGCCCTGCATGACCGCGATGGTTGCGTCCCGCTGCAGCAGGTCCAGCGCCCCTTGGGGCTTGGCGCGCACCAAGTTGTCTTCGCGTGTCTGGGCGGCAGTGTCGCCTTGCGCCCAGGCTACTTCTGCCAGCAACTCGTGGGCGTGCCAGCCGCCAACGTGACGTGCCACTGCGGATGCGAGCACCGCCTTGGCGTCATCAAGCCGGTTCAGTTCCTCATAGGTTACAGCAGCGTTGATGTAGGGGTTGATGAAATCGGCCCCGAGGCGCATGGCAGTGAGGGCCGCGGGCAAGGCCTGCTGCGGCCGGCCGAGCTTCATGTAGGTGACGCCAAGGTTGTTCCAGCCGACGAAGCTGCGCGGATAGGTCTGCGTTTCGGCCTGGTAGGCGGCAAGGGCCTTGTCCCTTTGATAGGTGTACTCGTAATAGGCTGCGGTGATTGCCATGCGCTCCGATTCACTGGTGCGGCTGCGCAGAGCAAAGCTCTTCTGCGCGTTTTGTGTCGCTGCCTGCCAATTTCCAAGGTCCGAATTGGCTGCGGCAAGCGTGCGATAAGCCATGGCGAAGTTGGGATCGAGAGTAACGGCACGCTGTGCCGAAAGGATCGCGGCGGAGTAGTTGCCCATGTCGAGCTGGTGGTCCGCCTGCGAATAGGCCTGAAGGGCAGGAAGCGAAGACGTTGTCGCTTCTTCCAAAGGCTGGTCGAATTGACGAACGGAGGACAGCGATTCGCCCAGCTTGCGGCGCAGGCTGGTGGTGGCATGGTCGAGCGCGGTCAGCACTCTGCCGGGCGAATTGGCGGTCGCCTCGGTTTCTGCCAGAGTGTTGCCGGTGGTAACGTCAAGGGCCTGGAGGGTGACGATGTACTGATTGCCGAGAGCAGCGATCGACGGATGCAGCAGCGCCTTGACGCCCTCACGCTGGCAAAGGGTGCGGCCGAGTTCGGCCGTCAGGCGCGCGTTGGGCGGCTGCTCCATGAGCTGCAGCGTATGCGCAATCTCGGTGTCGCCGACCACGTTGAAGTAGGGCGTTTGTTCGAGGCTGACTTCGAGCGCGGTGCGTAGGGTGTTGTCGAAGGCGGTGTTGCCGGTGGTGTTGGTGAAGGCGGTGACCAAGATCGAATCCTTGCTGGTCATGGCGGGCGCGCGGCGGGTAAAGAAGAAAATCAGTGCGGCGGCGATGATGACCGCGGCGGCGATGCCGGGAAGGCGCCAGTTCCGGCGGCCACGGGCGGGCGCAGCCGCGGCGGTCGCGGCGCTGGTTGCGCTCCCGCGGCCGGAATCGCTATCGCGCTTGAGGCGTCGAAGGTCGGCTTCCATATCGGCTGCGCTCTGGTAGCGGAGGGATTTGTCCTTTTCAAGCGCACGGTCGAGGAGGCGAGCCAGCTCAGGCGGCAGGCGCGGATTCCATTGCGACGGCGGCACCGGCGCTTGATGCAGAATGGCGTCGTAGAGCGCAACGGAAGTTGTGCCTTCAAAGGGCTGGCGGCCGGTGGCCATCTCATAGAGCACGGTGCCGAAGCTGAACAGATCGGTACGCGCGTCGAGCGGCTTTCCGAGTGCCTGCTCGGGGCTCATGTAAGCGGCGGTGCCGAGCGTGGTTCCGGGCGAGGTGAGGTCGCTGGCGGCGAGCGTGGGTGCGTCGGGATCGGCTGCGCCCTCGGCGGCCTGCACCTTGGCCAAGCCGAAATCGAGCACCTTGGCCTGGCCGCGGGCGGTGATGAAGATGTTGGCGGGCTTGATGTCGCGATGAATGATGCCCTTGGCGTGCGCGGCGGCGAGCGCATCGGTAATCTGGATGGCGAGGTCGAGAATAGTATCAGCGGGCAGCGGTGTGCCGCGCGTGATCTTGCCTTTGAGCGTGGCACCCTCGAGACATTGCATGGCGATGGCGAGGCGGCCGTCGTGGGTCACGATGTCGTAGATGGCACAGATATTGGGGTGATCAAGCGCGCTCGCCGCGCGGGCTTCGCGGCGGAGGCGCTCGAGTGCCAGCGGATCGTTCACCAAGTGGTCAGGCAGGAACTTGAGGGCGACGAAACGGCCGAGGGTGGTATCTTCGGCCTTGAAGACCACGCCCATACCGCCGCTGCCGAGCTTACCGACGATGCGATAGCGTGCGCTATCGTTGGGTTGGCTGATCGCCATCTTGCACTACAGGATAACGTAATTAGAGAGACTGGCGATGACGCGCAGAGAGCTGGGCGTAGCCGAGGGCCGCGACCAGGGCTACGCCGCCAATAATATTGCCGGCGACTGCCGGAAGAAAGAAGCCGGCAACGTACTGACCCCAGCTTGCGGCGCCGGTAACGACGAGGTAGAACACGGTCGTCGAACCGGCGACGACGTGGGAGAACGAGCCCAGACCGATGACGTAGGTAATGATCACAATGATCGAGACACGGCTGGAGTGGGCGGCGGGCAGCAACCAGACCATGAGCGCAATCAGCCATCCGGCAAAGACCGCGCGCAGCAACTCGGCACCGAAGTGGACCCTCAGATGATCCTGGCCGATCTCCAGAAATATCTGACGGACATGCGGCGGGAACATGGCGCTGCGGCCAATGATGAAGGCAAAGAAAAACGTGCCGACCAGGTTCAGCAGCAGCACGATGCCCCAGAGACGCAGGACCGACAGAAGAGTCTTGCGATCGCGGCGGACGAGGAACGGCAGCACGGCGGTCAATGTGTTTTCGGTGAACAATTGTTGACGTCCGAGAACAACGATGAGAAAGCCCAGGCAGTAGCCGAGACGCGAGATCAGTGGGGTCCAGGCGGCGTGGGGCAAACGCGCGGCGAGCAGACCTTCAGCCACCAGCGAAAAGCCCATGGAGAGGCCCGCGGCCAAGCCGGACCAAGCAAGCGTCTGCCAGCTCCGTGCCAACTCTTCGTTGCCCTGGCGGCGGATGGTCTCGTAAATAACATTGGAGGGAATGGCCAGGCGCTCTTCGACCTGCTTGCGCTCGGAGCCGGTGGAGATGGTGCTGTCGGGGTTGTCCGCTTCGGAATGAGGTTCGCCGGGCTCGGGCACTCAGACTTGGATGCGGCGGGAGCGGCCGCGGAACAGGGCCACCACTTCCCCGCCCTGGTTGCTCACGGCAACGTCATAGACACCGCTGCGGCCGGCGAGAGCGACTTCGACCGCTTCGGCGGTGAGCACGTCATCGAGCAGCACGGGACGCAGGTATTCGATCGAGCAGCCGGAGGCGACGGTGGCATAGCCGTGGCGGTTGCAGGCAAAGGCAAAGGCGGAATCGGCGAGGGTGAAGACGTAGCCGCCGTGGCAGGTGTTGTGGCCCTGGATCATGGCGCCGGTCACGCGCATGCGGACACGGGTGCGCCCGTCGCCGCAATCGAGCAGCTCCATGCCGAGAGCCTGCGAGGCGCGATCTCGGGCGTAGATCTCACTCATGGAATCGGGCGCCACGCTGGGCGAGCTGGCGTAGAAGAGGAGAGATGCGGTAGCGATCTTCGCCGTAGAAGGCGCCCAGGGAGGTGAGAGCGGAGTGGATGCGGGCAAGGCCGATCTGGTCGGCCCAGGCGAGCGGGCCGCGAGGGTAATTTACGCCTTTGCGCATGGCCAGATCGACGCCGGCGGCATCGGCTACGCCGAAATATACGGCATCGGCGGCTTCGTTGGCGAGCATGGCGACGGTACGCAGGACGGCGAGGGCGGGGAGATCGCGCAGGCGGGCAACGGCGATGCCGGCAGCTTGCAGGGCGCCAGCGATCGACGCCCAGGCCTCGGCGTGGCAGTGGGGCGAGGCGGCGAGGGCGAGACGGGTGACCGCACTGAAGTCGAGAGCGAGATCAGCAACCACGGTGGGCTGGGGCTGGTCGCCGTAAGCCAGCTCGCAGTCGAGAGCCGTGCGGCCGTCGGTGACTTGCAGGACGACGTCGGTGGGCAGGCGCGGATCGCGGGTTACCGCAACGCCGGCAGATTCGATGCGGGCGGCGAGGACATCGGCCAAGGCATCGTTGCCCTGCACGCCAGCGATGGCGATGCGCTGAGGAGGTGGGAACGGCGGCTCTTGCCGCGGTTGAGGCGGAGGCGCATCCGGGCCGTAAGCGAAAAAACCGCGGCCAGATTTGCGGCCCAGCCATCCAGCTTCGACGAGTTCCTGCTGGACGAGGGAGGGTTGGAAGCGGGGATCGCCGAAGTAAGCGTGGAAGACCGAGCAGGTGACGGCGAAGTTGACGTCCTGGCCAATGAGATCGGTGAGCTCGCACGGCCCCATGCGGAAGCCGCCGGCTTCGCGCAGGAGCGCATCGAGGGTTGCCGGATCGGTGGCTTGCTCGGCGAGCAAGCGGAGTCCTTCGGCATAGTAGGGCCGGGCGACGCGGTTGACGATGAAGCCGGGTGTTGCCCGGACGCGAACGGGCGCTTTGCCCCAGGCGCGGGCCAGGCGCTCGATGGCATCGAGGGAAGCGGGAGCGGTGACGACGCTTCCGACGACTTCCACCAGCGCCATGAGCGGCGCGGGATTAAAAAAATGCATGCCGGCGAGGCGTTCGGGCGCACGGAGCGCGGTGGCAATGGCCGCGAGAGAAAGCGAGGAGGTGTTGGTGGCGAGCAGGCAATCCGGCGCGAGGATGGCATCGAGGGATGCGAACAGGGCGCGTTTGACGGCGAGGTCTTCGACGATGGCCTCGATGATCAGACCGGCTGCGGACAATTTCGGCAGGGCCGAGGCCGGTGTAAGCCGGGCGGCGGCGGCGGAGGCGTCTGCGGCAGTCATTTTGCCTTTGGCGGCGAGCTGGTCGAAACGCTTGCGCACGGAAGCAATTGCGGTTGCGGCCGCGCCGGAGCGGGCGTCATAGAGCAGCACGGTCTCGCCGGCTGCAGCCGCCACCTGGGCAATGCCAGTGCCCATGGCGCCGGCGCCGATGATGCCGACCGTCATTTTCCGGTGAACCTCGGTTTGCGCTTTTCGAGGAAGGCGGCCACGCCTTCGGCGTAATCGCGGCTGAGACCCAGCTCACGGTCGCAATCGCGCTCGAGATTGAGCTGCGCCGCAAGCGTGTTGGCAGCCGACTGCTGCAGGGCGCGTTTGATCGCTGCCAGGCCGCGGGTGGGAGCCTCGGCAAGCTGGGCCGCGAGGGCATCCACGGCGGCGGCAAATTCGGCGTCGGGGATGGCGCGCCAGATCATGCCCCAGGCGGCGGCCTGTGGGGCGGAGATGCGCTCGCCGAGCATCATCATGGCCATAGCACGAGCGGTGCCGATCAGGCGCGGCAGGAAAAACGTGCCGCCGGTATCGGGCACGAGCCCGAGCTTGCAGAAGGGCTCATAAAAGTAGGCAGACTCGGTTGCGAGGACGAGATCGCAGGCGAGTGCGAGGTTGGCTCCGGCGCCAGCGGCGATGCCGTTCACGGCGCAGACGACGGGTAAGGGCAGATCCTGCAAACTACGCACCAGCGGAGCGTAGAAGGTTTCAATCGAGGCGCCGAGATCGATTGACTGGCGCGGGGCCTGACATGGCTGCGCCACGCCACCCGCTTGACGCTCGGCCGAGCCGGGGGCCCCTGGAGACCCAGCCCGGCCGCGTATGGCGGCGGAGCCGGGCGCCACGGCGCGATCGCCGAGATCCTGACCGGCGCAGAAGCCGCGGCCGGAGCCAGTGAGCACCAGCACGCGAGCGTGCGCGTCGCGGGTGCGCGTGATCGCATCGCGGACTTCGAGATGCATAGCCGGATTGAAGCTATTGAGCTTGTCGGGGCGGTGCAGGGTCAGGCGAGCAATGCCATCGTGCAAATCAAACAGGATGTTCTGATACTCAGCCATAGTGCTAGCGATGCTTGAAGTCTGGTTTGCGCTTGTCTGCAAAGGCGGCCATGCCTTCGCGGCGGTCTTCGGTGGCGAAAGTGGACTGGAAGGCGCGGCGCTCGAAGCGCAGGCCCTCGGCGAGCGGCATTTCGTAGGCGGCGTTGATGGCTTCCTTGATCATGAGGACCGCAGGCAGAGACTGGGCGGCAATTTTGGCGGCGAGCTTCCTGGCTTCGGGCAGCAGTTCGGCGGCAGCGACGACGCGGCTCACGAGGCCGGCGCGTTCGGCTTCGGCGGCATCCATGCGCCGGCCGGTGAGGCACATTTCCATGGCTTTGGATTTGCCGACGAGGCGGGTGAGGCGCTGTGTGCCACCGGCGCCGGGCATGGTGGCGAGAGTGATTTCCGGCTGGCCGAAAACGGCGGAGTCGGCGGCGAGGATGAGATCGCACGACATTGCCAGCTCGCATCCGCCACCGAGGGCGAAGCCGGCGACGGCGGCGATGATGGGCTTGCGGATGGTGGCGAAGTGCTTCCAGGCGGCGGCGCGGCCGGAGGGATAATCACCGAGGAAAACATCGGTGAACCCGGCGTCAGCCATTTCTTTGATGTCGGCGCCGGCGGCAAAGGCTTTTTCGCTGCCGGTTAGAATGATGGCGCCGATGCCGGAATCAGCTTCGAAGGCTTCGAGGGCGGCGCCGAGCTCGCGCATGAGCGGGGTCGAGAGGGCGTTGAGGGCGTGCGGACGATGGAGCGTGATGATGCCGACGCGGTCTTCACTGGCGACGAGAATGTTTTCGTAGGCCATGGTCAGATGTGGGCGCGGCTCTGCGTTACCCGATAGCGGCCGGCGACGAAAGCAGGATCGGTGAGAGAGGCATTGGCGGAGGGATTGGCGCCGGTGCCGTGAAAGTCGCTATAGGCCGCCGACTGATTCACATAGACGGTGCTGGTGAGGTTTTCCGACAGCGAGACACCGGCCTCGGCGGCGATGTCGCGGGCCTGAACGAGAACGGTCGGATCGATGGAGTAGACGGAAAAGGTCAAGGCTCCGCGCTCGCGGGCGCCGCGGCCGGCGAGCGCGAGGCTCTCCTGCGTAGACGCGGTCGCGATGGCGAAGGCGACGGGGCCGAAGATCTCATGCATGAAGGCGGACTCGTCACTGGCGTTGGCGCGCAGGAGCAGCGGCGTGCGCACGCGAGCTTCGGGGAACTGAGGATGGGTGATGGTTTCGCTGGCAAGCAGAACGCCGCCTGCTTTGGCGGCGATTTCGAGGCGCGCCAGAATCGCGGGAGACTGAATCGCGCCCAGAATCTCGACTGCACGGGCGGGATCGCCGAGGAGCTTGCGCAGCGATTGCGCAATGCCTTCGCTGACCGCGTCGAAGCTCATCGTGCCCTCCGGAGTCTGAATGCCAGAGGAGGGGATGAAGATATTTTGCGGGGCGGTACACATTTGGCCGGAATATAGCGCCAGGGAGAAAGCGATGTTGTTGGCGAGGCCGCGGAAGTCGTTGGTAGAGTCGATGACAATCGGGTTGACGCCGGCCTTTTCGGTATAGACCTGCGCCTGGCGGGCGTTCTGTTCGAGCCATTCGCCGTTTTTGGGACTGCCGGTGAAGTCAATCACTTTGACAGCAGGGTTGAGCGCAAGGCGCTGCGGCATGTCGTCCCCTTCGGCGTGGGCGGCGAGAGTGACGAGGTTGGGGTCAAAGCCTTGCTCGGCCAAAACCTCACGGATGATTTTCACCGTGATGGCCAAAGGCAGGGTAACGGCCGGGTGCGGCTTCACGATCACCGCGTTACCGGTGGCCAAGCTGGCGAACAGGCCGGGATAGCCGTTCCAGTTGGGAAACGTGCTGCAGCCGATCACGAGCGCCACACCGCGCGGGATGATGCGGAAGCGTTTTTCCATTTTGAGCGGAGGGTTTTTGCCCTGCGGCTTTTCCCACACCGCCGCCGCGGGGACGCGGCTCATTTGCTGCCAGGCGTAGGCGACGGCTTCGAGGCCGCGATCCTGGGCGTGAGGGCCCCCGGCCTGAAAGGCCATCATGAAGGCCTGTCCGGTGGTGTGCATGATGGCGTAGGCCATTTCGAAGCTACGTTGATTGAGGCGGAACAAAGACTCGACGGCAACGCCGACCCAGGCCTGAGGGCCCTGATGGCGCCAGGAATCGAGCGCTTTCTGCGCGGCTGCCACGAGAGCTTCGCCGTCGGCATGAGGGTAGCCGATACCAAGTTTGGGTCCGAAAGGCGAGACTTCCGCGCCGACGGTTTTGCCGTCGCCGGGCTGGTCGAGCGCAAACGGATGTTGCCGCAGGGCCTCGAAAGCGGCTTTGCCATCGTCGTTGGCCGTGGCTCCATAGGCTTTGGCGCTGGGCATTTCCACAAACGGCGACCAGTAGCCACGTTCATCAATGGCCTTGACCGCAGCTTCGAGAGTCGCTTGATGCTTGCTAAAGAGAGCTTCTGGCATGGTTCAGTCCTGATCGAAATCGACCGTCACCTGCGGCGTTACCGGATAGCTTTGGCAGGTGAGAATATAGCCGCGGGCAATTTCGTAATCCTCGAGGGCGAAGTTGCCGTCCATATCCACCTCGCCTGACACCAGTTTGGCACGGCAGGTCGCGCAAACTCCAGACTTGCAGGAAAAGCGAAGGTCGAGCCCGGCGCGGAGGCCGGCTTCGAGGATGGTTTCGCGTCCGCGCTCAATGGGGAAATGATGCTGGCGGCCGTCGAGGATGAGCGTCACCTCGCCGCTCGCTGCCTGCGGCGGCGCCGGAGCCAGGGCGCAAAGCGGCTGCCGTTGCTGGCTGGCGGCGAACTTTTCGATTTTGACGCGGGCGCGGGGATAGCCCGCGGCCTCGAACGAAAGCGCCAGCTCGTGGTTCATCTGATCGGGGCCGCAGAGGAAGACGGCATCCATGGCCGCAAGCGGCCCCCAGTACTGGAGCAACTGGCCGCATTTTTCCGCGGTGAGGCGGCCGTTGAGCAGATCCAGATCCTGGTGTTCGCGCGTCATCACATGAACGAGGCTGAAGCGGTCGAGATAATTGTCCTTGAGATCGGCCAACTCCTCGCGGAACAGAATAGAGCTGGAGGCGCGGTTGCCGTAAAAAAGGGTGAACTCGCTTTTGGGTTCCAGGGCGAGGGTGGTTTTGAGCAGCGACAGGATGGGAGTGATGCCGCTGCCGGCGGCGATGGCGAGATAGCGGCGGGCGGAGGCAGAATCGAGGGGGACATGGAACAGTCCCGCCGGAGGCATGACCTCGAGCATTGCGCCGGCCCGCAAATCCTCATTGGCCCAGTTGGAAAACACGCCACCCGGCTGGCGTTTGACGAGAATGCGCAGGCGTTCGGCGGAGGCGGCTTCGCAGATGGAATACGAGCGGCGGACTTCTTCGCCCGCGATGTGGGCGCGGACGTTCACGTGCTGGCCCTGGGTGAAACGAAACGTCTCGCGCAGGGTGGGCGGCACGGTGAAGGTGATGGTCACGGCATCGCGGGTTTCGGGTGTCACCGCGGCAATGGTCAAAGAATAGTAGTGACTCATGCGAGGCGTTTGAAGTAGTCGAACGGTTCGCGGCAGGTGCGGCAGCGGTAGAGGGCCTTGCAGGCGGTAGAGCCGAAAGAGCTCACGCATTCGGTGGAGTGCGAACCGCAATGCGGGCAGGGCACGACGGGGGCAATGACGTTCAGGAGGGGCGGTGCAATGCCGGTTGCGCGCAGCTTTTCCCTGCCCTCCGGGCTGAGCCAGTCGGTGGTCCATGGCGGTGAGAGCTGTGTCTTCAGCCTGACTCTCTGCACACCATGCGAGCGCAGTGCAGCTTCGATATCGTGCGCAATCATGGCCATGGCAGGGCAACCGGAATAGGTGGGTGTGATCGTCACCTCGAGCTCATCGCCGTGCCAGGCGGTGCCGCGCACGATGCCAAGGTCGACGACGGACAGGCTGGGAATTTCCGGATCAGGCACTTGCTCGAGCCAGGTGCAGATTTGCTGCGCGGTTACCATTGCGCCCCCGGGTAGGCGCGCTGGAGGAACTGCATTTCGGCAAGCAGCGTGCCCAGCTTTTCGCTGTGGATTCCCTGTTTGCCGCCCGTTTGACTCCAATTGTCGGCAGGAACCGCCAAGGTGGCGCGCGCGAAGGTTGTCTCGACCTCTTGCTGCCAGCGCGGCCGCAGGGCTTCGAGATCGACCACGCTGCGGTCGACCTCGTCGGCGGCGAACATTTCACCGGTGTAGGGCCAAAGAGCGGCGACGGCTGCTTGCACGCGCTGGTGGCTTTCGGCGGTGCCATCCCCGAGGCGGACGATCAAATCGCGGCTGCGGCGCAGGTGATAGGCGGCTTCACAGGCGGCTTTGGCGGCAATGGCGGCAACGGCTGCATCGGAGGAGGCGGCGAGGGTTTCGAGCAGCGGCAGATGCCAGGCATCGAAAAAGAACTGGCGCGCCATGGTATGGGCGTAATCGCCGTTGGGCTGTTCGGTGAGCAGCAGATTGCGGAATTCACCGGCATCGCGAAGGTAGGCGAATTGATCTTCATCGCGGCCGCCGCCTTCGCGCTCGCCCGCCAGGGTGAGCCAGAGGCGTGCCTGGCCCAGCAGGTCGAGGGCGACGTTGGTGAGCGCGAGATCCTCCTCGAGCGCGGGGCCATGGCCACACCACGCCCCCAGGCGCTGACTCAAGATCAGATCGCTGTCACCCAGGCGCAGGCAGAACTCGAAGGGGGAGTTCAAATGTTTTTGACCTCCGGAGGCATGGGGAAAAAGCTGGGATGGCGGTAAACCTTGGTCTGCGCCGGATCGAACAACGGCTGCTTGTCGCCGGGCGCGCTGGCGGTGATGGCCTGGGAGGGTACGACCCAGATGCTCACGCCCTCGTTGCGGCGCGTGTATATGTCGCGGGCGTTGTTGAGCGCCATTTCGGCGTCAGGTGCGTGCAGGCTGCCAACATGCTTGTGGGCGACGCCGTGCTGGCTGCGGATGAAAATCTCAAACAGCATCGGCAGGCCTTTCGTGTTTGGCGGCATGGGCGTCGAGCGCCTCGCGGACCCAGGCGCCTTCGTCATGCGCCCGCTGCCGGGTTTCGAGGCGATCGCGGTTGCAGGGTCCATGGCCGCGGATCACCTGGTTGAATTCTTCCCAGGCGATGGGACCGATGTCGTAATGGCCGCGCTCCGGGTTCCAGCGCAACTGG
This sequence comes from Terriglobales bacterium, assembly GCA_050745425.1. Lineage (GTDB taxonomy): Bacteria > Acidobacteriota > Terriglobia > Terriglobales > SCQP01 > SCQP01. Next base: position 14,833 of record JBOGKK010000152.1, read on the forward strand.
TCATCGGGGACGCGCAAGCCGAGAAAATCGGCTTGAGGCACGGTCTGATCCACAAACTTCTGACGCAGGCCGTCATTGGAGATGAGCTTGATTTTCCAGGCCATGGACTGGGCCGAATGTGCGGATTGCTCATCCGGGGGCCCGAACATCATCAGCGACGGCCA
>JBOGKK010000153.1:0-15138 GCA_050745425.1 Terriglobales bacterium
ACCAGATCCTAAGTCTGGCGCGTCTGCCAATTTCGCCACTCTCGCACACCGCTCATTTTGGCACACGCAAGCGCAGCATTTGTTGGCGCGGGCCCCAACGCGGCTTTGCCGCGCGCCCCCCGCGACCGGGCAGCATCTCCTCGCTGTTTCGCCTTTCAGTGCTTCACCTCGACTCTAATGCGTTACCGCAAGCAGCGTCGATTGCTGCGCTGCTTCGGGAATCAAGCCCGGTACACTGGGAGAGTGAAGGCAATCGCGCTGGGAATTTTGCTGACCGCCGCATTTGCGGTTTTGGGCGCGCAGGCCGCCGGCCATTCTGATCCATCGCCCACGGTGAACGAAGCGGTGTACAACGCCAAAATGCTGGCGCTGGCGAATCTGCATCCGCAACACAACTGCAGGCCCGCCCCGGCTTTGGCCTCGCCGCCGCCATCGGCCAGCGGACCCGTAGCCAAAATGCCGGTTCGGCACAAAAAAGCACCCCTCCGGCCGTGCGCGAAGCCAAAATGGCCGGCGCACGCGGCGTATCCCGACGCTGGCGCGCTGCTGCCTTTCAACCGCATTGTTGCCTATTACGGCAATTTTTATTCCAAGCAGATGGGCATCCTCGGGCAGTATCCGCAGGCTGAGGTCATTGCCAAACTCGACGCCATCGTTGCGGCCTGGACCAAGGCGGATCCCACAACACCCGTCGTGCCCGCGCTGGACTACATTGCCGTCTCCGCCCAGGCCTCACCAGGACCGGACGGCAAGTACAGGATGCGCATGCCGGCCGCCCAGATCGAGACGGCCATTCACATGGCCGATCAGGTCCACGGCTTGGTCTTCCTTGACGTCCAGCCGGGATGGAGCAGCCTGCAAGCCGAGCTGCCCCCGCTCGCTCAGTATCTGAAATTGCCCAATGTGGAGTTGGCCCTCGATCCCGAGTTTGCTCTGACGCCGGGCAAGCGCCCGGGCGTATGGAGAGGCACTATGGGAGCCGCAGAAATCAATTTTGCGGCGCAATGGCTGGCCAACATCGTTCGCACCAACCATCTCGCTCCCAAAGTCCTGGTTGTGCATCGCTTCACCCAGCGTATGGTCACCGGCTCGAGCTTGATCCGTCCGCTGCCGCAGGTCGAGATCGTGATGGATATGGACGGCTTTGGCTCACCCGCCCACAAGAAGGCAGCCTACCGCGATTTCATTGAACGCCAGCCGGTGCAGTTCACTGGCTTCAAGTTGTTCTACAAAAACGACGTCAAATGGGGCGACCACCTCATGACGCCAGGCGAAATTCTTGCGCTCTCGCCACGGCCCATCTATATCGTGTACCAGTAACCGGGCATACTGAGCTTATGAGAAGCTTCGCAAGCAGGCAGAGCCTGCCTTTGCCGGCGACTCCGCCCCCGACGCCGCCCGACGGCCGGCTCCCCCTTGGCCGGTCCGGGCTCGACCGAGAGGCCGGTGGCAGGTGCCCCAGGCCTCGGCCTCGATCTTGCCAGCGTCGAGGCAACTCGACCGTTGCCGCAAGATGGAGCGTCGCCGCGGCAGTTTTCGCTTCCGCTGGCCTGCTTTGGGCGCAAGCGCTGCCCTTCCGTCCGATCGATCATCCCCATTTCGTGACTGCCGCGGCGGCCCGCTTTCTCGCTCCAGGCAATTTAGTGATTGGCGTCAACCAGCACAACATCGTGAAGGCATATCCGGCTGCCATTATCGCGCAGCACGGCATTGTCGAAGACCATATGCCGGATGGGCCGATCACCGTCACCTGGTGAAGCTATTGCAATACGGCCCTCGTGTTCAGGGCCGAGGTGGATGGCAAAGTCCTGCAATTCGATACCGCCGGCGCCAAAGGCGGTAATGAGGTGTTTCGCGATCGCGAGACCGGCAGCCGCTGGCTGCAATCCACGGCAACCGCCATTTCCGGCCCGCTGCGCGGCCATCATCTGCAGCTATATCCGTTCCTGCTGGCCACCTGGGCTTCCTGGCGCAAGCTGCATCCGCACACCCTCGTGCTGCAGCCGCTTCCCGGTTATGCTGCCCGCCTGGCACGCATGAACGCGCTGCTCGCGCGCGGCATCGTGAACGCCGGAGGACCGGCGCCCGAGGGGGCCTTTGGCCACGACCTCCGCCTGCCTCCGCGCGCCACCATCGTCGGCCTCGAAACCGGCGGCGTCACCAAGGCTTATGCCATAGCAGCGCTCAACCGAGTGCCTGTGGTCAACGATCTCCTCGGCAAGGTTCCGGTACTCGTCGTCCATCAGCCTGCCTCCGACACCACCACCGCCTTCATCGCCGAGGCTCACGGCAGGCGCCTGCGCTTCGCAGCCGTCAGCGCCAGCGCCTCGCGGCTGCGCGACCGGCAGACCCACTCGCTCTGGAACGCCTACGGCGTCTGTCTGTCGGGCCGGTTGCGTGGCCTCCACCTGAGGCCTCTGATTCTGGAGCCTGAGTTCTGGTTCGCGTGGTCGGAATTTCACCCCCGCACATTGCTCTACAAAGGAGCCCACCCATGACTCGACGTGAAGCCAATGGCGCGCTGCTGTCGGCCGCTGCCGCTCTGCTCGCGCTTCCTCTTGCTGGTTCAACCCTGACCGCACAAGCGCGCCAGCACACTCCGGTTCGCAGTCTCATGCGCGAGCCGCTCGCGCCCATACCCGATGCCGAAGCCAGCGTGATCATCCTCACCCTTGCGCCCGGCGAGCACGGCCACCCGCACGAGCACACGGGGCCGGTGTTTGCCTACATCCTCAAGGGAGCCATCGAAAATCAGGTCGAACCGGGCGCCCCCAAAACCTACCGCGCCGGCGATTATTTCTACGAGCCACCTCGGCACGTCCACAAAATGATGCGCAATCTCAGCCCCACCGCAACCGCTGAAATCCTGGTCTTCGAAGTTGGCGAAAAAGGCAAACCCTTTACGATCCCGGCTCCATCCTCAGCTTTAGACTAGTGTTTGTCAAACTTCGGCTGCTTCATCAGGAACACCAGCGGCGAGGCGATAAAGAAGACGATGGCCAGGGCGCGGAAGATATCGAGGTAGCTCAGTACTGTCGCCTGGCGGATGATTTCTCCTTGCAGCATGCCCCATGCCTGTTGCGACGCTTGCGCCGCACTGGAACCGGCGTGCAGGAGCCCCTGGACAATGGCGCTATGCAGGCCAGAGCTGAGCGGGTTTGCGGGATTGACGTGGGCCACCAGCCGCGCATGATGCGCTTGACGGCCCCGCGCCAGCGCCGTTGCCGCCACCGAAATGCCAAAGCTGGAGCCCAGATTCCGTGTCAATCCGGTGATGCTGGTGGCGTAGCCCATCTCCGGATTGGGAATCGGGTCAACGCTGATCGTCGCAAACGGTACAAACACCAGTGACAGGCCCGCGCCCATGATCAGTTGCGGCCATAAAAATGCCCACGGCCCGGATTGCCCGTTCAACTGTCCAAACAGAAGCATCCCGATCGCTGATGCGATCAGCCCGCAGAACAGCATGCCACGCATGTCCCAACGTTTGCCGATCAGTATGCCGACGATCGGCATGCCGATCATCGTCGCGATCCCTCGCGGCATGTTCCATAGGCCTGCCGTTATGGCCGGGAAGTGCAACACCTCCTGCATAAACAGCGGCAACAGCAGAATGCTCCCATACAGTACAAAAAACAGAATCAGCGATAACACGCATGCAGTGCCGAACGTCCGGTATTTCAGCAGCCGCAGGTGGACGACAGGATTGGGCGCCCGCAGTTCCCACAACACAAACGCGACCAGGCACACCGTGGCGATGACCGCGCCGGCGACAATGATATGCGAGCTGAACCAGTCCGCTTCCTGCCCCTTGTCGAGCACCACCTGCAGCGCGGCGATGCCCAGCGCCAGTAAAATGATGCCCCAGGAATCCGCGCGCGTCTTGATGCGCTTTAAATAGGCGGGATCAAAAACAAACATCGTCACCATGGCGAAGGCGAACAGGCTCACCGGCAGATTGATGAAAAATACCCAGCGCCAGGAATAGTCCGTCGTGAGCCAGCCGCCCAGCAACGGCGCCACGATCGGCGCCACGACAATCCCGACGCCCCACATCGCCATGGCGTGGCCGCGTTCTTCGCGCGGAAACGACTCGAGCAGAATTGCGCGCGTGATCGGCTGCAGCAGTCCGCCAAATGCGCCCTGGATCACGCGAAAGCAGATCAGCAGCGGCAACGTCGGCGCCACGCCGCACATCAGGCTGGCCAGGGTGAATCCGGTGATCGCCGTCAGCAGCAGGCGCTTGCGCCCGAATCGCTGCGAGAGCCAGCCGGTGAGCGGCAGCATGATCGCGTTCGAAACCAGATACGAGGTGAGGACCCACGTCGCTTCGTCCACGCTCGCCGAGAGGTTGCCGGCAATGTAGGGAATGCTGACGTTCACCGCCGAGGTGTCGATCAGCTCCATGACGGCGCTTGCCATCACGGCAATGGCGATCATCCATCGCGTCCAGCCCTGCGGCAGAGCTGCGAGATCGGGATTAAGGGTTGCGGTGTCCGCCAACTTTCAAGACTATCAAACCGTCCCGCCACCGCCGCCGCCGCTGCCGCCCTGAGGCCGGCGCTTAAGAGTCGGGCGCGCTTTGGGCACAGCCGAACCATCCGGCCGGATCAGGCTGGGCCGGCCTGTACCGTGCAGCTTCACGTTCGTGTCATCCACGTGCTCCAGCATTGCCAGCCGCGCCTTGACCTTATTGAACTCCGAGGTGTTCAAAATGTATTGCGGCCGTGACGGCAGCAGGTTGTGGATTTCCTTCTCCGTATCCTTGATCCGGTCCGGCGTGGGCGGGTGCGAGTCAAACGCCTTGGCGATCGTGCCCGGCTGCTTCTTTTCCTCCGAAAGCAGCTTTTCGAACATCTGCACGAACGCCTGCGGATCGTAGCCGGCTTCGTACATGTATTGCACTCCGAGATAGTCGGCTTCGCGTTCATCGCCACGGCTAAACTTCATAAAGCTCAGCGGCACGGCAACTTCCGCCAGACCCCTGCCCGCCAACCCGATGCCCCCGCCCACAAAAATCAGCGGTAGCGTGGCGTAATCGATCAGGCGGGCTTTGGTGAGCCGCCGGGTGGCGTGCCGGGCCGCCACATGCGCAATTTCATGCGCCATGACGCCGGCCAGCTCAGCTTCGTTGTCGGCAGCCAGGATCAGTCCCGTATTGACGAAAAAGTAGCCGCCCGGCAGTGCCGCGGCATTGACCTGCGGCGATTCCAGAATACGCACTGTGAACGGCACTTTGGCATCGGAATGCCGCACCAGATTTTGCGCCAGCCGGTTAATGTATTCGTTGATCTCGGGGTCTTTTTGAATGCGCGCGGTCGCTTCGACCTGTTCCGCCAGTTGCTTGCCCAGCGCAATCGACTTTTCGACCGAGTAGAAGTTCATGCCATCGCCCACCCCGCGGTGGCCGATATCCTTCAGGTCTTTCTCATTGGCACTTTGGGCCGCCAACGGAATGGCTAGCGCGAAGATCAGTCCGAGGGCAAGCGAGCGAACGCGGGCGCGCTTCATGGATACACTTCCTTGCTCCAAGTATACGTCCAGGTAAGGTATGACTGTAGACCCACCCCCCGGCGTTACCCTTAATGTAAGATGCTGCTCTCTGAAATCCGCGAACAGTTCCCCGTCGCCCGGCAATACACCTACCTCAATCACGCTGCCATCGCCCCCGTCGCCACCAGTACACGCCAGGCCATGGAAGATCACCTGGCCGACCAGGCGCAATCCGGCGCCCTGCATTTCATGGAGTGGCTGTCGGCGCTCGACGGCGTACGCGCTACTATCGCCGATCTGATCCACGCCAGTGCGGCCGATATTGCGTTCACCAAGAATACGACCGAAGGTCTGTGCACCATCGCCAACGGGCTTGCCTGGCGCCCTGGCGACCGCATCGTTACCTTCGCGTGCGAATTTCCTGCCAACCTCTATCCATGGCTGGGGCTTAAGCGCGGAGGTGTGAACGTCGATCTATTGCCCGCAACCGCACTGACCGATCTCGACCAGGTGCGCAAAGCCTGCCGCGGGGCGAAGGTGCTGGCGGTAAGCTTTGTTCAATATCTCAACGGTTTTCGCGCTCCGTTGCAGGCGCTCGGGGAAATTTGCCGCGAAACCGGAACCTGGCTGGTCGTGGATGCGATCCAGGGCCTCGGCGCCTTTCCGCTCGATGTCGCCCGCTGCGGCATCCACGCGCTGGCCTGTGGCAGCCACAAATGGCTGACCTGCCCCGATGGCGCTGGCTTTCTTTACGTGCAGCCCGATCTGCTCCAACAGCTCACTCCGCCCGAGCCCGGCTGGCTCTCCGTCGATAATTACCTCGACTTTGATGCTGCCCAGCGCATGGCCCAGACCGGCCAGTACGTTTGGCGCCCCGGTGCCGCGCGTTTTGAGTGTGGCGCCGTCAACACAACGTTGTTCCTGGGCATGGGCGCGGCGGTGAAGTTGCTGCGCTCGCCTGGTGAAGATGTGGTGGCCAACCATATCCTGGACTTGAGCGAACGGCTTTCTGAGGGTTTGCGCCAGCGCGGCTGCGAGCTGGCCCTGTTGTCCGCCGAACGCTCGTATCGCAGCGGCATCACCAGTTTTCAGCATCCGCGCGAAGATGCTGCAGCTGTCGTCGCCAAGCTGGAAGCGGCCGGAATCCTCTGTTCCCAGCGCGGCCTGTGGGTGCGCGTTGCCCCGCACCTGTACAATACCGCCGGCGAGATCGATCGCCTGCTGGCGACACTGCCGGCATGACGGCGGCCGAACGTGAGCAGTTGCGGCAAATGCCCAAGGCCGAGTTGCACCTGCACCTCGAAGGGAGTCTTTCGCCGGCGACGATTTGGACGCTGGCACAGCGCCGCGGCGAGCCCTACGGCCTCACCGACATCGCCGCCTGCGAGCGCCTCTACCAATTTCGCGACTTTGCCGGGTTTATTCAGGCCATCAAGACCGCCAGCCTGCTGCTCGATGCGCCCGCCGATTACGGCACTGCGGTGCTGGCTCTCGCCACCTACTTGCAATCCCAGGGCGTCGTCTACGCGGAAGTGTTCTTTTCCGTGGGCATATTGCTTTGGCGCGGCGTGCCCGTCGAACCCTACTGGGAGGCGATCGAACACGCTCGGCTGCAGGCGGAGATGCATTCCGGCGTGCGCATCCGCTGGGTATTCGATGGCGTGCGTCAATTTGGAGCACAGCCGTTTGCACAGGTCACCGATTGGGCCATTCGCCTGCAGCCGTCAGCGTCGGTGGTCGCCATCGGCATTGGCGGCGACGAGAAGCAGCGTTCGGCGGCCGAGTTCAGCCCCAGCTATGCTCGCGCACGGGCCTATGGCCTGCGCACCACAATTCATGCCGGAGAAACCTGCGGCGCCGATTCGATTTGGGACGCGCTGCGCCATCTCCAGCCCGATCGCATCGGCCACGGCCTGCGCGCCTTCGAAGATGAGCGCCTGCTCGATGAGCTGGCCCGCCGCAACCTCAGCATCGACATCTGCCCGACCTCGAACTACAAAACCGGTGCCTGGCCGGCCGGCAAGCTTCATCCCGCCCATCAGTATCACGATCGTGGCATCCGCCTGGCCATCAGCTCGGACGATCCCGGCATATTTGGTTGCACCCTGCTGGACGAATACGCCCGCCTCGCCGATCATGGCGGGTTTAGCTTCGCCGAGCTATGCCAGCTCGCCGCGCGCAGCCTTCCGCGCTGACTCAAACGCCTCGCCGCGGCGGATGCGTGTCGCAATCGAGGGATGCGAGTACAGCAGCCACTCCTTCCAGCGCGGGGGTTCGACTTCAGCGAGGTTTTTCTCCGCCAGCCGCCGCAGGCCCGCCAGAAGCGGCATGGCCGTGCCGAGAGTGCTGAATGAGTAATCATCGGCGCGCCGCTCCATGACGCGCACAAAGGCGTTGCTCACCGGCAGGAGCACGAGTCCGAGTACGCTGAACACCAGCAACAACAACGGTGCGCCGGCAACATCGGCAACACCGTGTAGGTGCAACGGGGTCACCAGGGCGCGTAGGATCAGTTGCGCCAGCCAGAAACCCAAAAAACTGAGCCCGGTCTGGAATGCCAGCACGCGCCAGATGTCGTGATGGACGTGGTGGCCCAGCTCATGCACGAACACCGCTTCAATCTCTTCGACGGGAGAGCCTTCCAGCAGGGTATCGCTGATGATCACCCGGCGCGTTCGCCCCAGGCCGGTGAGTGCAGCGTTGGCCTTGGCGCTTTTCTCGCTCAGCTTCCATTCGAAAATTCCATGCAGCCGCGGCAACTTCGGGTTTTGCGCGCGCAGCGAGGCGTAGGTGCTTTCCAGCCGCCGCACCAGCGCAGCGTCGGTTTCGTTGTCTGCACTCATCGGCCGCAGCTTGAAAAATAAAGGCAACAGCAGCACCGGCCCCAACTGCGCCAGCCCCACCGTGACCACGGCAAACGCTGCCCAGGCCCACAGCCACCAGTGCAGAGGTGAGGCGCGCAGGAGCCAATACACCAGCTCGGCCGCGCCGATGCCCAGCACGGCGGCCAACAGGGTGGATTTCGTCTCGTCCCACAGCCACGATGCGCCGCCTTGGCGATTCATGCCAAAGCGAATCTCGATCCGCCGCCCCAGCCATGCCCCGGGCAGGTCGAGAATCTGGAATCCGGCGCCCACCAGCAGCACGTACTCCAGCACGACAAGCGCTGGCGGACCTGAGCACCACCGAGCGATAGCGATGCTGAAGCCGGTGAGGAGCAGCAGTACCAGCAGCACCAGATTGAAACTGCCCGAGGCCAATCCCAGCCAGAACTTTTCGCGGGCGTAGCGTTTAGGGTCTTTGCAAACATCCATGGTGTGCAATTTTAACGGGAAACGCGCCTAAATCCTGTTATTCTGCCAGTTGTGCCTGCACCGGCCACCAAACCCAACGGCTTTTGCGCCCTGATTCTGGCCGGTGGCCGCGGCACCAGATTCTGGCCGCGCAGCCGACGTGCTGCCGCCAAGCAGGTGCTGCCCATCCTGGGCGGCAAGACCATGCTGGAGCGCACGATCGACCGCCTGCAGCCGCTGCTGGCCGCGCCCGAAGATATCTGGATCATGACCAGCCGCGAGCTGCGCCCGGCCGTTCTGCGACAGGTGCCGCAAGTGCCGTCGTCGCAGGTTATTGCCGAGCCCGTCGGCCGCAACACGGCCTCGGCGATTGGCCTCGGCGCCGAGCTGATCCTGCGCTCCCGCGGCGATGTGGACATGGGCGTATTTCCCTCGGATTCGTTTATCGCAAATGAGGAAAAGTTCATCAGCCTGGCGCGGGTCGCGGTCAAGGAAGCGCAGAAGCCGGGCAAGCTCGTCGTTCTGGGCATCGAGCCCACCCGTCCGGAAACCGGCTACGGCTACATCGAAGTCGTCCATGATCCGCGCTCCCGGGCGCAGGCGTTGCGTGTCAAGCGCTTTACCGAAAAGCCCAACCTGGCGCAGGCGCGGGAGTTTTTCGAAGCCGGCCACTATTACTGGAACGCCGGCCTGTTCCTCTGGCGTACCTCCAGCATCCTGGAAGCGCTGGCCGAGTTCCTGCCCGCCAGCGCCGAAATCCTGCGCCGCATCGCCGAATCGCCCCGCTCGAAGCTGGCTGCGGTGCTTGAGCGCTGGTACCCGGAGTGCGAGAACATCTCCATCGACTACGCCGTCATGGAGCACAGCCGTAACATTGTCTGCATCCCGTCCGCCAACCTGGGCTGGACCGACCTTGGCAGTTGGGCCTCCCTCTACGAGCAACTGGCTCCGCACGGCGGCACCGTGGCGCAGGGTGGTGAAGTCGTCGAGCTCGATTCGGCCAACAACCTCGTCCAGGTTGACGGCAAGACCGTGGCCTTGGTCGGCGTCAGTGACCTGGTCGTGGTCGAAACCGCGGACGCGCTCCTGATCGTCCCCCGCTCCCAATCTCAAAAAGTCGGCAAACTCGTGCAGCAGCTCGAAGCCGAAGGCAAGACGAAGTTACTGTAGCCAAGCTACTGCAGGGTCGCCTTGGCGGCGGCGATGATCTCTTCGACGTTCGGCTTGCTCAGCTCTTCCAGGTTCGCCGCATAGGGCAGCGGTGTCTCTTTCCCGCAGACGCGCCGCACCGGCACTTCCAGATCCCAGAAACCTTCCGTGCTCAGCCGCGTGACGATTTCCGCCGAGGGTCCATAGCTCTGCCACGCGTAGTCGGCCACCACGGCGCGATTGGTTTTTTTAAGCGATGCCAGCGCGGGGCCCATATCCAGTGGCCGCAGGCAGCGCATATCGACGACCTCCGCCGAAATTCCGTCGCGCTCCAGCTCGTGTGCCGCCTGCAGGCACAGCGCCGTGCTGGCACCGTAGCCGATCAGTGTGACTTCGCTGCCTTCCTGCTTGATGTCGGCCTGGTCGAGCGGCACCAAATATTCGCCGTCGTCGACCTCGCCCTGCTTGTTGTTGAGCGGCCCCGGCTCCAGAAACACCACCGGATCATCGCTGCGGATCGCCGACTTCAGCATGCCCTTGGCGTCGTACTGATTCGACGGACTCACCACGCGCAGGCCCGGGCAGTGTGCGAACAGAACCGTCAACTGCTGTCCATGCTGCGCCGTCAGGCCGGGATTGGGTCCCGGGCCTTCCGGTCCGCGCAGCACCATCGGGACCGAGAGCCGTCCGCCCGACATATAGCGGATCTTGGCCATGTGGTTGTAAATCTGATCCATGGCCCGCAGGCCAAAATCCATGCGCATGAGCTCGACGACCGGCCGCTGGCCGATGGTCGCCATGCCCACGCCGATGCCGACGAAGCTCTCCTCGGAAATCGGTGTGTCGATCACGCGATCCCCGCCAAACTCGTCATACAGCCCGCGTGTGACATAATGCACGCCGTTGTACTGGGCGACTTCCTCACCCAGAATCACCACCCGTTCGTCGCGGGCCAATTCTTCGCGCAGCGCCATATTCAGCGCTTCGTGCATTGATTTTTTTACCAGCACAGATGTTTCCTCGTTCGCGTTTCCGGCTTCCTACTGCAGCACGTCCTGGAAGAGCTCTTCCGGCGCGGGTTCCTCGCCCGTTTTCGCTTCGGCTACCTTGGCTTCCAGCTCGGCGATGACTTCCTTCCGGATGGTTTCAATTTCATCGTGGCTAAGAACTTTTTCTTCCATCAGGTAGTTGCTGAGCAGCTTCAGCGGGTCGCGGTCGTGCCATGCCGTCTCTTCTTCGATGGAGCGGTAGTTAAGCGTCTTGTCATGAATGCCGTGGCCGTCGTAGCGGTAGGTCAGCATTTCCACGAAATACGGCTGCTGCTGTTCTCTCACCGTCTTGAGGATGCGAGCCGCGGCTTCGGTCGTGGCCCACACGTCCTGTCCGTCGACCTGCTCGGTGGGCATTCCGTAGCCGCAGGCGCGCTCGACGAGGCTGGGCAGGCTTGAGTGCCGTTCGAGGCTGGTACCCATGCTGTAGTGGTTGTTGATGCAGATGTACGCCGTCGGAACCTTAAACAAGGTCGCCATGTTCAGCGACTCATGAAATGTGCCGGTATCGAGAGCGCCATCGCCAAAAAAGCAAATCGCTACGCCATCCCGCTTCTGCTGTTTCAGCGCCAAGCCCACGCCGGTGGCGATCGAAAGTGGCCCGCCCACAACGCCGTCGCCGCCCAGAAAGTGTTCTTCCGGGCTATACATGTGCATGCTTCCGCCCTTGCCTTTGGCCACGCCGGTGCGGCGTCCGAACAGTTCGGCATAAATGCGCATGGGGTCCATGCCCGACAGCAGCATATGGCCGTGATCGCGGTAGTTGTCGATGATGTAATCGCGGCTAAGGTCGATGCTGTTGAACATGCCGACACCGACGGCTTCCTGCCCCGCATACGAGTGGTAATAGCCCCGAATGAGCCCATTTTTGAACTCGCGGTAGCCGAGGTGCTCAAACTCGCGCAGCAACACCATTTTGCGCAGGAAATTGCGCAGCGTGGCCGTATCCAGCGGATAACGCCGCGAAGTCTTGAGCACTTCGGTGGAATTGGGGGCAGACGCCGACTTACGGGCCGGCATGGACAGCTTGGGTTGTGGGCGCGAACTCATAAAATATACGTGGTCAAAACGGGAATTAACGCAAACGAAGTGAACTTATTATTTTCGCGGTTCCCGACCGAACGGTCAACCCCCAATTTCATGACAGAACCTTCCATCATGATGTCCCACTACGGATTTCCATGATCGTTCCTGCTTCCCGCTGCTCGAATTGCGCCCCCGCTGGCAGCTCGGCCAGCCAACCTTTGGGAATCAAGCCTCCTTCCGTCAGGCTCACCAGCCAGCGTGGCTGGTCGAGGGCATCGATTACGATCGGCGCGCCCGACCGGCGCCACAGTTGAAAGTGGCTGGTCGACAGCAGCACAAGCCCCGCGGAATCGCCGTCTGGCGGCCTACACCGCCCCCCGCCGGTGTGGCGGGCGACGGCCATGCCGGCCTCCAGGTGCAGTTCGCGGCCGCGGCCGTAATCGTCCAGGCGGAAGGTCGTATCCGACGGTTGCTGTACTTCGAGTAAAACCGACCCCGCGCCAATCGCATGCACGGTTCCGGCCGGGACGTTGATGACGTCGCCGGCCTGAACCGGAAACCAGTGCAGCAGCTCGGCTCCGCGGCCGCTGCGGCAGGCGGCTTCCAGCTCGGCAAAGCTGGCGCCGGCGCGCAGTCCGACGCCAACCTCTGCGCCGGCTTCCGCGCTGACGATGTACCAGGCCTCGCTTTTCCCCTTGCCCAAGCCGTGAGCGGCGGCGTAAACGTCATCAGGATGAACCTGCACGGACAGGCGTGCGCGCGGAAACAGCAGCTTGACCAGCACCGGGCAGTGTTGCGGCGACAGCCAGGCTTCGCCGATCGCTTCGGCAAGCGCAGCCTTCTGCGGGTACCAGGCGTCCAGATCGCGGCTACCCCACACGCGCGCTTTCAGGACGGGCTCAGTGAGCGGCAGGCAGGATTTCATTCAGGGCTCCGGTGCGGTAGCCTTCTAAATCGAGGGTAACGTAGCGGAAACCGAGCTTGCGGAAGATGGCGGTTAAGCGGCCAGCCATTTCCATGGTCAGGGCGCGCGGCATCTCCTCGCGGGCGACTTCGAGGCGCACAATTTCGCGGTGATAGCGCACCCGCACTTGCTGGAAGCCGAGTCGATAGAGGGCCTCTTCGCCCGCCTCGATGCGCGCCAGCACGTCCGGCGTCACGGCAATTCCATAGGCGATGCGCGAGGCCAGGCAGGCCGCAGCCGGCCGGTCCCACACCGCCAGACCCGCCTCGCGGGCGCTCTGGCGGATAGCCGCCTTGCCCAAGCCTGCTTCGCGCAACGGGGCGCGCACGCCATGCGCCTCTGCCGCGCGGTGCCCGGGCCGGAGCTCAAGGCGGTCGTCAGCGTTGACACCGTAGGCGAGCGTGCGGAACTCCGGCCGCCGCGCCATGGCGGCCTCCATCCGCCGGAACAGCTCATCTTTGCAGAAATAGCAGCGATCCACGTCGTTGCGCCGGTAGCGGGGATCATCCATTTCTTCGGTTTGAATGATTTCGCAGGGGATGCCCTGGGCCTCCGCAAACCCCAGGGCGGCCTGCAAGGCACTGCGTGGAAGGCTGGGAGAATCGGCAATCAGCGCCAGCATTTGCCCCGGTGCTGCCTGCTGGGCGGCATAGGCGAGATAGGCGGAGTCGACCCCGCCGGAATAGGCCACCAGCAGCGGCGCGCACTCACGCAAAATGCGGTTTAGTTTCGCTGAGGGCATGCTTCCTTTAAACTATACCCGTGCAAGGCCTCATCATCGTCCACACTGGCCCGGGCAAGGGCAAGACCACCGCGGCCCTGGGTACCGGCCTGCGTGCCGTGGGTGCCGGGCTGAAGGTTCTGATGCTGCAGTTCATCAAAGGCTCCTGGCATTATGGCGAGCTCGATGCCGTGCAGGCGTTTGCGGACAAATTTGTCATCCGCCAGATGGGCCGGGGATTTGTTAAAGTGGGGGCGGAAAAGCCGGACCCTGAGGATGTGCGCATGGTCGAGGCGGCCTGGCAGGAAGCCCAAGGCGAGATCGCCAGCGGCAATTGGGATTTAGTGATTTTGGATGAAATCAACTACGCGATTTCCTATCACATGCTGGCGCCGGAGCCGGTGGTCGAGTTCCTGCGCGGCAAACCCGAGCAGGTCCATGTGATTCTGACCGGGCGCAACGCCCATCCCAGCCTGATCGAACTGGCCGACACGGTAACGGAAATGCGCGACATCAAGCACGCCTACCAGAAGGGCATTCAAGCCCAGCGAGGCATCGAGTACTGAGCCATGCCGTGGTTCCGACGCGAGCACAAGCCCCTGCCTGCCGTTCCCGACAAGCACGTGCGCACCGAGGGCTTGTGGCTGAAGTGTGAAGGCTGCCGCACGATTATCTGGAAGAAAGACCTGGCGGCAAGCATGCACGTGTGTCCGCATTGCCAGCGTCACTTCCGCATTAACGCCCGCACGCGCCTGAGCCTGCTACTCGATGATGGCCACTACGAGGAGCTCGACGCCGGACTCGCCTCCGCCGATCCGCTGCACTTTGTCGACCGCAAGCCCTATAGCGAGCGCCTGCAAGCCGCGCAGCAGTCGACCGGGCTTTCCGACGCTCTGATCACCGCGCATGGCCGTATCGAGGGTCAGCCGGTCTACGTCTGTGCCATGGAGTACGGCTTCATTGGCGGCAGCATGGGCGCCGTGGTCGGCGAAAAAATCACGCGGGGGGTGGAAGCGGCCCTGGCGGCGCGCGAGCCGTTGATCATTGTGGCGGCCTCGGGCGGCGCCCGCATGATGGAAGGAGCCGTCAGCCTGATGCAGATGGGCAAAATATCGGCGGCGCTGGCTCGCTTGGATGAGGCGGGCATTCCGTTCATATCCCTGCTCACCGATCCCACCACCGGCGGCGTCACCGCCAGCTTCGCGATGCTCGGCGATCTGAACCTGGCCGAACCGGGCGCGCTCATCGGCTTTGCCGGGCCGCGTGTCATCGAGCAGACGATCCGCCAGAAGTTGCCGCCCGATTTTCAACGCAGCGAGTTCCTGCTGGCCCATGGCATGATCGACGCCATCGTGGCGCGCAAGGACCTGCGTTCCTACGTTTCCCGCGCGCTCGCGTTTTTGCAGGCGGCTGCTGTGGCCGGGCCGGCGCGCGCGGCCAGCC
>JBOGKK010000154.1:0-21530 GCA_050745425.1 Terriglobales bacterium
GCGCTGGCGCCTGCATTACTGACAGGCACAGCCTCTCTTTGCCGGGGGCTCCGCCCCCGACGCCGCCCTTCGGTCGGCTCCCCCTCGGCCGCTCCGGGCTCGCCGGAGGGGGACGCCGGGCAGAAAGGGCTGTTTTGCGCTAGCTCTGGCCGGCCTTGGCGAGGTGCAGGCTGCCAACCGACATGTTGATGGTGATGGTGGGGCCTTTGCCATCCCCCATTTTCAATACCGAATCGCCCTGAGCGTCCTTGGTGAAGCTGGCGTTGGTCACGTCGTTATGCAAGAAGCCGAGATCCTTGTGGGCGACGATGACCGGATCGGCGCCGGGCAGCAGCGCGAGGTAGGTGCCGCCGACGTCGGTCTTGATGTGGATGTCGCGCGAGGAGCCGAGGCCATTGGTGAATTTGACCGAGCCGTAGTCGTTTTGCAGCTTCAGCGATGACCATTGCGGGCGAACCACGTCGATATCGCCCACATCGGTGAACGCGTCCATGGCGGCGGCGCCGGCCACCGGATCACCTCCGTGCAAGGTGAGCTTGCCATAGGTATTGCGGATGACAACGGCGATGTCGGCTGGCACTTTCAGCCGGATTTCCGCCCACAGCACCACGGCCTTGCCGCTGCCGGCGTTGCGGATGAAGACCTTCTTGCCCTGGTACACGTTGCTGTCGGTGCCATGAATGCCGATAATGCTCTTCATCTTCGGGTAGCCATAGTTGCGGAAATGATCGAGCGGATACTCGCCGATGATCCGCAACTGCCCGTTGATGTTTTTGATCGAAAAACTCAACTGCTGCGACAGCGCGCGGGCGAAGGTGGCATCTGCACCGGCGGAGTGCACCAGCACCACCACCGAAATGGAATCGCCGGGCATGGTCTGGACGCTGACCGGTCCCACCAGGTTTTCGAGCACGATCTGATGGACGCTGGCCGCCGGGACGGTTTTCACAAGGGGCCGGATGTAGGTGGCATGGTCGCTGGCGTGGGCCGCCACCATAAGGCCAACGAATAAAAGCGGAAACAGCAGGTACGTGCGCCGGAAATAAGAAGGCATAAGGCGTCCGATCTATTCTGAATTATACGGCCCGCAGCGTGCGGGCGGCGCAAAGGTACAATTGCCTTAAGAGGTTCCTATGTGGCCCAAAGCGTGGCGAGCAGGGGCGGGCTTGGCAATTGCCATCCTGCTGGTGGCGGGTGCGAAAGCGCAGACAAAGGGCGCCCACGACGCCTTTGTTCTCGGTGCGGCGCCGGCGGCCAGCAAGCCGGAATGGACGCTGGCACCGCTCAACAAGCGTCTGGCGAATCCTTCACCGGCGCGCATCCAGACCATCATCCAGAAATTCACCGCCAACGAGCGGACGTTCATGCAACTGCTGGCGCACAACTACACGTACACCGAATCGATCCTGGTGCAGCAGATGGACGACTACAGCAACCCGACCGGCTCATTCCAGCAAACCAATAGCATCGTCTATACGCCCGGCAGCGGCCGCCAGATCGTTTGCACCTATTGCCCGCAGCCGACGCTGACCAACTTTGGCCTTGACGAAGGCGACCTCACTGACATGTTCAACATGAACATGTATACATTTCCTGTGGACAAGATGGCCGAGTACAACGTGACCTATCTGGACCACCAGCCCGTGGGCGAAATCACTGCCTACGTGTTTCGCATCCAGCCCAAAAAGATTGTCAAAGGGAACCGCTATTTCAACGGCATTGCCTTCGTGGATGACGCGACGCTGGGTATTGTGAAAAGCATCGGCCGGGTTGTGCCGAACCAGTACGACAAGCACGGTAATCCAACCCATATTTATCTGCCTTTTACGGTGTGGCGCAAACAGATTGACGGCAAGTACTGGTTTCCAGTGTACGAGCGCATGGAGGGCAAGCTGAACTTCGGCCAAGGAGAAGCGCCAATTCCTATGCGGGAAGTGATTCAGTTCACAAACTACAAACGTTTCGGCGCCTCCTCGCGTATTCTGTCGGTGCAGGCTGTGCCGCAGAAGCAAAAACAGCCCGACAAGACCAAGAAGAAAAATGGCGGCGGCAGCGGCGGCGGCGGAAACAGGAATTGAGCCAAGAGCAATGAACTGGGTACGATACCGGCAAGAGGGACAGATGTGTTGGGGCCAGCTCCATCACGACGGTGGGGAAGACTACATTCAATCCTATGCGGGCACGCCGTTTGACGACGGTTGCCGTCCGGTGGCGGGGCGTGGGCGTCTGCCGGTGGCGTCGACGCCGCTGCTGGCGCCGTGCCAGCCCAGCAAGATCGTCTGCATCGGGCGCAACTACAGCGCTCACGCGCGCGAGCTGGGCCACGAAGTTCTGAAGGAGCCGTTGTTTTTTCTCAAGCCGCCCTCCTCACTGCTCGATCCCGGCGGCGCCATCGTGTTGCCGCGGTTGTCGCAGCAGGTCGAGTATGAGGGCGAGCTGGCGATCGTCATGCGCCGCCGCTGTGCGCATTTTGCCGGCGATGCCGATCCGCGCCCCTATATTCTCGGTTACACCTGCCTGAACGACGTCACCGCGCGCGATCTGCAGAAGAGCGATCCCCAATGGACCCGCGCCAAAGGGTTCGACACATTTTGCCCGGTGGGTCCGTGGATTGCCGAAGCACCCCAGGCGGGGGAGCGGCCCTGGGATGGCCTCGAGATTGAAACCCGCGTCAATGGCGAGCTGCGCCAGCACGGCAATACGCGCGATTTCCTGTTTACGCTGCCGCAACTGCTGGCCGCGGTCACGGCGGTCATGACGCTCGAGGCCGGTGACGTTCTGGCTACGGGGACTCCGGCCGGAGTCAGTAAGCTGGCGCCGGGCGATCAGGTTCGGGTTACGATTAGCGGCGTGGGCAGCCTGGAAAACTCTGTGGCTGCCACGCCGCTGCCATGAACGCCAGTTACGCCCTGCCCGCCGCGGTTGGCGCCGGAGCGATCATCGCTGCCGGAGCGGGCGTGTGGTTCCTGCTGCGCCGCCGCCAGACACCCGAGCAGATCGAGTGCGCGCGCCGCCTGCGCGTGCATGCCATCGGCCGCATCACTTCGGGCGAGATTCTCGACATGATTCCCGCGCCGCCGGAAGCCGGCGAGGAACAGCCGCCCACGCTGGTGTACGAATACGAAGTGGGCGGCGTCACCTACGAAGTCTCACAGCAGCTCTATCTGATTCCGCGCCGGCTCGATCCGCAAAGCTGGATACCCGGCCTGCCGGTGCAGGTCATGTTCGAGCCCGCCCATCCCGGCAACTCCATCGTCGCCTGTGAGCACTGGCTTGGGCTGGGCGCACGGCGCCGCGCCGGGGCGTGAAAGCAGAGTGCGAGGGTCATATTGGATCGGTGACCGGAATGAAATAGGTCAAGCTTTGTTTCACTGTGTACGATCCTGAGGTGGCAACAACGGTAACGGCGCCCTGACCGGGAGAATAGGGGCAACTGGGCACACCGCCGCAAGCTGCCGAGCCGACTGCGAGCGCGGCCAAAAGTGCGAGCCAGGACCAGCGGCGCCGGCGCAGGACCAAGACCGAGACCAGCACAGCCAGACCGAGCAGCAGACAGGCAAGGGGCAGCCAGGGCCAATTCGGGAGGGTTCCGGGTACGGCCCAGGCATATTTCGCACAGGGCGCCAGGCTCAGATCCGCCTGGGCGCTGGCCGCATGCGCGTTCGCAATGGTCGCTGCCGGCGGGGTGATGGTGCAGTTGAGATAGGTGGGGACGCCGCTGCAACTGAGGTTCACGGTCCCGGTGAAGCCGTTGGTGGGGACGATATTCAGTTGAAAAGAGTTGGTCTGCAATAAGGTTTCGAGTGCGGGCGCAGTCAGAACGAAGGGCGGCCCGGCGGCATAGTTCTTGTCGCCGCTGTAATAGGCCGAAACGGTGGAGGTTACGGCGGTGGCAGCGACCGCCAGGGAGGCGGTGGCCGAGGCCGCGCCGCCGCCGGCGGCTGCCTGGACGGGGGCGCTGCCGAGCGAGGCCGAACCGGAGTAAAAGGTCACCGTGCCCGTAATGGGCGGGCCCGGGCTGGCAGCGGTCAGGGTAGCGGTCAGGAAGGCGGATCCGCCCTGAAGCTGCGTGCTGACCGTGGTCGTAACCGCGATGAGCGCCGATTGGGCGAACAGACAGCCGGTGAGAGCGAAGGTTAGGGCCAGACCGGCGAAGGTTGATTTAGCAGCGAATTGGAATCGAGCACCCAGCATCGCCTGCAATAGAGCCAGCGTTGCATAGTTTGGCGCCGCCGTTCAATATCAATATTCCCCTCACGCTAAAATATTCGTGTATGCCTGCGATGTCTTCTCCCGCTGCCGCCCCGGTTGCCGGCCGCTATGAACCGGTCATTGGCCTGGAAGTCCACGTGCAGCTCAACACCGCCTCGAAGATCTTCTGCGGCTGCGCCAATCGCTTTGGCGCGCCGCCCAACAGCCTCACCTGCCCGGTTTGTCTGGGATTGCCGGGAGCGCTGCCGGTGCTCAACCGTGCCGCGGTCGATAAGGCGATGCGCGCCGCGCGCGGGCTGAAGGCGACCGTCAACGAGCGCTCTGTGTTCGCCCGCAAAAACTACTTCTACCCCGATCTACCCAAGGGTTACCAGATCAGCCAGTTTGACCTTCCCCTGGCCGAGCATGGCGTGCTCGATGTGCTGGGTAAAACGATTGGCATCACGCGCCTGCACCTGGAAGAAGATGCGGGCAAGAACATCCATGAAGGTCTGCCGGGGTCGGCCACGCACTCCTACGTGGATCTGAACCGCGCCGGGGTGCCGCTGGTGGAGATCGTCTCCGAGCCGGATATGCGCACGCCGGAAGAAGCGTTCGAGTACCTCACACGGCTTAAGGAGATCATGCTCTACCTCGAAGTCTCCGACTGCAACATGGAGGAGGGAAGCCTGCGCTGCGATGCGAACGTGAGCCTCCGTCCGCGCGGGCAAGCCGAGTTTGGCACCAAGGTCGAAGTCAAAAATCTGAATTCGTTCCGCTATCTGCAGCGCGCGCTCGAGCACGAAATCGAGCGCCAGGCGGAAGTGCTCGATGGCGGCGGCCGCATCATCCAGGAGACGCGGTTGTTTCAGGTGGCGGAGGGGCGCACGGCGTCCATGCGCTCCAAAGAGCACGCCCACGACTACCGTTATTTTCCCGAGCCCGACCTGGCGCCGTTGATCATCAGCGCGGCCTGGCGCAAGCGCGTGGACGACGATCTGCCGGAGCTGCCGCAGGCGCTGCGCGAGCGTTTGCAGGCGAGCCATGGCCTGTCTGCCTACGATGCGCAGGTGCTGAGCGCCAGCCGTGCACTGGCGACCTACTTTGAGCAGGCCGCGGCCGGCTCTGCCAACCCCAAGGCCGTCGCCAACTGGATCATGGGCGATCTGCTGGCCCACGCCAAGACCGTAAACGCCGCACCGGAAGCGCTGGAGGTGAAGCCGGAGCACGTTGCCGAGCTGGTGGCGCTGATCGATGAAGGTGCGATCTCGGGCAAGATGGCCAAGGACGTTTTCGCTGCCATGCTGGCCCGGCACGAGGCGCCGCGCCAGTTGGTCGAGGCGATGGGGCTGAAACAAATCTCCGACAGCGGCGCTCTGGAAGCCATGATTGATGGAGTGATTGCGGCCCATCCGGCGCAGGCGGCGCAGTACCGCAGCGGCAAGACGCCGCTGCTGGCCTTTTTTGTTGGCCAGGTGATGAAAGCATCGCGCAGCCAGGCGGCGCCGGCGCTGGTCAATGAGCTGCTGAAGAAGAAGCTGGGTTAGGCGCGTGTACGCCCGCAAAATCAAAGTCACGCTGGCTGGCCCGGAGGGCTCGCGGCTGTGTCCGTTGCGCCATCTCGATAGCTTTGCCATGCGCAGCTTTACCGGCGAAAGCCGCTTCGACGACACCCTGCCGGTAGCCGATGGCGTGCTCGAAGCTGGCGCGCTGGTGCCGCTCGAGGCGTTGCGGGCGGCGATGGAGGATTGGTTTCGGCGCAAGTCGTATTTGAAACCAGGCGAGACAGTGCGATTCGAGGCGCTCAGTCACGGTACGATGAAATAATGCGCTTCCGGTTTTTCCTGCTTGCTCTGTGTCTTTTGGCTTTGGGCGTGGCTCTGCCAGGCCAGATTATTGCCGGCGGTTCTTTTGGCGTACTCGCCGATGGCGGCCAGCCGCACGCGATCGGCCGGGTTGCCGGCAGCATCGGTGTGGCCCTGCCGCCGGTGCCGCATGTGCTGTTTTTGTGGGACATGGCGTCGCTGGGTTATGACCGCCAGAGCGGGCACAATGGGGGCTCGCTGGGGACGGGCCTGGAAGTGTGGGTGTCGCCTTCGTTGCGTCCGGCGCAGAGCTGGGGGCCGTTGCTGCTGGGCGAAGTGGCCCTTGGCCGCCGATTCGGTACCGGTCTACACGGCTACACCGCCCTTGGCGCCGGCCTGGGGTGGTCGCTGGGAGATTGGGTGCCGTACGTCGAGTACCGCTACCGCACCAGCTTCCACGCCCATCGCCCGGTAGACCGCCAAATCGTCGTGGGCGTCAAGTTCGTCCTGTTTGGCTGAAGCGGATTTGCTTATGGATCTGGGCGCCACGTTGTTCCGCTGCTGCTCACGAGCCTTTGTGGCGCTCTACGGGCGCTGGCCTGTGTTTGGCGAATTGGCGGGCTCGGTGGCCGTGATCCGCCGAGCCAGCGGGGAATACCTGCTGCAATGGCGCAACGACGGTCTGGGCTGGGCCTTTCCCGGTGGCACGGCCTGGCGCGGCGAAGATGCCGAGCACACGCTGCGGCGCGAGGTTCAGGAAGAAACCGGCCTCAGCCTCCACTCCTGCCGGCTGCTGTTCACCTATGCCGACCGGGTCTATTTTCCGTGCAGTATCAGCGTGTTTGCGGGGCAGGCGGAAGGCGAGCCGCGCCCGAGCTGGGAGGGGAGGGCGGAATGGCGCCGGTTGCCGTCCGAGCCCTTCTTCCCATCGCACCGGCCTATTCTCGACTACCTCGCAAGCCACGAAGGTCCACTCTGACCTGATTTCCGGATACATCCGCAGCGGTCGCCGCGCTCATCCCATCGTTCACAGTTTCCGGAGGCTATTCATGCACTTTCACAAGCATTTGGCAACATCCGTTCTCAGCGGTGCGCTGATCGCGGCGGTACCGTTCTGTCTGGCTCAGGGCCAGGCGGGGCAGCAACAACAGCAACAACATCCCAAGCAAGGGGCCGCGGCGCATCCGGCGCGCTCCATGGCGAGTGCCAATCAGCGTGCGGCCGATCTGCTTAACACCATCAATAAGACCGAAATTGACGGCGCACAGTCCATTCAGGGCCATGTCAGCGACCCGAACGTAAAGAGCTACGCGCAGGATTTGGTGAACGATCACAAAAACCTGCAGGATCAACTGCAAAAAGCCGCTGACCAGGCCAAAATCGACCTGCACGAAAACGCTGCCATGAAAAAGCAGGCGCAGCATATGGACGAGCGCCTCGACAAGGAGAAACCGGCGCGCGCGGCCAGCAGCTTCGTCGCCGCCCAGATCCGCGATCACGAGCATGCGGTGAAGCGCCTACAGAGGCTGGAACCGCAGATTACCGATCCTCAAATCAAATCGGTAGTCCAGAGTTCGATTCCCGTGCTCCAGAAGCACCTTGATGCCGCCCGCAAACTGCAGAAGCAGCTCAAGAGCGGCAGCGGGCAACGTTGACGGGCGCGGGGCCTGGCGTGGCTGAGCCACGCCACCCGCTTGACGCCCGGCCGGGCCGGGGGCCCTGGTGCCCCAGCCCGGCCGGACCCGCGCGCGTCCCCCGCGTCGGAGGGCGGATTGCTGTAAATATCCCTTTATCCACCATTTCGTCGGGCCCCGGTTATCCGGGGCCTTATTTTTTTGTCACAATGCTAGCGGAGGTCGCGTTTCCCCGGCAGAGCGTGCCATGGGAACCATCAAGTGGATGCATGAGCTGAGTGATTCATCATCGCTGCCACAGCTCGAAACGTTACCCGAAGCCAGCCAGAACGGGGCATGGCCAGAGGCCGGCTTTGAAGCGGTGTTCCGCCAGCAGTACGCCCACATTGCCGGGTTGATCACTCGCCTGGTGGGCGAGCGCGCGCAGGCGGAAGAAATCACCGGGGAAGCGTTCTGGCGACTGTACCGGCGTCCGGCGCTGGCTGAGCCCGGCAACAACGTCGCGGGATGGCTCTATCGAACCGCCATGCGCCTGGGCCTTGATGCCCTACGCGAGCGCAAACGCAATCAGGCTGCGAGCGGGCAGCTACGCGCCGAGGCGGCGGGTCAGCAGCACGGAGAGGATCCGCTTTCAGGCTTGGAAAGCCGGGAACGGGCGGCGCTGGTGCGCGTGGCGCTGAGCCGGTTGAAACCGGCGCAAGCCCAAATCCTGCTGCTACGGCACGGCGGCGCACCCTACCTGGAGCTGGCGGCAAGGCTGGGCATGAAGCCGGGCTCGGTCGGAACCACACTGACGCGCGCGGAAGCGGCCTTTGTCGCGCAGTGGCACAAGCTACAAAAAGAACTAAGGAGAACGAAATGAACGGGGAACATTTCGATCCGGAAATTGAAGATCTGCTGATGCTGACCGAGGCGCCGGGCCCGGAGCCGGACGTGGAAGCCGCCTGGGGGCGTTTCCGCATCCGGCGGGCACAACGGCGGGTGTGCCCGGTACGCCGCCTGCGGAGCGAGTGGGTGGCCGCTTGCGCGCTTTTAGGACTCATCGGCGCGCTGGGCTTCAGCCCGGTAGCGCGGTCGGCGACGGTGCATGTACTGTCGCTATTCCGGGCCACGCGCATTGCGGCGGTGGCGATCATGCCTTCGGCTCGCGCCCCGCTCGCCAATCACGCCATCGCCAGCCAGCTTGGCCAAATGCTGAAGGACGATACCATCTTCACCCTCGATGAAGCCAACCGGCCTGCGGCGAGCGCTGCGGCAGCGTCGAGCTGGGCAGGGTTTTCTGCCCTTTACGCTGCAAGCTGGCAAGGAGCAGCACCAACTTTTCAGTTGCGCGGCGCCAAGTCGTTTCAGATTACGCTCGACGTCAGGCGAGCGCAGAAGATTTTCGATCGCGCCGGCGTGGCCGCTCCGGCGTTGCCCGCTGCCCTCAACGGGGCCCGCATTTCCATGCATCAGGCGCGCGGGCTGGCGGTGATGTATGGCGACTGCAGCGCCTGGGCCGCGCACGCACTGCATGAATCGATGCCGCAGCCGCCCGGCAATGCGGGCTGCACGGTACTGGGCGAAGGCCCCAGTCCGACGGTGCGCCTGCCGCAAGGCCTCGATATGCGCGACATCGCCGTCGTGGGCTTGCAACTGCTGGGCATGAGCGCAGCCGCAGCGAGCCAATATACGCGCACGATCGACTGGTCGTCGACGCTGGTGGTTCCGTTTCCGGCAGGGATGGCGACGGCGCGCAAGGTCGTGGTCAGCGGCGCGCAAGGCGTACTCCTCACGGCCACGCATCCGCGACCGGGGTATGCGCTGCTTTGGAGCAAAAACGGCATGATCTACTCCATAGCGGGCTCTGGGCGTGGCGGCGAGGCGCTGGCGCTGGCCAGAAAATTGAGGTAACATCTGCGGCTATGAAGGCCGGGAACACCGGTGTGCGGGTTGCCGTGCAGTTGGTGATCACGCTCGGGGTGGGCCTGGGCGCGGTGGTGGCGCTCGCCAGCCTGATGGAGGCGACTGTATTCGCCCCGCTGCATGTGCCGGATGCGGGCCATTTGGCGGTTATCCAGCGCACGGACGCGTCGCATCCCGAGGGAGTGCCTGCATTTCCGGTGGGGCCCTATCTGCGCTGGAAGGCTACGGGCCTGGCGCCGTTCTCTCAATTCGGGTTTGTTCTGCCGGGCGACAGCGCGGCCATACGTGCCGGCGGGGTGTATCGACCGGTCAACGGCGTGCTGATTACGCCTGGCGCTTTTCGCGCGCTGGGCGTAGCTGCGGTTTACGGGCGCGGGTTCGATGCCGCGGATGCGGCGAGTGAGCAGACAAAAGTCTACACGGCGCTCATCAGCGAAACGATCTGGCGGAATTATTTCCACGCGGCTGCGGGGGTAATCGGCAGAGTGGTGCCGGTTAAGCAGGGAGGGTTCACCGAGAAGATACGGATCGCCGGTGTCATGCCGGCAGGGTTTTCGTTCCCCTACCCGTACTCGGCATGGCCGGGTGCGGCGGCAGCCAAGCGCGTCAACTTCTGGATATTGTGGACGGCGCCCATGGCGGCGAAGATTGCGGACAAGAACGCACCCCTGGGCATCCTGGTGGGCCGGCTGCGCCCAGGCTGGACGATTGCGGCTGCACAACAGGCCATGAACGTGGCCTGGAAGACGATCGCGCGCGGGAATCCGGCGATGGCCAACTCGCACGTTCTGGTGACCAGCTTTCAAGAGCGCGCGCTGGGCAAGGCGCGCAGTGAGCTGGAGCTCGTTTTTGCCGCGCTCGCGCTCATTTTTCTGCTTGCCTGCGTGAGCCTGACCAACCTGATTGCGCTGGCGTGGGCGCGCCGCCGCCATGATTTTGCGGTTCGGCTCGCGCTGGGCGCGGAGCTGGCGCGTCTGGCGCGCGGCTGGCTGGGCGAGATTTTTGCGCTGACGGTGGTTGCGTGTGCGCTGGGTGCGGCGCTGTCTTTTCTCATGCTGCGGCTGCTGGCGGTGGAGATTCCGCGTTTTGGGATTTCGCTGCCGTTTCTTACGCTGCCGCGCGTGGATGCGCACCTGTTCCTGCCGCTCGCCGCTTTCGCGGTGATCGCAGCGGTGGCGTGGACGCTGCTGCTGCTGGTGCGCGAGCGCCGCCAGAACGTCTGGCGCTCGTTGGCCAGCCCCGGCGACGATATCTCCTGGCGGCGGCGCCGGCTTTCGATCACCTCGGTGGCGGTGGTGGCCCAAACGGCGGTGAGCGTGGTGCTGGCGGTGGTTGCAGTCGCGGCGGTTACCGCGTTTGCGGCGAAGTCCAGCGTGAATCTGGGCCCGGAGCCGGATCACCTCTACTCGTTCCATCCGGGCTACGACGGCCATGACTCGGTTCTGGCCACCGATGCGGGCACGCGCAGGTTCATGCAATCCCTGTCGACGCGCATGGCTGCGGTCCCGGGGACGCAGGCGGTCGCGTACGCGGAAGAGTTTCCACCGGCGCCGGAGCCGGAATCGTACCAGGCACTGCGTGGCGCTGCGAAGTTGCCTTCACAGGCCGCGACGTCACCGCAGATCGTGAGCGCCAGCTATTTTGCAACCGTGGGCATGCCGCTGCGATCAGGACGCAACTTCTCGCCCGCCGATGCGAAAGGTTCAAGTGTGGCGATTGTGAATCAGGCCTTTGCGGACGAGTTCTGGCCCGAGCATGATGCACTCGGGCAACGGTTCATCACGCAGCACAACAACACCTTCACCGTGGTTGGGATCACCGGGGACTTCGGCGGCTATTGGCTTGATGCCTCGGCGCCGCAGGTTTACATTCCCGAGAGCCGGGAGCTTGATCCTGGAACCATTATCGTCCGCAGCCGTGCGCCCGGCGGTCGCGTCGCGGCCGCGGTGCGGGGCATTGCCGAGCAACTCGATCCCAACCCGACTCTCACGCTCGACGGAGGGCACTCGCTCGAGTATGCCTGGGCCGCGACCGTGACCCGCCCACGCCTGCAGATGTTCGCCATGCTGCTGTTTGCGCTGCTGGCCGTATTGCTGGCGGTGCAAGGCATCTTTGCCGCGGTTTCGCTCGCCGTGCGCACCCGGAGGCGCGAGTCGGCCATCCGCCTGGTGCTGGGTGCTTCGCGGCGCTCGCTGGCGTGGACGCTGGTGAGCGGCACCACGGCCTTCACGGTGACCGGTTTCGCGCTCGGGTGCCTGGCGCTGCTGCTGATGCAGGGTGAGCTTTCCGCGCGCGTCGCGCTCGCGCCCGCAACGCTGTGGAGCATCGCGGTGCCAGCCGCGGCGGCGGTGTTGGCGCTGGTGCTGGCCGCCGGCAGCTATTTTCCGCTGCGCCGCAGCCGCCACGTGCAGCCCATGGACACCTTGCGCGAAGGCTAGTGAAATGATTTAGAATCCGGTACTGCGCCAGGATTGAGGGAAACGGAACTTAGGATCGAGCCAGAGCGCCGTGGAAGAACAGCTCGGTATATTGCCGCGCGATTTCCTGCTCGCTGACGCCGCCCTCGGGGCGATACCACTGGTACATCCAGTTCATCATACCGAGCAGCGCCATGGCGGCGACGTGCGGATCGACGGCGGGCCGCTGCAGTCCGTGCTGTTTCTGCACCGCAGCCACCAGGTCGCTGAGATAGACCATATAGTGTTTCTTGCGGGCGTTGATCTGGCGGCCGGCATCGACCGGCAGGGTGCGATTCTCATGAAGAATCACCGTGATTTCGCGATCGTGCCCGCTCAGCACGAGAGCGACATGGCGCGCGATGCAGGCGCGCAGGCGCTCGTCCGGATCGGTGATGCTGGCGACCGCGGCCAGCACTTTTTCTTCGAACACATCCATGCCGTAGGTCATGATCTCGACCAGGATCTGTTCCTTGCTCTCGAAGTGGTGGTAGAGCGCAGCTTTGGAAAAGTTCAGGGCGCTGGCGATGTCCTGCATTGAGGTTGCGTCATAGCCGCGTTCCTGAAAGAGGCGGGCGGCCGTGCGCAGGATGTCGCGGCGGGACTCACCCGGAGCCGGTCTACCGTTGCTCATCGGCATTAATGCTATCACGCAGTCTGGCGCGTCAACCACGCTGCCGCAGCCACATCCTCGACGGCGTGGCCGACGGATTTGAATACCGTGATCTGGCGCTCATCGCTGCGGCCGGGATGCCCGCCGGCGAGGATGGCGCCCAGCTCGACGCCCCGTGCCGGGTCGAGGTTCTGCAGCTCGTAGGCGCCGGCGGGAAAAGGCGCGAAGCTACCGAGCGATTCCACCGCCAACAGGCCCGCGGTGACGGTCTCGGAGTCGATTTCGCAGCCGCCAATGCCGACCGAATTCACGTGCGCGCCGGGCGCCAGCCATGCGCGCTGGACGATGGGCTCGGAGGCATGCGTGCAGGCGCATATGACGTCGGCGCCGCGAACGGCGGCTTCAAAGTCTGGCATGGCGCGGGCGCCCCACGCCAAAGCGCATGCGGCGGTATGCGGGAGCGTGCGCCCGGCCACACGCACTTCGCGGAAGGCGCGTACGCGCCGCACCGCCTGGCAGTGGGCTTCCGCCTGAACGCCGGTGCCCAGAATCGCCAGCACGCGTGCCTCGCGCCGCGCCAGCGCATCCGTCGCCACCGCCGAAACAGCGCCGGTGCGTGCGGCGGTGAGATCGGTGGCGTCGAGAATCGCCACCGGCGTTCCCGTAGCGGCGTCAAACAGCGCCAGCAGCGCCTGATGGCCGGGTAGGCCGCGCGCGGCGTTATGGGGAAATACACTCACCAGCTTGGCCCCCAGCATGCCGCTGGCGGCGCCCGGCATGGCCGCGAGCAGGCCGCCGGGGGCGTGGACGGCAATGCGCGGCGGCGCCGAGGCGCATCCGGTATGCAGATCGATGAGCGCCTGCGCCATGGCGGCCCGCAACCCATCCAGTGCGCCGCCGGCGAGTCGCGCGCGCACCTGTTCGGCAGTCCAGAACTCCATATTCGCAGCTTACCGTGCGCTGGCGGTTTCCACCAAGCGGGCGCGCCAGCGCTGCAGGCGCATCATGGCCATGATGCCGAGCGCCGGGCCCGGCACCAGCGCCAGGAATGCGCCACCCCATCCCAGCCGCGTTTCCAGCCACGGCAACACCCAGACGGTCACGCAGGCCAGCGTAAAACCCAGGCCCAGTTGCATCGTGAGGGCGGTGCCGACGTACTGCGGGTCGGCCAACTCGGTGACCAGCGCGGAAAACTGCGCCGAGTCCGCCACCACCCAAAATCCCCATACCAGCGCCACAGCAATTACGGCCGCCAGGGCCCACGCGCTGCGGCCGTGAATCCAGCCCAGCGCCAGGGCGCAAGCGCCGGAAATCGCCATCGCCACCGCCGCCGCCCGCTCGCGGCCGCCGCGGACGCACAGCACCCCGCCCCACCAGCAACCGATGCCGCCGGCGGCGATCACCAGGAAGGTCGTGATGGCGGCGGCGGCGCGGCCGGCTCCGGCGCGCGCGAACGCTGCGGCCAGAAACAGTCCGATCCAGCTCCACATGGCAATCAGCTCCCACATGTGACCCAAATATCCGCCGATGGCCAGCCGAACGCCACGCTGCCGCCAGAGCCTGGCGACGGCATTCCAAGCGAACGGCGCCCGCGCGAATGGATACGGTCCTTCCTGGCCGGCCAGACCACCCCATACGCCGCCGGCGGCGGTAATCGCTGAGGTCACCCAAACCACCGCCTGCCAGCGCGCACCGCCAAGCGCCGCGACCAGATGCGGCAGCGCGGCGCCAACCGTCAGCGCACCCACCATCACCCCCAGCGCCATGCCGCGCCGCGCCCGGAACCAGGTGGCCATGAGCTTCAGGGCCGGAGGATAGACCAGCGCCAGACACGCTCCGGTCAGAAGGCGCCACGGCCACGCCGCCCCGAAGCTGTGGCATAGCGCCAGCGCGGCATTAGCGCCCGCTGCCGCCAACCCACCGCCGAGAATGAGCCAGCGCGGACGTACCCGGTCGGCCACGTTGCTCAGCGCCGCTGCCAGCGCACCAGCAACGAAACCCAACTGCGCGGCGATCGTCAACCAGGCGGCGCCCGCCGCGCTTAGTCCCCAGGCGCGCCGCAGTGGCGCCACCAGCGCCGCGGTCGTAAACCAGGGCGCCATGGTCAGCAGCACGGCCATGGCCAGCATGCTCAGTGCCCAGTAGGCGCGCCGAGTGGGAGTTGCATCCGGCATGTTGGAATTGTATCGGCAGCCGGGTTATGCGACCATGTGCGGGAGGAGGAGTACCCTTATGCTGGTCGCAACCACTGATTGCGCCGAAGGATATCAGATCAAGCGTGTCATGGGGCAGGTCTTTGGCGTGGTCGTGCGCAGCCGCAGCATCGTCGGCAACGTCGCCGCGAGCCTGCGCTCGCTGGCCGGGGGGGAAATCACCGAGTACACGCATCTGGTTGAAGACACGCGCCGCCATGCCATCGACCGCATGATCGAAAACGCGCGTGCGATCGGCGGGAACGCCATTCTCGCCATGCGTTTTGATTCCTCGGAAATGGGGCAGACCATGTCGGAGGTGGTGGCGTACGGAACGGCCGTGGTGCTCGATCCGGCGCCGCCGGAATAGGGCGTTCCCAGTTAGCGGACGCCGCGGAGGAACATGGCGAGGCCGATGGCCAGCGGATCGAACATGGACTGCACGCCGGTCAGAATCGTGACGTGATTGCGGCCGGGCACCATGGTGACACTGGCATGTACGCTGCAATGGCGCAGGCCCTCGGCCATCGCTTCCGCCTGAGCACCGGCGCCGGGATAGTCGTGTTCGGCGTAGGCGAGAAAGAAGGGTGGTGCGCCCGGTGCAATGTGGCGCTGCGGCGAGGCATCCTCCCAGACGGCGGGGTCGGGGCCAAACACCGGCCCCAGGTAGCCTTCCAACTCAAAGTAGGGCGGCAGATCGTAGACTCCGCTGATGCAAATCACGCCGGCAACATCGGCCTCGGGCTGGTAGCGCGGGTGCAGTGCCAGCAGCGCCGCCAAATGGCCGCCGGAGGAATGCCCGCCCAGCAAAATGCCATGCGACTGAATGCCGCTCTCAGCGCTGCTGCGCAGCACGCACGCGGTCGCCGCCGCCACATCCTCGATGGCCGCCGGATAGGGAAATTCCGGCGCCAGGCGATGGTTGGGCAGGGCAACGGCGTAGCCAAAGCCCGCGAGCATCTCGCCGAGCGCGTGATACTGCTCTTTGTCGCCGCCCTGCCACGCCCCGGCATGAATGAACATCAGCAGACGGGGTGCGTCGCTGTCGGGCAAGTACAGATCGAGGCGTTGGCGAGGATGCTCGCCGTAAGCCATGTTGGGGAGAAGATGAGGCATGGAAACGCAGGTTACCGAGGCTCAATGGCCGGTTTCGGTGGTGTGATCGGAGATGATGCGCCAGCCCTCGGGGAATTTGCGCCAGAGGAGGGTGAACAGGCCTTCCGGGTGATCTTTCTCCAGCTCCAGGCGGAAATGGCCGAGCACGTAAGCGTAATTGCGGCCGAGCAGGGTGACGCGCAGGCCGGAAAAGGTGAGCGTGCCCATGGCGGCGCGAGTAGGATAATGCTGGCGGTAATGCTCGCGCACCGTCGCCCATCCTTGGGTGACCCCACCGGAGCCAATAAACTCCGTTTCCGGCGATTTCCAATAGGCAGCCATGAAGCCGTCAATGTCGCCGCGGTTCCAGGCAGCGGCCTCGGCGGCCATGGCGCTGCGAATCACCGCGGCGGCACCGGGCGCGGGACGGGGTTTGGTCTTGGCCTTGGTGGCGGGAGCCAGTGCCAGGCCCGCCGCCAGAGAGCAGAGGAGCCAGAAAGAGTGCATGTCACACATGGTATCCTGAACTTTCGTGAGGCGCTCACTCCATGTCTGTTGTTGTTGCTGGCAGCGGCCAGGAGCCTGGAGTGTGCGGCTGATCTAGTTTGGCGTCGTCACGCTCCGTTTTTCTGGCCCATCGGCTGAGCTGATGGGCTTTTTTTGTTTTTCGAGGCCACTGATCATGAGACTACTTCCGACTCTGTTGCTCTTTGTGGTTTTGCTGCCCGCGCAATCGCTGGCGGGCTTATGGGTTGGCTCGGCGCAGCGCGGCGCATTCCTCACTCCGGTGCAGTTGCAGATCACGCAGACGGACAATCGCGTCACGGCCGTTTTCGTGAACGGAAAACAACATTCGCCGGAGTATACCGGGACCGTCGATGGCTCCTCGCTGCGGCTGCAGTTCCCCGACTACGCCAACGCTCTCATCGCCACCGTGCAGGATGGGATTCTGACCGGCACGTTCGCCGGCTACGCGCGTCCCGAGTTGCTGCGCCTGCGCCGGGTGCCCGACATCGCGGGTGACTGGCGCATCGCCGTGCATGGCCCCAAAGGCGAAACGGAATGGAAGCTTCAGGTGCAGCAGGAAGGGATCCGCGTGCAGGCGGTGGTGCTGCGCATTGACGGGGATACGGGCATGCTCTACGGCCGCTTCGATGATGGCGTGTTCACCCTCAGCCGCTTCACCGCCGACGGTCCGGACACGCTTACGTTGAGCCTGCTTCCGGATGGCAGACTGCAGGCAGGAAGACACCTTGCCCATCGCGCGAGTGGCGACGAGGAGGCGGAGCTGCCGGCGGTGGATAACCCGACCCGCCATACCTGGATGAAGCATCCGGATCAACCGCTGCATTTCCGTTTTCCGGATCTATACGGCCACGTTGTTTCGAGCGCCGAACCCCGCTTCCAAGGCAAGGTTCTGCTGGTCACCGTGGGTGGAAGCTGGTGCCCGAACTGCCACGACGAAGCACCGCTGCTCGAGTCTCTGTACCGCAAGTACCACGCCCGCGGACTTGATGTCGTTGACCTCGATTTCGAGGAAGCTGCACAGCTTGCCAAGCCCATGCGGTTGCGTGCTTTTGTTCGCGAGTACGGTCTTACTTATCCAGTCCTGCTGGCCGGCACTCCCGGCCAACTGGACCAAAGGCTTCCGGGCGTGGCCGATCTGAACTGCTGGCCCACGCTGTTTTTCATTGGCCGCGATGGGCTGGTGCAACGCATTCACGCGGGATTTGCCGGTCCAGCAACGGGTGCGGCCCACACCCGGCTGGTCGCCGAGACGAATGCCTTCGTGCAAAAGCTGCTCGCCGCAAACCGATAGCTACTGTAGTTTGTGCTGCCGGTTGAAGGAGGTGAGCTGGTGGCGCAGCGCTTTGCGTTCGGCGGCGGTGAGACCCGGTGCGCCGCGGTGCACCATCTCAATGAACCAGGCAACCTCGTCCGGCTTGACGGGATAGCCAACGTTTGAGTTGGGGCCGCCGGTGCGGTTGGATGTGGCAATGAGCTTACCGTCAGGGCGCAACATCACCAGGAAGGGCAGGCTTTCCGATCCGCGAAAATGCCTGGCCAGGGCCAGGGCGCCGGGCGTATTCTGGCTGGCGCGGGCGCCGTGCTCTTCGATATCGAGGTGCACCACCGTGAACGATTTTGCCAGCACGGGCGCGACGGCGCTGGTCTTCATGAAGGCATCGAGTTCATGGCACCAGCCGCACCAACTGGCCCCGAAAATCACCAGCACATTCCGGTGCGATGATTGCGCCTGCGCTTCGGCGGTGTGCAACAAGGCTCTTGCCGTTGGTGAGGCAGCCCAGGCCATCGAGGTTGCCAACACCATCACGGCGCCTGCCGCGAACATGGTTTGGCGCATCATCGGGCGCAAACAGCGTGAAAGCATTCCGTTGCCTCCTATGGAGGGAGCCTAGCATGGGGAGGTTATGCGGCGAGCTTATTTTTCACGTACTGCGTATCTTCCTCGATGCGGCGGCGGGTGTGCTCGAAGGTGGGCAGCGCGCCTTTGAGGCCGGTGGCGACGGGGATGAGCATGAGCAGGCCGATAATGGCGTAACCGACGCCGACGATGAGCAGCGCCCAGCGCCAGCTCCCGATGCCGTAGGAGATGACGCCGACGAGGGCAAGGCTGAGCCAGCAGAAGGCGAAGGTCAGGAACAGGCCTGCGGCGGCGGCCATACCGATCAGGACTTTCATCGAGCGCGACTGCTCTTTGAGCTCGGTGAAAAAGAGATGCACCAGGTCGCGGCCATAGGCGGCGGCTTCCTGCAGCAGGCCGCGCATCATGTCGATCGTGGAAGCATCCGGATTGTCGGCCGGATTGGGAGGGGTCGGAGGAGGGGCTTCGCTCATCGCCGTGGCCTCTGGAATTCGTGGATGGTGTTATAGGCCTGTCCCGCCGGAGTGGGATTGACCAGGTTGTAGTTGGGGCTGAGGCGGGTGCCACTGCCGATAGCGGCGAAAGCAATCAGCGCCCAGACGACCAGCATGAGACAAAGGCCCAGGATCAGGCTCCATTCCCGGAACGTCTGCGTCGTCCGGTCGACCGGCGTACGTTCATCGTATTGCCGTGATGCCATAGCTCAGTACCAATACCCGTGATGGATGACTAGGGCGGTGAAGGCGATCGCCCAAGCGGCGATGGCGATGATCCAAATCTTGAGGAAAAGCGGAACCCGTCCGCTTCCTTCCTTCAACCAACCGCCATATTCGTGGACGGGCTCGATGGGCTTGCCGTCGTAATGACTGTGCTTGCCGCGTCCACTGAGATAGATGAGGCAGACAAACCCGGCCAGCGCGAAACCGAGCAACAGGATCAGGGCCGCACGCTGGATGACGATTAAATGGGTGATTTGTCCCATCGTAGTTTTGCGATGCCTATCAGCTCGGCCGCGTTGCTACAGCGCCAGTTTCACCAGCTTGACCATGGCATCGCCCCAATACAGAGCCAGCACGGCGAAACTGGCCCAGAGCGCAATCGATTTGCGAAGTCTGGGCCGCGGCGGCACGGCGGTGCTGCCCGCCGCCCGTAGCGGCATGACGTTGCCGCGCTTCAGATTGCGGAACTGCCCGTGCAGCACGGCCCAAGCGAGCACTTCGGCGCTGAAGGCCATTGAAATAATGAAAAGAATGAGCCAGAGGTGCAGGGTCATGATGTTCAGCGATGAGTGATTAGCCGCAACACGGCGACTTCGGGGTTGGGGGTTTCAGGCGCG
This sequence comes from Terriglobales bacterium, assembly GCA_050745425.1. GTDB lineage: Bacteria > Acidobacteriota > Terriglobia > Terriglobales > SCQP01 > SCQP01. The sequence continues at coordinate 19,614 of JBOGKK010000154.1, forward strand.
GGCAGCACTGGTAAATCTTTTGGATGGAAATGCCCATGGGTACGGGAATCGGGCCTACATAGGGAGGCATGGTGAGGCCAGGTTTGCGCGGTGGCTCCAGGGCGGCATCGATGCCGTTGTCGGCGGCATTGGAGTCGATATGCTCGCCGATGAATTCGACGGCAATGTAGTTGGCCACCGACCAGATTTTTGCCGACTCGAGATCCTCCTTGAAATAGGGCATGGCGCTGCCCGTGATGCCGTTCATGATCTGGTAGTAGAGCAGCCCGCCAGACCAGGGTTCGCGTTTCAGCAGGGTGAAGTTGAAGGGCTTGGGGTCGAGGTAGCGCGCCGCCGGGCCGTTGCCATCGCCGACCTGGCCATGGCAGGTGATACATTCCTGCTGGTAGACGAATTCGCCGCGCGCCAGGGCTTCGGGCGTGGGCGGATACGGGTTGGGCATGTCGCGCCATTGGGGCGGCACGTGTGAGTTCAGGAACTGCACGTTGTAGTCTTCGCCCTGGTGATAGGCGGCGATCAGTTTCGTTTTCCAATAGCGTTGCCGCGCCATGCGTGCATCGGCCATTTTGCCGCCCAGGGACTGAATAAAGGCAATCAGTGCGGTCATCTGGTGGTTATTCAGGAATGCGAAATCAGGCATGATCGAAATCGGCCGCGTGAAGCGCGGGTCGGTGAAGTGGGCGACGTGCCAGTCGTCCGGGTGCATGCCGCCTTCCTGGGCGAGATCGGGCCCGGTGCGCTCCGAGCCCAGCAGGTGCGGGCTGTCGTCGATATAATCGCCGGCCTGCGAAACCCGCATGTGGGTATAGTTCCAGTCGCTGGGCCGGATATATTGAGTGTGGCAGCCGATGCAGCCGTTGGCGATATAGAGCTTGCGCCCTTCGTTTTCCAGAGGGGTACGGGGACGGTAAATGCTGCTGGGCCGGATGGGCGCGGTCAGGGCCGGAAGAAACAGAACCACTGAGGAAGTACAGGCGGCGATGAGCGCAATGCCAACCGCGACCGTGCGGGGCGTGGCCATGGCTCAGCGCGTCTCCACCACGGGCTCGTAGCTGCTGGCGAGCGCCGTCTCCTCGGCGCCGCGCTCCTGGTGCATCTGGGTCGTGCGCCAGTAGTTGTAGAGCTGAATCGCCGCGCCGACGACGATGAAACAGCCCAGAATGGCACGTATGATGTAGTCGTTCATGATCTCCGGCAACACGCGGTAGACCACCTCGCCGTTGCGCCAGGCATTGCCCTGGATGAAGCCGGCGTCGTCGAGCACAATCGTGAAGCCCACGATGCCAATGAGCATCAGCCAGTACTGCAGGTTGGCCAGCCGTTCGCTGTAAATTTCGCCGTACATCTCGCGCAGCGCGCCGTAGCCGGCGCCGCAGGCGATAAAGCCGGCGAAGCCGAGCAGGCCCAGGTGGCTGTGTCCGATGACGACGTTGGTGAAGTGCGTGATGCGCTGGACCGAAGGCAGCGCCAGCAGTGTGCCTTCGATCGAGGTCAGGGCGTAAAATATGGTTCCCGCGAACACGAATTTCAACACCACACTGTCGGGGATGCGCCACCATTTGCCGCGCAGCGTCATCCACTGGTTGGTTAAAAAGGCGAAGACCGGGATCAACAAGCCTACGCTGTTGATCTCAGCGACAAATTTCAGCCACGCCGGCGCCGGTGCTTCAATCAGATGATGGGTGCCTACTTGCAGGTAAAAGGCGAAATAGGGCCAGAAGCCGATCAGGCTGAGCGTGTGGCTGTAGAGCGGCTGGTCGCTCTCGCGTGGGATCCAGAAGTAACACAGTCCCAGCGCCAGCGGCGTGATCCAGGTGCCGAAGATGTTGTGCGCGTAAAACCACGCCCACTCCGCATCCACCATGCCGTAGAGCGCCCCGCGCGGCTCCCACATGACGTTTCCCAGAAAGTACACGA
>JBOGKK010000155.1:0-9353 GCA_050745425.1 Terriglobales bacterium
GTTGAACCCCTGCCCGGCGGGTATGATGCTGAGTTGATCGAGCAGGAAAATCACCCCCAGCGCGATCAGAATCAGTGGGCCGAAGAACCCGCGTCCGCGCATGCCACAGCGCATCGCATATGGGGGCATACTCTCGGGCGTGTTCTCGGGCGTTTGCTCATTCATGGTTTTCGCCTCCAAGAGTGAGATTATGCGGCCATTCCTGCGATTGCGAGCCGGAATCGGCCAACCGCGGCCCCTTGCCGGTGAATGGCGCCAACCGAGCAGCAACTCTCGACTGCCCGTTCGCACCTAAGCGGATGTGGGTTGGCAATTGGAACCGGCCGTGATCTCCGGCTGCGCCGCGCTGGTCACCGCATACTTTGGCGCCTACTATCTCACCGGCGCCCATCGCGAACGGCAGTGGCACTTCTGGCCGCGCGCCATCACCTTTCTCGTCGCGATGATCGTGCTGCTGCTGGCGCTCATCTCCCCGCTTGACCCGCTGGGCGAGACCCGCTTGTTCAGTGCCCATATGGTGCAGCACCTGCTGTTACTCGAAGTCGTTGCCCCGCTCTGGGTGCTGGGCTTGCCCGTCCCCGTGGCGCAGCGTCTGCTGCGGCTGCCGGGTCTGGCAGGCATCGAAAAACGCTGCCGCGATCCGCGCCTGTCATGGCCCATCGGGTTCTTCACCTTGGCGTTCTGGCACATCCCGTTCTTTTACGATCTGGCGCTCGCAAGCGACGGCCTGCACGCGCTCGAACACATCAGCTTTCTGGTGAGCGCGTTCATTTTCTGGTGGCCGGTGGTATCGCCGCTGGCCGGCCACCGCATGCCGACGGTGAGCTCGATTCTGTACCTGTTCGGCCGCATGGCCGCCAATCTGATGCTCGGCGTCGTCGTCATCGCCCTGCCCGTCGGCATCTACGCCGCCTACGCCCACCGCGTACTGCCGCTGCCGTTTGGCCTCACGCCCTATCAGGACAAAGAGATCGGCGGCTACCTGATGTGGCTGCCTTCCCTCGTGGTCGATGTGGCCGCTGTCCCGCTGTTCCTGGTGCTCCTGCTCAAACCCGCCGCCATCCCAGCTGTGGCCGGGCACGAGGAGGCAAGCCGCGCTGCGCCGGCGGCATCGCGCTCCGAATAGCCTACCGCAAAGTGTGAATAGCGCGCCATCCTGGCCGGGTTAGCAACTTCCAGTTTTGGTTCAGCAACTAAGCCGGGAGTGTTCCGGTTGCGTGCATTGGCGGTTGTGGTCTCGCTGCTGTTCGGAGCGTTTCTGTGGGTGTATTTTTTGCAGAATCTACCCTATCGCGCGGCGCCGCAGCAACCCATTGATTTCAGCCACCAGATTCATTTCGAGCGCGGCATTCAGTGCGCGTTCTGCCATATGGACGCCCCCCGCTCAACCTTTGCCGGCATCCCCAGCGTGCTGAAATGCATGGGCTGCCATCGCGTCATCATTCCGCAGTATCCGCAAATTCAAAAGCTGCATGCCTATTGGCGTGACCAGATTCCGATTCCCTGGAAGCGCGTGTACTGGCTCCCCGACTACGTGCGCTTCACCCACCAGCCGCATATTGCCGCCGGCATTCAATGCCAGACCTGCCACGGCAGCGTGGGCAGCATGGACCGCGTGCGCGAGGTCACCGACTTCAATATGAACACCTGCATTACCTGCCATCGCGCCATGGGCGCGCGCACCGATTGCTTTGGCGCCTGCCATCACTAAGGTCCACCCATGCCCGATAACCTCGTACAAATCGCAACCCCCAGCCGCCGGACATTTCTGAAAACCATGAGCGTGGCCGGCGCCGCCGCCGGCATCACCGCCTGCGCGGTCCGGCCGCCCGAACGCATCCTGCCGCTGCTCGTGCCCGATCCCCGCGCCGTTCCCGGCAAGCCCCAGATGTTCGCCTCCACCTGCCGCGAATGCCCCGCCGGATGCGGCATGGTTGTGCGTGTGAATACCGGCCGCCCCAGCAAGTGCGAGGGCAACCCCGATCATCCCGTCAATCGCGGCAAGTTGTGCCTGCGCGGACAGACCGCGATCGAGGGACTCTATAACCCTGACCGCTTCCGGCAGCCGCTGCTGCGCGATGCCCACGGCCGGTTGCAGCCCACCGATTGGAATACGGCGCTCGCCCGCTTCCAGACCGAGCTGGGCAAGGTCAGCGCCGAGGGGCGCGGAGGCGACATCGTCTGGCTGGGACAGCTCGAAAGCGGCACGCTCGACGGCGTGATCCGGCGCTGGCTGCAGGCGCAGGGGGCACCGGGGCCGCTCTATTACGAATACCTTTGCCCGGATGCGCTGCGAGAGGCGATGGCGATCAGCTACGGACATGCCGTCGTCCCGCTCTATCACATTGAGCGCGCCCGCGAGCTGGTCAGCTTTGGGGCGGAATTTCTCGAGACCTGGGTGTCGAATATCGAGTTCGCCGGTGCGTTCGCCGCCATGCACAGCTTCGGACACACGCACACGCCGGCGCATTTCCTCGCCATTGCACCCCGCCTGTCGCTCACCGCCGCCAACGCCGATCAATGGTGGAATGCCAAACCCGGCAGCGAGCCCATCCTGGCCTGGGCACTGCTGGGTGAGGTGGCGCGGCGCCTGGGGCGTGCGCCGAAGCTGCCGCCGGGCGTGGCGCTGCCAGCCGTAAGCCTGCGCGAGGCCGCCTACCAGAGTTGGGTCGAGGAAGGACTCATCGCCGCCGCCGCCGCGCGGTTAACCCTCGCCCACCCCTCGCTGGTGCTCGGCCCCGGCTATCAGAACGACAACCGCGGCGCCGTTTCCACCTGGCTCGCCGTCAACGCGCTCAATGATCTCCTGGGCAATACCGGAGCCACGGTGCTGCCCGCCACTCCCCATGCGCTGTCGGCCTGCGCCACCCAAAAGCAGGTGCTCGACGTTTTCGCCCCCGGCCGCCACACCCGCCTGCTGCTCCTGCACCATGCCAACCCGGCCTATCACCATCCCGTGATTCTGTCGGGTCTCGATGCGGTTCCCTTCAAAGTCAGTTTTAGCAGTTGGATGGACGAAACTACGAAATTTGCCGATCTGGTGCTCCCGGACGATCACTATCTGGAAAGTTGGGGCGATTACGCCCCGCGCGGCGATGTGGCCGGCATGATCCAGCCGGCGCGAATTCGGCTGTACGAGACGCGGGCCACCGGCGATGTGCTGCTCGGCGGCGAGGGGAAAATGCACGCCGCCGTCGAGGCCAACTGGAACGGCAAGCCGGGCGCCAAAACCTGGGACGCGCGACTGCGCCGGGGCGTCAGTGAGCCCGCCGCGGCGCCGCTCCCTCTGCCGCCGCCAGCCCCACCCGTCGTGCCGGCCGAGCTGGCCGCGGCGGCTCCGTTTGACGGAGCCGGCGCGTTCTATCTCGTGGTGTTCCCCAGCGTGCAGTTTTATGACGGACGCCAGGCGAACCGGCCGTGGGCGCAGGAAATCGCCGAACCCATGAGCAAGATCGCCTGGGATCCGTGGTGCGAGCTGCATCCCAAAACCGCCGCCAATCTCGGCTTCCAGCCCAACGACGTCATCCGCATTACTTCGCCGCACGGCTCCGCCTCCTTCTCGCTCTACGTCACCACCTGGATCCGTGAAGACTGCGTGGGGGTGATGATGGGCCAGGGACACACCCTGTTTGGCATGTTCGCCAACGGCGCCGGCGAGTCGCCGCATCCGCTGCAGGGAGCCGCAAGCAGCAACGGCGTGTGGGCGCCGCAAACCGTCAAGGTCACTCTCGCCGCCACCGGCCGGACGCGCGCACTCGCCAATCTGCAGCCCGAGCGCAACCAGTTTGACAAAAACGTCGCGCTGGCGGTGACCGTCGCCCAAGCCGATACGGCAGCGGCGCAGGAAATCGTCGGCCGCGACAGCTTTTACCACTTCCACCATCCCTACCTGAAGCATCGCTGGGGCATGACGGTGGATCTGTCCAGCTGCATCGGCTGCAACGCCTGCCAGGCCGCCTGCTACGCAGAAAACAACATTGCCGTCTGGGGACGCTCCGGCTGCCAGTCGCACCGCGAGATGACCTGGATCCGCGTCGAGCAGTACGAGGGCGAGCGCGCCCATCCGTCCACCCAGATCAATCCCGACCTGCGCTTCATTCCCATGCCCTGCATGCAGTGCGGCAATGCGCCCTGTGAGTACGTGTGCCCGGTGTTTGCCGCCTATCACACCGACGAAGGGCTCAACGGACAGGTCTACAACCGCTGCGTCGGCACGCGCTACTGCTCCAACAACTGCATCTATAAAGTCCGCCGCTTCAACTGGTTCACGCCGCAATGGCCCGACCCGCTCAACCAGCAGTTAAACCCGCTGGTCACGGTGCGGGCCAAGGGGGTGATGGAAAAGTGTACCTTCTGCGTGCAGCGCATCCAGTTGGTCGAGCTCGACGCGCGCACCAACCACACCAAGATCAAAGACGGCGACATTCAGACCGCCTGCCAGCAGACCTGCCCCACCGGTGCCATCGTCTTTGGCGATCTGGTCGACCCCGAAAGCCAGGTCTCGAAGCTCACCGCCCTGCCGCGCAGCTACGGAATGTTTGCTGAGGAGAACACTTACCCGGCTTGCCATTACCTCAAAAAAACCAAGTTCGTGCTCAACGCACCGGGTGGGTTCAAACACTACGGCAACGGTCCCTCGTAATTTATGCTGCGCAGCGAAATCGAACCGGCAAAGTTCCAACTGGCAGACGTCTCGCGCGTCGTGCTGCGCCCGGTACGGCACGCACCCGGCATGGGCTGGATGATCGGGGTCGGCTTTTCCGGCGTCTTAACCCTCATCGGCGCCGTGGCCTGGGGCTGGCAGATGTACCAGGGCATGGGAGTGAGCGGCCTCGCCTGGCCCGTGATGTGGGCCATGTACATCACCTGCTTCGTCTTCTGGATCGGGATTGCCCACTCCGGAACCCTCATCAGCGCCATCTTGTATCTGTTCCGGGCGAAGTTCCGCCCCTCGTTCTCGCGCGCCTCCGAGGCCATGACGATTTTCGCCATTGCCACCGCCGGCCTGTTTCCCATCCTGCATCTGGGACGGTCGTGGCGTGCCTACTGGGTCTTTCCCTACCCCAACAACCGGCGCATCTGGGTCAATTTCCGCTCGCCGCTCGTCCTCGATATCTTTGCCATCTCGACCTACTTCACCGTGAGCGTCATTTTCTGGTATCTCGGCATGATTCCCGATTTTGCCGAGATCCGCGATCGCTCGGTCGGCTGGCGGCGCACCATTTACGGGGCACTGTCGCTGGGCTGGGTCGGCTCGCTCACCCAGGTCAAACCCTACCTCAAGCTCTACATCCTGCTGGCCGGGCTGGCGACGCCGCTCGTGCTCTCCGTCCACACCATGGTCTCGTGGGACTTTGCGCTGTCGCTGCTGCCGGGCTGGCACGAAGAAATTTTCCCGCCCTACTTCGTCGCCGGCGCCATCTTCAGCGGCCTGGCCATGGTCCTGACCCTCATCATTCCGCTGCGCTCATGGTTCCACCTCGAGGAACATATCACCATTGACCACTGCGAAGCGCTCGCCAAACTCATCATTCTGACCTCGAGCATTGTGGCCTTTTCCTATACCAGCGAGTACTTCATGGCCTGGTACTCGGGCAATACCTACGAGAAAACCGCCTACTGGCTGCGGGCCTTCGGGCATTACTGGATACCGTTCTGGATCATGAGCGTGTGCAACGTGCTGTTTCCGCTGCTGTTTTTCTTCCGGCGCGTGCGGCGCAGCTTTGTAGGCCTGTTCATTGTCTCGATTCTGATCAACATCGGCATGTTCCTCGAGCGCCTGGTGCTGATTGTGACCACGCTCGCCTACAGCTTCGATCCCGGCTCGTGGGGCTTGTGGCACCTGCAGTGGGTCGAGGTATGCATCATCGCCGGCAGCTTTGGCTGGTTCATGCTCCAGTTCCTGCTGTTCGTCCAATTCGCGCCGTGTCTGCCGGTGGCGGAGGTGAAGCGCGATGTGGTCGAGGCCAAGCGCATGGTCGAGGCGTTCAAGGGAGCCGGACTGTGGCCGGAAACGGCCAGCGAGGAGGTGCTTCCCAGTGGCTAACGACAAGGCTCAGGGCGAACGCACGAGGCAGGCGCCATTTTGCGGCGTGGCCGCTTCCTTCACCGATGAACACCCGTGGCGGCGGGCGCTGGCGCAGGCCCGCGACCAGGGCATCGAGTTCGAGGCCTACTCGCCGTTCGCCGATGAAGAAGTGCTGCGCGAGCTGCGCGACGGCTCGACCACCAGCGTCGTGCGCCTCTGGACGCTGCTGGGAGGAATCTTCGGCGGCGTGGCCGTGGCGTTTGCGATGGTGATCTGGATGTCGCGCAACTGGCCGCTGGTGGTCGGAGGAAAACCGATTGTGAGCTTTCCGCCGTTTATCTGCATTTGTTTTGAAATGACCGTGTTGTACGCCGCCTTTGCCTGTACCGGCGCCTGCATGGTGAAGGGTAAGTTTCCGCACCTGACGCTGCCGGCAGCCTATCGGCCGGAGTTCATGCACGACCACTATGGTGTGTTTCTGACGTGCGCGCGCCGCCACGCAGCCGAGTTGCGCAGTCTGCTCGAACGCTCGGGGGCCGAAAAGAGCTGGCTCGTGTACAACCCCGATCGCGGGCGCCTGGCCATGCCCGTCGAGTGGGAGGAAACGGAAGAATGAGCGCCAACCCGACCTTTACCGTTCCCGCTCAGATCGCCGAGCTGCGCGGAACCGCGCCCCAAAAGGTGATCCTCATCCTGTGGATTCTGGTGGCGATCGGTATTGGCGGATTCCTGTTTCTGGTCTTCACCGACCCGGAGGCGTTGTGGCTCAACTATCTCGCCGATTTTATTTTCGTCACCGGCATTGCCCAGGCGGTGGTGGTGTGGTCGGCGGTGACGCGCGGCTGCAACGCCCGCTGGGCACGGCCGCTGCAGCGCATCGCCGAGGGCATGGCAGCGCCGCTGCTGTTGAGCGTGCTGCTGTTCATCCCCATCCTTTTCGAGCATAAATACATTTATACCTGGTGGGCGCATCCGGTAAAGCTGCCGTGGACAAACCACATCTGGATGCAAACGCGCGATATTGGCATCTTCATCCTGCTCGCCTGGCTGAGCTGGTATTTCTTCCGCGTATCGACCCGGCCCGACCGCGCCAACGACTACGGCGCGCTGACGGGCAAGAGCAGCACGGGGGCGCGGCGCGCGCAGGGGAAGTTGTCGCGGCTCTGGGTCATTCTGGTTTTCTGCTTCTGCTACCTGTACGGCGTGCTGGGCGTGGACCTGAACCTGTCGCTCTACATCGGCTGGTACAACTACATCTATCCCTGGTTCTTCTTCATCACCAGCTGGTACGCCGGCTGCGCCATGGTGTGCCTGCTGGCCACGATGTGGCGGCGGCGGTTCGGACTGAAGGAGATCATCAGTGCCGACATCCTGCACGATGCCGGCGAAATCGCCTTTGCGTTTGCCATTTTCTGGGCCTATCAGTTCTGGACGCAGTTCATGGTCCTCTGGTATGCCAACCGCCAGGATGACATCCATATTCTCATCCGCCTGTCGCAACAGCACCCCTGGGTCACGCTCTCGTGGGTGGCGCTGACGCTCGGCTTTTTCCTGCCCTTCGGCTTCGGCCTCAGCCGCAGCTACAAGCGCCGCGCGGGCACCCTCGCCTACATCTCCTGCATCTCGCTCGGCGCCATCTGGCTGCAGCAAAACCTGATGGTTGACGTCTCGGTCTGGCATCACGGCTTTCCGCCCCTGCTCAGTTCCGCGTTCCTGACCTGCGGCTTTGTCGGCGCCTACGGCCTCTGCTATCTGTGGGCGATGCGCCGCGTGCCGCTGTTCCCGGTTCGCGATCCGATCATGCACGAAGCTCTGGTGTGGCACCCGATGCGCCACTGAACGCGATCACCCGCATGCCTCGACTTTTCCCATTCAACGAAGACCCGCAGGAGCAGAACCTGCGCCGCATCGGCTGGACCACTCTCGTGGTGCTGGCGATTTCGGTCGGGTTCGTGTGCTGGTGGCTGTACCAGGGAGTGGGCTTTTTCAAAGACGAAATGTCGTTCAACTACGCCTATGGGCCGCGCAAAGCGCCGCGGATTCCGCTGCCGGCGGGGACGGTCCCGCGCGACGGCTTGGGCTACGACAACGTGGACTTCGGGCTGCCGCCGCTGCAGGTCCACTACTCGCCCGCGCTGGGGGCGAAGTTGTACCACGATCAGTGCGAGTTCTGCCATGCCGCCAGCGGACGCGGCGACGCCCCGGCCGGTCTCGAATACAATCCGCGTCCCCCGGACTTGAACGCGCTCGTGCCCAAGCAGACCGATGCGCAATTGTTCGCCGCCATCAGCGGCGGCATGGTGACGCATACGGGCATGGCCACTTCGCCTCCACTGGGCCCGCGCTGGCACGAGTTCCGCCTGTACCTCAGCGAAGCGCAGCGCGATCAGTTGGTCGGCTACTTGCGGCGCCGCTTCGGCTCGGGTCTGCCGGAAGCGCCACCGGCCACCACCATCCTCGAGCCCGCCTACCACATCGTCGGCAATCCACCGGCCCGTGTGCGCGGCACCGAACACGGCGCCTTCCCCTCCCGGCCGCGAATCCACGTCGCTCCGCCCGCGCATGTTCCCCAGGGACCGCTGGTCGTTCTGCCGGAGGGGCCGGTCACGCCCAAAGGACTGCCCCGGACGGCCAAGCCGAAGAAAAAAGGAGCCACCACCGGCGGCGGCGGAAATGGAAACACCGTATGAGAGGATTCCGATTCATTAACACCGAACCGGGCTCGACCGTGCGCCGCTTTATCATCTCCGGCGCCTGGTGGTTCTTTGTCGCCGTCGTGTATGGACTTACCATGGCGACCGAACTGGTGTCACCGGAACTGGTCAAGACGCGCTACATGCTGTTTCCGCGCATCCGGCCCATTCACGTCAACACCAACGTGTTTGGCTTTTTGTCGATGTTGCTGGTGGGAGCGTTTCTGTATGCGCTGTGCCGTCTCAGCCGCACCAGCCTGTACAGCGAGCGTCTGGGCAACTGGACGATGTGGTTGTGGAACCTGTCCGTGGTGCTGGGCATCTTCACCCTGGCCGCCGGCTATACGCAGTCGCACGAATACGCCGAATACGTCTGGCCCATCGATCTGATCATCATGGCGTGCCTGCTCATGCTCGCCTGGAACGTGCTGCAGACGCTGCGCCGGCGCAAACAGCAACTGCTCTACGTGAGCATGTGGTATCTGGTCGGCGCCCTGGCGGCAACCCTCATCGTCTACTTCCTCGGCAACGTGATGTGGAAGCCCTCGGGCGCGCTCTACGGCATGGTGGATGCGGAGTGGTCGTGGTTTTACGCCCACAACATCTTCGGCACCTGGATCACGCCGCTGGCG
>JBOGKK010000156.1:0-35450 GCA_050745425.1 Terriglobales bacterium
GCCATGATCTGCGCGTTGGTGTTGACGTCGGGAGCGGGTACGTCGCGTTCAGGCCCGATGAAAGGGATCAGCTCGGCGGTGTAGCGGCGTGTCAACCGTTCCAGCTCGCTGCGCGAAAGGATGTGCGGGTCGACGATGATGCCGCCCTTGCCGCCGCCGAAGGGGATGTTGACGACGGCGCACTTCCAGGTCATCCAGGTGGCCAGTGCACGGACCTCGTCGAGCGATACATCGGGAGCGTAGCGGATGCCGCCCTTGCAGGGGCCGCGGGCATCACTGTGTTGGACGCGATAGCCGGTGAACACTTCAATGCGTCCATCATCCATCTGCACCGGGATATGAACGGTGAGCTCACGTGCCGGATGGGCGAGAATCTTGGCAACGCCTTCGTTGAGGTTCAGTTTTTGGGCCGCAGTATTGAACCGGCTGGCCTGTGCCGCCCAGGGATTCGTTTCCTGGGCATCGACGGACAAATCTTCGGTAAGGGTACTCATTCTTTCTCCATTTCCAAACGATTCGAAAACCCTTTATTCAGTATAGGCGCGGGCGGTGGCCCAGGAAGTGGCCGCCGAGGTGCGCGTGCGCGCAGTTGCGGCGGCAGCTTTTTCCACCTCCGCCCAGCGCCAATGGCGGCGTTCGCGCAGCAGGCGCTGTACCAGCGCGGTGTGCAGGGCATGACCAGCGCGGTTGGCGCGCACCTCGGCCGCCAGGGGCGCGCCCAACAGTGCCAGATCGCCGATCAAATCCAACATCTTATGGCGGACAAACTCGTCCCGAAAGCGCAGTTCACCGTTGACTACGCGCTTCTCATCCAACACCACGGCATTGTCCAGGCTGCCGCCGCGGATCAGACCCTGGCGCCGCATGGCCGCAAAATCGGCGAGAAAGCCGAATGTCCGGGCCGGCGCCAACTCGCGCCGGTAGCTCTCCGGCGTCAGCGCCAGCGCGAACTCCTGGCGCCCAATGACCGGGTGGGGAAAGTCGATGCGATAGTGAAGACGGTACTCGCGGCAGGGATAAATGCCGATAAACTTCTCCCCCTCGCGCAGCTCCAGCGGCTCAATGATCTCGATTACGCGGCGGCGCCTCTGCTGGCGCCTCAGCTTGGCGGCGGCAATCATTTCGATGAACGGGAGTGCGCTGCCGTCGAGAATGGGAACTTCGAGGTTGTCCAGTTCGGCGACAACATTGTCGACGCCCGCACCCACCAGGGCCGAAAGCAAATGCTCTGTGGTGGAGATGAACACGCCCTTTTTCATCAGGCTGGTGGCGTAGCTGACTTTGGCCACGTTGGCGGATCGTGCCTCGACGACGAATCCGTCGAGGTCGGTGCGCCGGAAACGTACGCCGCTGCCGGCGGGAGCCGTCAACAGCTTCAATTGCGCGCTGGTGCCACTGTGCAGCCCCACTCCGGAAGTCGTGGCACAGCGGGCTAGCGTGGCTTCACTCGGCATGTCGATTTATCCTGACATACCAACAGAGTCGCGGCTAAAGCATTTTGTTGCAGTGACTTAAATGCTACACGCCAGCGCTGATCTGTGTCTTGCTTGCCACGCCCTGGTGCGAATCGAGCATTATTGTGACCGGGCCTGTATTGACCAACTCAACATCCATGTCGGCCTGAAATACGCCGGTAGCGACGGTGACACCGGCGGAGCGCAGTTGAGCGATCAGGCTTGCATACAGGGTTCGAGCCTGTTCGGGCCGAGCCGCCTGCTCGAAGCTGGGCCGCAAGCCGCGCCGGGTGTCCGCCAAGAGCGTGAATTGCGAAATCGCCAGAACAGCCGGGGGCGCGACCGCTTCCAGCAAGGAACGATTCATTTTGCCAGCCGCATCCGGCCACAGGCGCAGAGCGATCAACTTGCGGCAGAGGTAGTTGACATCGGCGGTGGTATCCCCGCGCGCCACTCCTATCAGTGCCACGTAGCCGGTTGCGATCGCCCCCACCTGTACGCCTCCGACGCGCACGCAAGCCGAGCGCACGCGTTGCAGGACGATCCGCATGCTAGTGGATATGCCGCCGTTCTCCCTGGTACATGGACGGGTCGAGTGGTTTACGCTTGGCAAACCCTTCCTGCATACCATGCCAGTGTTCGATGACCTGCTCGCCCCGCTTCCAGCACAGCAACACGAGGCGGCCGTTCAGGAGGCACGGAAAATCGAGCAGGCCTTCGTCGAGATCCTTGAGTTGCACGCCGCTGGCGGCGATTTCGCGCAGCGTGTCTTCCAATTGCCGCGCGCTGCGCTCGCGCTCGCTGCGCAGGCTGCTGGTGCGGATCGGATCGACCTGAACGCCGCCGGCAATGAGGATATGGCTGATCAGCGCCTGCAACTGCTCGTCCAGTTCTTCGATACGCCGGTGTGCCGCCATGGCATTTTGCAGCAAGCCATCGAGCAGTGGCAACAGATCCTGTGCCTCGCCGAGAGTGAACGTACGTTCGGTGCTCATCACGGCTTTCCTGCCATGGCCGTCGGGGCAGGCGCGAGCTCCAGCATGCGGCTGAGAGCGACACGGGACCAGTGCTTGACCTCTGGCTTGACCGCGATTCGGTTGACCACTTGACCCTGCACCAGGTTGTCGAGCACCCAGGCCAGATGTTGAGGTGAAATGCGGAACATGGTCGAGCACACCGGACAGCCGTCGTTGTCGAGCGGAGAAATGAACTGGTCTTCGTGGCGCGCTGCGAGCCGATGTACGAGGTGTAGCTCGGTGCCGATGGCCCAGCGCGCGCCCGGTGCCGCCTGGGCCAGTTGCTTGATGATAAATCCGGTTGAGCCCACCAAGTCGGCCTTGGCGACCACCTCGTGGCAGCATTCCGGATGAACCAGGACTTTGATGCCGGGTTCCTTGGCGCGCCATTGGTCGATGTGTTCGGGACGGAAACGCTGGTGTACCGAACAATGCCCTTTCCAGAGCAGAATGCGTGCCTGGGCGAGGGCTTCGGGCGTGTGGCCTCCGTAGTCCTGGCGTGGGTCCCAGGTCAGCATCTCTTCCAGCCCCAGGCCCACCTTGACGCCGGTGTTCCGCCCCAGGTGTTGATCGGGCAGGAACAACACTTTCGGCTTTTGCGCCAGTGCCCAGCGGAAGGCGGCGGGTGCGTTGGAGGAAGTACACACGAGCCCGCCGTGCTCGCCGCAAAAGGCCTTGATGCGGGCGGTCGAGTTCATGTAGGTAATGGGCAGATACTCGTCCACCAGCCCGAGCTCCTGCAGTTGTTCCCAGGCATCAAGCACTTGCGGATACTCGGCCATATCGGCCATGGAACAGCCGGCGTTGAGGTCGGGGAGGGTCACCTGCTGGTGGTCCGCGCGCAGGATGTCGGCACTTTCGGCCATGAAGTGTACACCGCAGAAAACGATGAACTCGGCTTCCGGGTGCTGGGTGCATTGCTGCGCCAGGCCCAGCGAATCGCCCTGGTAGTCGGCGAACCGGATGACCTCATCGCGCTGATAGTGATGGCCGAGAATCAGCACACGTCCGGCGAGTTTCGCCTTCAACTCGGCAATGCGACCGTCGAGGGCATGATCGGGGTAGCGCAGGTAGTTGTCCAAATCGCACTTGGACTCAGCCAATAGCGGCATAGCTTATTTTAGCGCGACCGTGCGTCGAAGGCTGAGCAACTGCAGGAAGCGCCCCGGAGAAACGTGGCGCGCCGCTCAGGCGCCGGCGGCGGAGGCGGTCTCCGGGCCGCCACGTTTGTTCTTGCGCCAGTACAGGATCAGGCCACTGAAAATGAGCACCACACAGATGCCTACCAGCTTGATCTCAAACCACATGCGCGAGCCCTGCAGGTCATCGGGCGGAATCAGCGAAATAATGATGGACAGCAGCGTGATCAGCAGCCCTAGCATGCCGCACACCCATACGCCGGCCTGGCCGAACGGGATCAGGGCATGGCCGGGTTGGGCGCCGCGATCGGGGCGTTTGCGCATCGCCAGCACGGCCAGGAAAATGTAGGCGAAGGCAATGAAGTACATGATGTCGGTAGCGTCGACCAACAGTTGATAGGCGCTGGCGGCGCTGGCGCCGCCAATCTGGCTGATGATGAGCAGCAGCGCCGCTGCCCCGCCCTGTACCAGCATCGCCACCCAGGGCGTGCGCCACTTGGGGTGAATTTTGCCGAATGCGCGCGGCATGTAGCGGTCAATTCCGGCCGCAAACGGCACGCGTGCAACGCCGGCGACGGTTGTGCCGACGCCGCCGATATTGCCGATGAACAGCAGCGTGGCCATGATGATGGCGATCCAGGCCAGTCCGAACTGGCCGGCGGCCGAGGTCAAGGCCTGAATCGCGCCCGCACGCAGGTCCACTTGTCCCGGATGCAGAATCGCCAGCGTACCCATGGTCCCGAGCACGTAGGCGACGACAATGGCGCAGGCGGCGATCAGAATCCCGTGCTTGAAAGTCTTTTGCGGATCGCGAACCTCTTCGCCCATGAAGCAGATCACTTCCAGACCGGCAAAGGCAAAGGCAATCTGAGCCCAGTAGTTGATCGTGCCCCAACTGAAGTGGATGTTCATGGTGGCGGCGGTGAAGGTGGTGACCGAGCCGTGGCTGGCGGCAAACCAGGCACCAAAAATCACCAGCAGCAGCAGGGGCAGATAGGTGCCGATGGCGCCGGCATTTTCCAGCCATTTGCCGATGCGCACGCCTACGATGTTCATCCAGATGGCAATGCTGAGGATGATGAGCGCGCCCACGATCACGAACAGCTTGTTGGTGGCCAGGGCGGCGAATTTGGGCCCGCCCATGTAGGCCGACATGGCCACGCTCGCGTTCAACAGGGCAGGGAAGTAGACAATGCTGTAGGTCCAGTAAACCCAGCCGGAGATGAAACCGTGAAAGGGACCGAAGGCTTCATTGGTCCAGGCGTAGACGCCGCCGACGCGTGGAAACCGCGTCGATAGCTCGGTGAGCACCAGCGCTTCGGGAACAAAAAACAATACCGCCGCGCCTAACCACAGGCCGACCGAGCTGGGTCCCGTGTGTGCTGCCGTCGCCACCCAGCGCGGTCCCAGCACTGCGGCAATGTTGAACAGCACCACGTCCCACAACCCCATGCCGCGCACGAGGCCGTGCGGTTGTGATTCCTGCGCCCTTGTCGAAGGCATTGGCGGAAGAATACACGAATCTCAGTGGGTAGGGAAGCTGATGCCCTGCGCTTCCAGCGTTCTTGCGTTCAACGGAAGCTATGCGGGAATACGGACGCGGCTCTGCTGCCAGTGCTCGATGCCGGCTTGGCAGGCCGCATACAGCCCGAACAGCGCACCGGCATAGACCATGTCCCCGAGGGCGGCGGTGCGGTAGAAGGGCACGCCCATGGCATAGCAGGTCATGAGGCCGCTGAAGGTGTGCGGATACATCTCGCCGGTGATCCAAACGCCAAAGTTGGTGACCACAAAAAATAACGTTGAGCAGGCGAAAGCCGTGCCCACCAGGCGCGGCAACTTGACTTTGCCCTTCAGCAGCCAGAGCGCGACGACGAGCACGAGCAGGTAGGTGCCCCAGGTAAAGTACTGGTCGAGACCGCCGGGAGCGTGGTAGACCCAGAGGTTCAGCGCGAAGTCGCTGGCCATGAGAGCAACAATCGGCACCCAGAGGTTTTTACCCTTCATGTAGCAGCCGGCCAGCAGCAGCATGGCTATCACGGGCGTGAAATCCCACCAATGCGGCATAAACCGCATTCCAACGGCTCCGAGCACGAACAGCAAAATCAACATGGCTGCTTTGTTCCCCTCTCGCAACTTGCACTACTGCTACGATGCCAAGGATATCGCCATTTTTACTTGCTGCCAACCCAAAAACTCCCGGCCGAGGCTGCCGGGCCCCCGTATACCTCCCTTTTCCTGCGTTTTCAGTTTGGCATTCAACGTGTATGGAAACAGGTGGGAGGGGATCTCCATGAAGATGATCACGCGCAAGCGGCCAATGTTTGGGTGTGTGGTGGTGCTGGCTCTGGCCGGCATGTGTACGCTGCCGATTACGGCCCAGCAGTCCAATCCGGCCGATCAGGCCAACTCGACGCAAACGCAGGCGACGGCAACGAAGAAGCCGCCGCTGACGCCTCAGATCAAGCAGGGCTTTTGGGGGCGACTGAATCCTTTTGCCCGCAAAAAGTACGTGCAGAATCAACTTGCCCCCATTCACGACCGTCTGGACGAAGTGGATGGCCTGAATGCCGGGAACGCAAAATCGATTGCGGCTCTTAACGCTGCCAACAAGGCGGCCATCGCCAAAGCCAGTGCACGCGCGCAGCAGGCCAACGACGACGCCGACGCCGCCGCGCAACAGGTCCAGCAGACCTCTTCACAAGCCGACCAGCTCGGCCAGAAGGTCGCCAGCGTGAATACAAAAATTCAGGGTGTTGATCAATACCATGTCGCCCAGCAAGCAGTGCTGCACTTCAAGCCAGGCCCGGCCAAGCTCAACCCCTCAACCGAGCAGGAGCTTAACTCCTTTTTGCAAAATCTGGACACTGAAAAGGGCTATGTCGTCGAGGTGACCGCCTATTCTACACGCAGGGGCCGCGCCGGCGATACCGCCAGCATGGATCTCGCCAACACCGTCGTCCGCTATCTGGTATTGCAGCATAACGTCCCGCTGTATCGCATTTTCACCATGGGCATGGGCAATGCCACGGCTCCGGTGGCGGCGGATATGGGTGCAGCCGCGCCAACCCGGCACACTCGCGGCGGCACGGTGGAAATTAAAATCCTGAAGAACAGCCTGGCCACGGCCGGCAGCCCGACCCCGGGTTCTTAGGCATAACCTGCCGAATCATCGCTCACGGGCGTCCTGGACTCCAGGACGCCCGCTTTGTTCCCGGTGGCCACGCGCATGGGGAACACGAAAGCTATACTCAATACATGAGCGAATCAGCGGTCATTGTGGCAGGGGTCCGGACGCCGGTCGGGCGTTTTTTGGGCGGGTTGGCGCCGGTAAGGGCGCCGCAGTTGGGTGCTCTTGTGGTGCGCGAGGTGGTAAAGCGCGCCGGCATCAAGCCCGAACAAGTTGACGAGTGCATCATGGGCAATGTGGTGCAGGCAGGCAACGGTCAGAATCCGGCGCGCCAGGCGGCGCTGTACGGCGGCCTCGCCCCCCACGTGGCGGCACTCACGATCAACAAGGTATGTGGCTCGGGCCTCAAGGCGGTAGGCCTGGCGGCACAGGGCGTGCTGCTGGGCGATACGCAGATTGTCGTTGCTGGCGGTATGGAATCCATGTCCAACTGCCCCTACCTGTTGCCTGGTGCGCGCACTGGCTATCGCATGGGTAATCAGACAGCGGTGGACTCGATGATCAACGATGGCTTGTGGGATGTGTTCAACGACTTCCACATGGGACAGACGGCCGAGCTGGTTTCCGAAAAATACAAGATCACCCGCCAGGAGCAGGACGAGTATGCTCTCGGCAGCCACAAGAAAGCCGTGGCGGCAATGAAGGCCGGCTATTTCGACACGCAGATCGTGCCGGTCGAGATTCCGCAAAAGAAAGGCGAGCCGGTGGTCATTGCGGCCGATGAGGGGCCGCGCGCCGATACCTCGATCGCGGCGCTGGGCAAGCTCAAGCCCGCATTCAAAAAAGACGGCACCGTCACCGCCGGCAATGCGCCTGGTGTCAACGATGGTGCAGCAGCGGTGGTCGTGACCACGCTCAGCAAGGCGCAGGAACTCAGTCTCAAGCCCAAGTTCCGCATTGTGGCCCAGGCGGTCAGCGGCCTGGAGCCGCAGTGGGTGATGATGACGCCGGTCGAGGCAGTGCGCAAGCTCTGGGCCAAAACCGGGTGGAATGCAGGCAATGTGGATCTGTACGAGCTCAACGAGGCGTTTGCCGTGCAGGGAGTGGCTTTGATCCGCGAGCTCGGACTCGATGCTGATCGTGTCAATGTCAATGGCGGCGCGGTTGCGCTCGGGCATCCTATCGGCGCCAGTGGCTGCCGCATTCTGGTGACCATGATGTACGAGATGGAGCGCCGGCAGGTCCAGCGCGGCATTGCCGCCCTCTGCCTCGGCGGCGGCAATGCTGTCGGTATGGCGATCGAGCGCTTGTAAGAGAACCCTCATGGCAGACATCAAACAGGTTGCAGTCATCGGCGGCGGTACCATGGGCAACGGCATTGCCCATGTGCTCGCCAAGTGTGGATTGGACGTCGTGCTGGTGGAGGCCAGCGCCGACGCCGGTAAAAAGGCGCTGGGCACCATCGAAAAAAACCTGGCGCGCGAAGTTTCCAAAGGCAAGCTCGACGAAGGCGCTGCCGCGGGCGCGCGCAAGCGCATTACGCTGGCCACCGAGGTCGCTGCCGCCGCCGGTGCGCAGTTTGCCATCGAGGCCGTGCCCGAGCGCCGCGAAATCAAGCTGCCCTTGCTCGCGCAGCTCAATAAGGTGCTCGCTCCCGGCGCACTGCTCGCCAGCAACACCAGCTCGATTTCGATTACCGAGCTGGCGGCCGCCAGCGGGCGCGCTGAGCAGTTCGTCGGCATGCATTTCATGAACCCGGTGCCGATGATGAAGCTGGTCGAGGTCATCCGGGGATTGCAAACCTCTGACACCACCGTACAGGCCGCGCATGACTTGGCGCTACGGCTGGAGAAGACCCCGGTCGAGGTTCGTGATTACCCTGGGTTTATCTCCAACCGCGTGCTCCTGCCCATGATCAACGAGGCGATCTATTGCGTCATGGAGGGCGTGGCCACGCCGGAAGCCATTGACGAAATCATGAAGCTCGGCATGGCGCATCCCATGGGCCCGCTGACGCTGGCCGATTTTATCGGCCTCGATGTCTGCCTGAACATCATGGAAGTGCTGCACGAGGGCCTGGGTGACACCAAGTATCGCCCCTGCCCGCTGCTGCGCAACATGGTCTCGGCCGGTTGGCTGGGGCGCAAGTCGGGCCGCGGCTTCTACAAATACTAAATAATGCGGAACCAGGCGCGGCCGTGCAACCGGCGCGCGATTCTGAGGTGTTTCCCCGGTTTGCACGGCAGTGCTGTGCAGGCGTAAGCTGGCCGCAGTTGCTGCTGTATGCATACGGGAACCGGTCTCAAAATAGTTCTGCTGTTGATGCTTTTGACCGTCGCGGCTGCGGCCGTGCAGCCGGTGTACCGGGTGGCGCCGGACATCATTTTTCTGCCGCTCGACGGTGTGGCGCTCAATGCTCACACCGGCCACGTCGTCTGGCGCTTTCCGCGCTATACCGGCCAGACCTACACCGATGGCCATGGATTGCTGCTGCTGAGTTGGACGGTGGCGATTGCGCCGTATTTTCACCATCGTACCACCCGCATTTGCCGCTTGCGCGCCCGCGATGGCCACCAGCTCTGGTGCCGCGATCACGCCGCTTTGCGGCAATGGGTGGTCGACAATACTGGCCGCTACATTTATCTGCACACGCCCGCGCGCCTGGAGATCCTCAACGCCGCTGATGGGCGTCCGGACCACGGCTATGACCTGGATGATGATGACGAACTGCGCCTCATGCCGCTACCCTCGACCGGCGTATTGATGCTACAGCGCCATCGCGGGAATGTCGTGAAGGCGTGGCAGTACACACTTGGCGATCCCTCGCTGGAGCCGGTCGCTGTACCTGGGGCGCTGTATCCGTTCCGGGGCAATGGGCGTGGTCTGCTGCTCTACGCCAGGGCCAAACATGAATTCTTTCTGGCGGCTCCCTTGCGGCGGCTGTTTCACCGCCGTGATGCACCCACGGTGGACGCATTCCCGGTGGCCAGGCTCGACGACAGTGGCTTTGTGTTTACCGACTGGGTCGGGCATCAGGCGGTGGTGCGGGGTGGTACATACACGGGTGCGCTCTGGCAGGCGAGGCGCCGTGATTCGCCGCCTCAGCTCGCTCTCACGCAACAGACTGCCATTATGCTGGAGAGCGCAAATGGAGGCGCGCACCAGTTGGTGGGCTGGGATTTGGCGCATGGTGATCGCCGCTACACGTGCACGATTTCTGCCGCGGCAGGGCGCGACCTACGCCTGCATGCCGGTGATGGCGCCGTACTGTTGCAAAGCGATGCCGGTCTGCAGCTCTACGATGCCAGCAGCGGCGTCGAGCGCTGGCATGTGAGGCGGCATGCCGGCACGCTGGCTGCGATCGCGCGTACTGCTATTGTTTTCTGGAGCGGCGGTGGCCAGATGGTTGGCCTGGCGCGCAACGACGGCGCGTTGCTCTGGCGCGTCCGCTTCCGGACCGTCGGCGTGGCACTGCCGTTCTGACCCCCCCGCAGGGGTGTCTTCGATTTGTCTTCGCCTTGGCCCCGTGCTACTATTCCCCCATGTCGGACGAACGCAGCCGCGCCATTGAAGCCGCTCTCTCGCAAATTGAAAAGCAATTCGGTAAGGGCTCGATCATGCGGCTGGGCTCGCATGACTCCATCGGCCCGATCGCCGTCATTTCCACCGGCGCGCTTTCGCTGGATGCGGCGCTGGGCGTGGGCGGCATGCCGCGCGGACGGGTGATTGAAATCTTCGGCCCGGAATCCTCGGGCAAAACCACGCTGGCGCTGCAGGTGATCGCGCAAGCGCAAAAGGCCGGCGGCATGGCCGCCTTCGTCGACGCCGAACACGCGCTTGACCCGGCGTACGCAGCCAAGCTGGGCGTCGATGTGGATAACCTGCTGGTTTCGCAACCCGACTATGGCGAGCAGGCGCTGGAGATTGCCGAAGCACTGGTCCGCTCCAGTGCGGTGGATGTACTGGTGATTGACTCGGTCGCGGCGCTCGTGCCCAAGGCTGAACTCGATGGTGAAATGGGCGATTCGCACGTCGGCCTGCAGGCGCGCCTGATGTCGCAGGCACTGCGCAAGCTCACCGGCCTGGTCTCAAAATCGCGCACCTCGATGATCTTCATCAATCAGATCCGCGAAAAAATCGGCGTGATGTTCGGCAGCCCGGAGACCACTACCGGCGGCCGTGCGCTCAAGTTTTATTCTTCGGTTCGCGTCGACATCCGCCGCATTGCGGCCATTAAAGACGGCGACGTGGTCATCGGCAACCGCACCCGCGCCAAGGTGGTGAAGAACAAGGTCGCCGCGCCGTTCCGCGAGGCCGAGTTCGACATCATGTATGGCGAGGGTATCAGCGCAACCGGCGATCTGATCGATTTGGGCGTAGCCAACAACGTGGTCGAAAAATCTGGCTCCTGGTACTCCTACGCGGGTGAGCGCATTGGCCAGGGCCGCGAGAACGCCAAGCAGTATATGGCCGAGCATCCTGAGCAGTTCCAAAAGCTCGATCAAGAAATGCGCAAACGGCTCGGCCTCGTCGCCGCCCCTAAGGAAAAGGAAAAGGAAGAGGCTCCGGCGCCCGCCGCGCCCGCGCCCGCGCCCGCGCGTGCCGCCGCCTCCGCCAGCCGCCGAACGTAGGCGGCAGCGGATGCGGCTGCACCCGCCGGGGCTGTAGCTACCGCGCCTTGGCGTTGGCTACCGGCGTCAGTTCTTTTTCCGACAAATACCAGTCGCGTACGTGCAGCGACTTGTCGGCAACCCGTTTTTCCGCATCGGCCTGACTTTGCGGCGGCCCCACCACGACCGCGCTGCCGGGCTTCCAGTCGGCTGGCGTGGACACGCCGTGCGCGTCGGTGGTTTGCAGGGCAGCGAACACGCGCAGAATCTCGTCCACGCTGCGTCCGGTGGACTGCGGGTAATACAGGATCGCCCGGATCGTCTGCTTGGGATCAATGAAAAACACCGCGCGGACGGGCGCGGTGTCGCCCGCCCCCGGATGGATCATGCCATAGCTCTGTGCCACGTGCGTGTTCAGATCAGCGATGATCGGGAACGGAATTTTCGTACCCCCGAGTTGTTCCATGCTCCGCGCCCAGGCGATGTGGCTGTACACGCTGTCGATACTGACGCCGATGGGCTGCACGCCGAGTTTTTCAAAGTCCGGATAGCGCTTCGCAAAGGCCATGAACTCGGTGCTGCAGACGGGGGTGAAATCAGCGGGATGGGAGAAAAGCATCACCCACTTCCCCTTGAAATCGCTTAGGTGAATCGTTCCTTGGGTGGATTTGGCTTCAAAATCAGGCGCAGCCTCGTTAATGCGCGGCAGCGTGCGTTCAGCTACTTCGGTGCTCATGCGATGATTTCCTTTCTAAAAATGAAAAAGCCCACCGCGCGGTGGGCTGAACAGTTTCCATTGAGTCTAAAACCTTAGATCGAAACTTGTTCCCACCCACCCCGGCGCCGTTGCAGGCTACAACAGAGGCACATGGAGACCAAGCTCATAGCTTGAATGGTAGCACCAACCAACCCCGTACACTGGAACTATGGCGACAGCAAGCCCTATACTGCGAGCCGGGAATCTGAGCGCGATTTCCTGGTTGCACCATGGCTTTGGCACACGCAGCTGCGGTCTGTCGCATCCGCAGCCCCAGCACGTTCCGCAGCATCCGCGTTTGTTGATGCTGCGCCAGGTGCACGGCAATGCCGTCTGGCAAGATCCGCGCCCGGGGCAGGCTGGTGATGGCATGATCAGCCGCTCCCCAGGGACGTTGTTGACGATTCGCACAGCCGACTGCTGCCCGGTGCTGCTGGTGGATGTTCAGCGCCGTGCGGTTGCGGCTGTACATGCGGGTTGGCGCGGGACTCTGGCGCGTGTGGCCCAGGTTGCGGTGGGCGAAATGCGCGCTGCCTTTGGCGCTCGGCCCGAGGATATTCGTGCTGCGATTGGCCCCTGCATTCGCGGCTGTTGCTACGAAGTCGGCGATGAGGTGCGGCAGGCCTTTGCTGCCCGTTTTGCTGCCGCCGACACCTGGTTTCAATCGGCGGAACCCGATCCGGTGCGCAGCCGCTATCCGATGCTGTTTCTTACCGGCGCGCCGCCTGGGCATCCTCGTGATCCACGCTGGAACCCGATCCTGCCGCTTCGGCTTGACCTGCAGATGGCGCTGCGCGCTCAGTTGGAAGACGCCGGCGTAGCCAGTGCAGCGATTGAAACGTTACCGCTTTGTACCTCATGCCAACCCTCACTGTTTTACTCCCATCGTCGCGGCGATCATGGGCGTATGCTGTCGGCAATCGGTCTGGACCGCAACAGTTGACAATGCCTCCGCGCGGTCTGATAATTTGCCTAAGGACGGGCAGACGGAGCGCGCCACTACCATGTCATTGATGTCACGCTCCGGAACCATGCAAGGGCGCGGCTCGACCTCCCCGCGCCCTTTGCAGTCCGTAGGTACAGCCGCGGGTCTCCCTCCTCGCGCGGCACAGGCCGCAATCATACTGGGCTTTCTGCTGGGCACGTGGATGCTGGTGAATAGTGTCCAGTGCTGGATCACCGGCGCCTACCTGCCCGTTGCGCCTCGTCTGCTGGGTAATTGGACGCCGGCGCTTGCCCTTTTGGTCTTTGTGCTTGGCGTTCTGTGGATGCTCGTTCCGAATCTTTATCTTTTCCAGAATCGGCTGACTACCTGGAAGACCATGGTGGTGCTGATCGTCGTGAGTGCCTGGAGCTTCGGCGCGGTCACGCCAGTCTTGTGCGTTCAGCTCATCCTGCTGCTGCTGCCTCGAAGCCGTCGCGCGTTGGCAGTCTGACGCTCCAGTGCCTCCAAAGCTTCCAGCGGTTGCGGAGCTTGATCCTGGACATCGCTGTAATAACCGCGCGCATGGTTGGTCGCGAGGTAATGCTGGTGCGCGCGTTCCCAGGCGCGATCGTCAGGAGGACCAAACAGGCGGATGTAGAGTGGAGTCCCTGGGAATGCAAACACGGGCACAGGCTGGGAGACCCATACGCCATCAGCAATGAGAGAGGCGCGCCAAGCGTTGACCGCATCGAGATCGTCGTCTTCTTCGGCAATCAAGTTGGCCTGCACCCAGGGGATATGCTGCGCGGCTGCGAGCAATAACGTCTGAATACGATCCGTGCCGATACGGCAGCCCTTGTGAAAGCGCTTGCGCCCCTCCGGCGTGATGGATTCCACCCCACACTCCAGTGAAACGCATCCGGCGGCACCGAGCGCCGCTAGCGTGTCTTCGTTCCACAGATCAATGCGCGTCTGCATGCCGAAGCGAACCGGCAGCCGGCGCAGGCCGTCGAGCAGCGCCTGCGTGCTTTTCCCGCAGCCAAAGATCTCGTCAATAAAATAAATGTAGTCGATGCCGAGCTTCACGAGCCGCTCCACTTCAGCCAGCACGGCCGGGATCGGCCGCTCCCGGAACTGATTGCGAAAAAGCGTCTTGTTGCAAAACGTACAGGCCCAGGGGCAGCCGCGGCTCGCCTCGACTTCGGCGCCACGGCCGCTGCCGCTGAATACGTGATGCCGGTGCTGGCGCAAAGTCATCGGATAGCGGCGATAGTCGAGCGCCGCGAGCCGGGCCATGTCGGTTTGGTGATAACCGCCATCAATCTGTCCTGAGGCTGCCAGTTGCGGCAAGACTTGCTCGGCTTCGCCTTGAACGACCACATCACAGTCCAGTTTGGCCCGCACCGCTGCCGGCGTAGCCGAGCCGTGCGGGCCAATGGCCACCATGACTGCCTTCGGCGCGGCTTGCCGCAGCTGCTGCATCCAGAGGGCCGGTACGCGCAACTCCGGTTGGGGGCAGCGCCAGAACAGATACGTGGGCGCGGTCGTCAGCACCACAAAGTCCGGCGCGAATGACGTGATGCGCCGCGCCGCCGCGTCTGGCTCCAGCGCCTCGAGGTGCGCATCGACCAGCAGGGTGTCGTGCCCGGCAGCCTCTATCTGCTGCCGCGCGTAGAACAATTCGAGCGGCAAGTGCGTTTCGGGGCAACCGAAATAAGTAGAGCCGGTGAACGACCAGCGCGGTTGCACGAGCGCGTACTTCATAGCGTCGCATCCAGTTCGAGCTGATGAATGGGTCCGCGCGGGTCCGGGGCGTTGGGGGCGCAAATCCAGGTTTCCTGTTCCGGGTGCAAGACAATTTCCAGCCCTGCCGAGCGCAGCATCGCTTCTGCGCCCGCTTGATTCGGGATCCACCAGTTGGTCGGATCACCGGCATAGCTTTTCTCGATGAAATGCAGGGCGGGAAATCCAGGCTGGATGAAAGGCGAACGATCCCAAAAGTCGTAGTCAGGCTGCGCCCCCGCGACCGCATCCTTGCCCCGCAGCATGGTCTGAAACACCAGCCAGCGCCGTACGCGCTCGGTCACCAAATCCAATGCATACAGCGGATAGCGCAGATGGTAAAACACACCCAGGAAAAACACGTAATCGAACTGTTCTCGTAATGAACCGATGTGATACACCGACATTTGCTGCCATTCGATGTCGAGCTCCAGTACGCGGGCAGCCAGCCGTGCCTGTGCCAGATAGCGCGCATCCGCGTCGATACCCAGCACACGGCGGGCGCCACGCCGCTTGCACTCGATGGCATGAAAACCAGCATTGCAGCCGATATCGAGAACGCTCATGCCGTCCAGGCGTGCCGGCAATGCGGGGCTGACTTGCCGCCACTTGGTGCTGGGGTAGTCCCCCAGGAAGTGGTGGGGAGCAGTGGCTACGCCTTTCAGGTCAAGATTCTGGAACCATTCGCCCAGGCTTTCCACCTGCTGTCGAATGTCGACTGCCGCAATGCTCATTCTTGATGAAAGATGCAGGTACTGCGATTTCGGTGGCTCTGCACGCGCTGCCAGCGAGCGTACGCACCAGCAGGTCTGGATAGTCCGAGCAAATGGCGTCGACACCGGCTCGGACCAGTTGGCGCATTCTGGTCTGCCGGTTCACCGTCCACACAAGTACTTGCCAGCCGTGGAGCTGAAGCCGCTGCACGAAACCTGGCGTGCAAGCCGACTCCCGTGGCGCAACCCAGTCGACGCTTGCTTCCCTGATCCTGGCCAAGCTGCATGGCCGCTCCAGGTTCAGGCAGCGAGGGAGTTCCGGGGCCAGGCGCGCTAGCTGGCGCAACACTGCGGCATCGAAGCAACTGATCACAAAACCACGCTGCGGTGGGTAGCGGGCGAGCGCGTGCACGGCCGGGGCAACGGCCTCTATGGTTTTCAGCTCCAGATCCATCCAGGCGCGGTTGCGGTAGCGGCGCAGCACCGTTTCCAACGTGACCAGGTCCGCATTGCTACACCGCAAACGGCGCCAGGAGTATTGGGCAAGGGGCAGCACCTGGCGGCCGCAGCGCAGCTCCGGGTCGTGATGGATCACCACACGCCCGTCAGCGGTAAGGCGCAAATCCATTTCCAGCCCATGGCAGCCGCAGGCGAGGGCACGATCAAAGGCGGCCAACGAGTTTTCCTGCTCCTGCCATTGTGGGCGGCGATGTCCGCGATGTCCGAGCCACAGCATTTGCCCCGCCATGCCCTCAGAGTACAGCTACAATCGGTGCATGCCGCCCGTTTTGCCAAGCTTCGAAGACGTCTGCGCCGCGCGCGAGCGTATTGCCAGCCGCATGGCTCATACCCCGGTTCTACACTCCCGCTCGCTGGATGAGCGCGCCGGGGGAGCCAAAATCTTTTTAAAATGCGAAAACTTTCAACGTGCTGGCGCCTTCAAGTTTCGTGGCGCCACCAACTGCTTGCTGCAGCTCACATCCGAAGAACGTGAGCGCGGCGTGCTGGCATTTTCGAGCGGTAATCATGCCCAAGCGGTCGCCCTCGCTGCCCGCGATCTCGGCATCAGCGCCGCCCTGGTTATGCCGACTGATGCGCCCCAGGCTAAACTCGCGGCCGTCCGTGCATTTGGTGGCGAGGTGCACCTCTACGATCGTGCCAAGGTGAATCGCGAAGACTTTGCCGCGGAACTGGTCAAAAAGCAGAACCGCGTGCTGGTGCCACCCTTCGATGATGCCCGCATCATTGCGGGCGCCGGGACCGCCGCGCTGGAGCTGCTCGAAGAAGTGCCCAATCTCGATGTTCTGGTGGTTCCGGTTGGGGGCGGCGGCCTTATTTCCGGCTCCGCCCTCGCCGCACATGGCCGCAATGCGAAAATCGCCGTTTATGGAGTCGAACCGGCAACGGCTGCCGATGTGCAGCTTTCACTGGCACGTGGCCAAATCACCCCCATCCCCGACAACCCCACCATCGCCGATGGCTTACGCACGGTTCAGCCCGGCGAGCTGACGTTTGCCATCATGCAAAAGCATCTTGCCGGCGTGGTGACGGTGAGCGATGCCCAGCTCGTTGATGCATTAACCTTCATCCTGATGCGCATGAAAACCGTGGTTGAGCCCTCCGGCGCCGCGGCCGCTGCGGCGGTGCTTGCCGGCGCGCTTCCTCAGCCGTACCAGCGTGTCGGTGTGATCATCAGCGGCGGCAACCTCGACGCTTCCGCGCTCGCGCGCTATCTCACCCAGGAGCAGTCTACCAGCCATTAAACCGTGGCCAGATGGCAGTGATGGCCGCGCCACCATTGAGCACGTAGTAGCGGTCGAATTGAGCTGCGGTTGCACAAATGTGATTGGGCAGGATACGGACCAGCGCCCCTACCGGCAACGAGGGCGGTGCCCGCATGCTCCCGGGGCGGATGGCGAGCACACCATGTTCCTGACTGGTCTCGGCCACAATCCAGTTCCCGTAGGGCGTGCCGCGCTCGTCGCACACCATGCCATAGCCGTGCTTGCCAAAGCCGGTGTCGCGCGACAGCGCCATCCATCCCGCGTCGGTCAGTGTCCAGCCGCCGAGAGGCCCTTTGCCGGGCTGATGCCCAATCACCGTGGACAGAACGCTGCAGGCAATATCCTCGAACTGGCACACCCCGAGATCCGCCATCATCAAGTCGAAGAAGCAATATACGCCGGCGCGGACTTCGGTCACGCCGGATAAATCGCGCGCAAAGTGCGCTGTCGGAGTCGAGCCGACGCTAACCACTGGGCAGGAATGGCCGGCCAAACGCAATACACGCGCGGCTTCGACGGCGGCTGCGCGCTCGCCTTCGGCGGCTCGTTCCAGTGCGGCGTTTCCATGGGCGTGATAGGAGCCGCCGGCATGTGTCAGAACTCCGCGCAGCGCATTTTTCGGAAGTGCCGCGGCCAGCGCCAGCAACTGTTCGCGCCGCTCCGGCCGGATGCCGGCGCGGTGCCCATCGGCGTCAATCTCGATGAGTGCCGGGATGGCAGCGCCGCATCCCGCGATGGCCCGCGCCTGCTCAATGCTATCGAGTATCACGGTCAAGTCGATACCCTGCTGACGCAGCGCCACCACGCGCGCCAGCTTGTTCGGCGCGATGCCCACCGCGTAGGTCAGGTCGCGCACACCATGCGCGGCAAATTCCTCGGCTTCACGCAAGGTTGATACCGTGGCCGGGCCTGCAGGTGAGGGCAGCATGAGTTGGGCAACATCCCAGCTTTTGCAGGTCTTCAGGTGTGGGCGCAGCGTCACGCCCAGTCCGGCGATCCGTGTCCGTAGCCGTTCCAGATTGCGTTCCAGGCAGCCGCGATCGAGCAGAAGGCACGGTGTAGGTAAATCCTTGAGGAGCATGGCCATTTGTGGTCTATTATCCAGCAGTGCGCAGTCGTGTTCACAGTCTGGTGTTGGCGTTTGTTCTGCTGCCGTTTGCATGTACTCCGGCTTGGGCCTGGGGATGCCGCGGTCATGAGATCATCGCCCTGATTGCTGCTGCCCACCTTCAGCCCGCCGTGGCAGCCCGAGTGCGCCAGATCCTGGAGGTGCCGGTTGGGCCTGCGCCTCTTCATCCTTGCCGCGGGGCAGCGCATTTGCCTTCGATGGCGCGTTTTGCCGGCTGGGCTGACGCGGTGCGCACGCCGGCGACGGAGGCATTTCATTTCGTCGATTTACCGCTGGATGACCGCCGCAACCAGGCCCGCTACGCGTCGATCTGCCAATCGCAATGCCTCAGCGCGGCGCTCAATCGCTACATGCGCCAACTACACGCCGGCTCGACCACCGCGCGCGACCGCGCCATCGCACTGCGCTACGTGATTCACCTTGTTGGGGACGCCTTTCAACCGCTGCATGTCAGCGACCACGGAGATCGCGGCGGCAATTGCGTGCGCACCCGTCTGCCGGGTGCGCGCCGGCGCAGCGAGCTGCATGCGGATTGGGATTCAGGCATTCTGAATCGGATGATGGGTACCGGCGACGTGGAAGAATACGCCGAGCATCTCGATCGACACTTCGGCGGCCGCTACGCGAGCGGTTCCCTGCATCCGCTGGACTGGATCTGGTCGAGCCATGCCGTTGCCGTGCGCACCGCCTACGGTCCGCTGCATCTCGCGCCGGGCTGCCATGAACGCACCATACGACTTTCCCGATCTTACGTCCGCACTGCTGAAGCGGCCATTCGCCGCCAGCTCGATCGCGCCGGCTCGCGTTTAGCCGCAGTCTTGAACCAGGAGCTTTCCCGCCCATGAAACGCTACGCCGTCCTTTTCGTCTCCGTACTTTTGTGCCTCGCTGTTGCTGGGGCCCAGCAAGTACCTGCTTCCGCACTGCACGGCCTCGACTGGCGCTCGATCGGTCCCGCCACGACGGGCGGCCGCATTGCCGATCTGGCAGTCGCTGAGGTCCCGGGTCAGCCCGAGGTGATGTACGTGGGGGCGGCCTCCGGCGGCGTGTTCAAAAGTACGAACGACGGGGTATCGTGGTCGCCGATTTTCGATCACTCCGGGGGCATGATGTCGATTGGCGCAGTAGCGGTGGCGCCATCGAATCCCTCAATTGTCTGGGTTGGAACGGGAGAGGTCGACAATCGCCAGAGTTCATCATGGGGTAACGGCATCTACCGATCGACTGACGGCGGCGCGACGTGGCAGTTCATGGGCCTGCGCCAAACTCGAGCCATCGCCAGGATCATCATCGATCCGCACGATGCCGACGTCGTCTATGTTGCCGCTCTTGGCCATCTCTGGGGTTCCAATCCCGAACGCGGCGTCTATAAGACCACCGACGGTGGTGAGACCTGGAAGAAGGTTCTCTACGTCGACGCCAACACCGGTGCCACCGATCTGGCCATGAGCCCCCAGGACCCGAACCTGCTGTTTGCGGCAATGTACCAACGCCAGCGCCGCGGCTGGGGCTTCAACGGCGGTGGACCGGGCAGCGCCGTTTATCGCACCAGCGATGGCGGCGCCACCTGGACCAAGCTGAGCAAGGGACTGCCCGAAGGGGTCAAAGGCCGCATCGGGCTGACGATTTTCCCGGCCGATCCGCGTATCGTTTACGCGATTATTGAAGCTGATCCGACGAAAGCACCCGGCACGCTTCCGCGTACCAAGCCGGCGCCGCGCAAAGGCGGTATTTTCCGCAGCATGAATCAGGGCGAGAGCTGGGAGCACATGTCGGGCACGGATCCGCGGCCGATGTACTTTAGCCGCATCTACGTCGACCCGCACAACTACGACCGCGTCTACATCATGGGCTCGGAGCGGGGCTTTTACATTTCCAACGATGGCGGTCGATCCTTCCGCGATATCTTCAGCCGCGTTCACGGTGAAGATCACGTGATGTGGATTGATCCGCGCAATCCCAACCACTTTCTGATCGGCGGCGACGGTGGCGTATCAATCTCCTACACCGCGGGCCGGAGCTGGCTGTTCCGCGACAATCTGCCTATTGGTCAGTTCTACAACATCTCTGTGAACCATTCGACGCCGTATTTAATCTGCGGCGGACTGCAGGACAACGGTAACTGGTGTACGCCTTCGGCAACCAACCTCAGCTACGGGCTGTCAAACCGCGATGCCTTCAACGTGGGTGGCGGCGATGGCATGCAAGCGGTGTTTGACGGCAACAACCACACCCTGCTGGTCAGTTCCCAGTACGGTTCGACCCGCCGCCTCGACCTGCGCACCATGCAGGCCCAGAGCATCGGTCCGGTGCGTCCAACTGCCGCTTCGAAGGAAAAGTATCGCTACAACTGGACGACGCCGCTGATCGTTTCGCACTTCAACCCCAAGGTCATCTATACCGGCGCCAATCACCTGTTCCGCTCCCGTGATGGCGGGCGAAGCTGGAAGGTAATCAGCCCCGATCTCACCGCTCACATCGACCGCAGCAAGCTCACGATGATGGGCGGCCCAATCCCGGCCGATGCCATGTCCCGCAACGATGGCCAGAGCAACTTCAGTGCGCTGACGGTCATTGCCGAATCGCCGCTTGATGCGCAATTGCTCTATACCGGCGCCGATGACGGCACGCTTGAGGTCACGCGCGATGGGGGCGCTCGCTGGACGAAGCTCAGCGTGCCAGGGTTGCCGCCGCTGACTCAGGTCAGCGGCATTGTGCCGTCGCGCTACGCAAAAAGCCGCGTCTACGCCACCTTTGACGGCCACTTCAATGACGATTACAAGCCGCACATCTACAGCAGTGACAATTTCGGCCAGACCTGGCGGGAAATTGACTCGGGCTTGCCTACCTCGGTTCATCGCCTGCGGGAAAACCCGGCCAATCCAGACTTCCTGGTTGCCGGCACCGAAGCTGGCGTCTACGCGTCGTGGGACCGCGGGGCCCATTGGACCTCGCTGAACACCAATCTGCCGCCGGTTCCGGTTTACGATCTGGTCTACGCCGATCACGGCCGCAATCTCGTGCTGGGTACGCACGGCCGCGGCATCTGGATTCTGGACCGAACGGCACCGTTGGTGGGTGCTGCCGCAATGGTGGACGATCATGCGCCGCACCTGTTTCCCATCGTCTCGGCACATCGCAAAACCATTTACCAGCCGCAGGCCTGGTTTGGTTGGGGCGAGTTTTTTGCACGGAACCCAATGGCCGGCGCGGTCATTACCTTTTGGATTCCACAAGCCGAAAAAACCGGTGCAACAGTGACCATCCGGAACGCCAGCGGCGCCTTGGTGCGTAAATTTGAGACCCCGGCAGCCGCAGGCCTCGATCATGCCGATTGGGATCTGCACTGGACGGCAGCGGCGCCGCCGGGCGGGGGACGCAATCGTTACTACCGGCCCCGCGGGCCTTGGGCGCAACCGGGCCATTACACGGTTGACATCGTAGCGGGAAAAGCAAAGCTGAACGGCGAATTCACGCTCACGGCCGACCCGGAAAGCCCACTTTCACCATCGGAGCGCAGCCGGCGCGCCAGCATGGTCATGCGGGCCTATGGGTTGCAATTACGGCTTGCCTCCGCTGAGCATTCAGAACAGACACTGGATCAGCAGCTCACAGCGATGCATGCCTATGTCACGGCGCTGAGTGCGGCCGGGAAACCGGCCATGGGCCGGATTGAAAAAGCGCAAGCAGCCTTGGCGCCGCTGCAGCAACGGCTGCGCCGCGCTTTCGCGTCGGCCGCATCTGCCGAACGCGGAATGGATGGCTATGAAGGGATGCCAAGCGCAGAGCAACGGAGCGAACTGGATCAGGCTAAGGTTCATGGCGCCTCCGCAATGCGCAGTTTCAACAGGTTCCTCGCCAAGCAGATGCCGGGCCTATATGCCGCTCTGCCGGACGGCCGGGTCTGGCCCAAGATCAGACCGCTGCCGCTTTCTTAGAGCGAAATCAGCGTTGGTGTGAGAGGCCGTTGCGGGTTGCGAGCGGCTTTTCTGGTTGAAAAGCCGCACGTGCCGCTCCGGTCGAGCTGAACAGCGGTGCTGATTTCGCTGGAGTGTGCGCGGCAGGATGGGTTGGCGAGGGGCGGAACGGGTGCGTCCGAGGATCGCTTTAGGACAAGGCAGCTTTCGCGGGTCCGACGAGCCAGACGCACATACACACAAGGGAAGCGGGGCCGAAGACAGGCTGCGAGTCAGGCGGTTTGCAACCGCTGCAGGCGCTTCAGATTTACTGCCAGGCATACCATCGCCCACTCGCTGCGCACTTTCCTCAGGCCGCGAAGGCTGAACCGCCGGAATCCGAGCACGTTTTTAATCCATCCGAATACGGGCTCGACGATGGCTTTGCGCCTGCGGTGGCGCGCCCTTCCGTGGCGGGTCCGCAATCGCCTCGCCAGACGGCGCGTGGCCGGGACCGCTATAGCCCCGGTGGCCAGCGAACGGCCTTCGTGTCCGAGTGCCACGTAGGCCCCGATGCGCCGCCGCTCAAGTTCACTCAGGCTGGCCTCGGCGCGGTAGCCGGCATCGGCAAGCACCTCGCGCACGGCTACGCCCGCCTGCTCCGCCGCCTCCACCGGCGGCACCATTTGCCTCTCCGGCAACCAGTCGCGCGGCGAGGGCGGGAACAACAAACTCTGATCCGGGCCGCAGGGGCGGAACCTGGTCGGCATACTTCTACTTATGTTTGCAGGCCACCAAAGTTTCTGCCGCGCACACTCCTAGACTAGGCAAACGAGCCGGGGTCGAGCAGGGTTCTTGCCTGTTCCAGCAGCATTTGCGGCGTGAAGGGCTTGCGCATGTAGGCGAAGCCAGCCTGTTGCTTTAAATCGTCGATGGCGGCGGGGTCGCTGTAGCCGGAAACCAGCAGGATTTTGATCTGCGGATGGAGCTGCCCGATTTGACGGGCAAGCTCGAGCCCGGTCATGGCCGGCATCGCCACGTCACTGATCAGCAAGTGAATGGGGCCGGAGTAGGTGCGAGCCGTTTCCAGGGCAACGGCACCGTTGGCGGCCGCCAGAACTTCATACCCTGCGCGCAACAGCAGCTCGACGACCAGTCGGCGGACGATTTCCTCATCCTCGGCCAACAAGACGGTTTCCCTAGAGTCCGTTGCCATTTGGGCTCATTGTGCGGAAGTGTGGGTTTGGCGTCAAGTGCCTTGTGAGTGGCTGAGCCGCATCCCGAGGAGCGGCTCAGGCATAGCAGTGTCCGGTGAGAGCCTGGGGTCGGGCTCCGGGCGCCCGTAAGTGAGCCTAACTGGCACTACCCCTGCCCAGATCGGCAGCGCATAGTCTTCTGGTTCATCCTTTGGGGGGCCACTGCGGATTTTTGCGCTGGCTTCGCTCAGCGGCAACTCCAGCACCATGGTTGCTTTCAGCTCCTTTGCGGTTGGCAGCCTCGCTGCTTCCCAGCGTCCGGGGGCAATCTGATTGCTGATGGCTTCGAGCGCGGTCAGTTTTTCCGTGCTGCCATCGATGACGCGCGCTCGGCCGTACACGACCACTGAACGGTAGTTCATGGAGTGATTGAAAACCGAGCGCGCCAGCACGAGTCCGTCGAGATGGGTGACCGTGCAGCACAGCTCAATTCCGTCGCGTAGCGAGCGCAGCATGTGGCTGGCCGCCGAGCCGTGAACATACAGGAATTCTCCCCGGCGCCCATACGCGGTCGGAATTACGGCGGGATAGCCTCCGGCGGATACGAAGCCGATATGACAGAGGAAACCGCTATCCAGAATGGCGCAGATGGTTTTGAATTCATAGGCTCCGCGCTCCGGTAAGAGCCGGACCCGTGTACGCTCGCTCGGCGCTCCGCGGCCCGGCAGTGGTTCAGGCATAACCGCCATTTTCGCATGGAACCGTGGGGCGGTCGCGGTGTGCTCTAGAATGAGGGTATGAAACCTGCGCTGCTTTCCATCCTGGGCGTGGCGCTCGTGGTGCTTGTCGCCTTCACCTCCGCGCCAAAACCTTCCGCCGGGCCCGATCCTATTCTGGGCAATGTGCAGTCGAAGATCCGAGTCATCATCTATCAAGATCTGGAGTGTCCCGATTGCGCGCAGTGGCACCAGATTTTCAAGAACCAGATCATTCCTCGCTTTGGCAAAGAGGTGGGTTTCGAGTTTCGCGACTATCCGCTCCCGCAGCATCAGTGGTCATTCAATGCCTCCGTGCTGGCCCGTTACTTCGATACGCGCAACCCGAAAACGGGCATGGCGTGGCGGAACTACTGTTTTACGCATCAGACGCAAATCAGCGCGGCCAACCTAATGGACACGGCTACGCGCTGGGCGCGTCCGTATGGCATTACCCGCATGCAGCTTGAGAATGCCTTCGCCAACCCTGACCTGTTCGCCCGAGTCCAGGCCGATCAGCAGCGTGGCAATCGCGATCATGTTCAGCACACCCCCACGGTGTTGTTCAACGGCACAGAAGCCAAAACCCCGCAGCAGTTGGAAATATGGCTGGCGCAGGCGATCGCGGCGGCCCATTAATGGGGGGCGAGCCTCAGCGGGCAAATTCTTAATTTTTGGGGAAATGGCCAGTCTGGCGTAGCCGTAGCCAAAGTGGGAAGGTGCCGGATCGGTGCTTGGGTTCCATATTGACCCGCGTTCTCTGGTGTGTGCAGCGATCGCCTGCCAGCACTTTGACCGCCCCGAGAGTCCAATCACAAAGCCGAAGCAATACTAAGCTTCGAGCCGAATAGATTGATGCGGGGAGGATGCATGCGGGAGAACTCCAAAATGCGGAGTGCAGTACTGGAAACACTGTGGAAAAGCACGCTCGTAGGGCTGGCGATTTATGATCCCACCCAAGGCACGTTGCGCGAGGCCAATGGTGCTTTTCTAGATTTGCTGGACAGCCGTTATCGGACGAAGAAGACTTTGGGTTCGCCCTTGGAGCAGTGCTTGCCCGAGGTGGAAATGAGCGGCTTGCACGAAGCCTTCCGGCAGTGCCGAAGCACAGGGTTGGCGGTTCACGTCGATGCGGTTCGTTTTCATCGCGGAGGCGGTGCGAGCACGCTGGTGAATTGCATTCTTTTGCCGTTGGCTGAGGACCGCGGCGATGCAGCGCCGCTGGCAACTGCACCGTTGCTGTTGCTCGTCGCCTCGGAGCGGAAAACCGAGCTGCCGCTGGGTGAGAGCCTCAACCTGGTCGACGTCCACACGCGTCAAGCGCTGGCACGGCAATTTCATCTCAGCGCGCGTGAGATTGACATTGTCGGCGAGTGCCTGCAAGGCAAGAAGAACCGCCAGATCGCTCAGGATTTGCACATTGGCATCTCCACTGTCAAGCGCCACCTGGAAAGCGCCTATCGCAAAATGGGCATCAGTTCCTCGCGCTCGCTACCGATTGCTATCCTGAACGTGCTGCGGGCGCTCGGCCCTGCTCCCGTGCCGCTGGAGCTCGCAGTGGCGGCCCCACCGCAAGCCGGGTCCCAAGCCGCTTGAGACGAGCCCGTAATAGCACCGGCAGCGCGAGTTTGCGTTGCCGAGATTAGACCTTCCGCCGCCCATTGGGCCGCTAGAGCTGAGGCGTGGTGTCGGTTTTGGGCAGGTTCGCGATGGCGCTCAGCATAGGCTGCACCGTCGCGTTCACCGCGTCGCCAGCAGGAGAAAAGGCCGGCGCTTGGCTGCCCTCCCCGCTCATCCAGATCAGATCGCCATCGGGGCTCACCAATTGGAGGTAGAGGCGAAACTGATACCTGCTCAAATCTTCTTGTCTATTGCCCAAGTCCATGCTGAGCGATGTAAGCCCGGCCGCATTCAGGCTGCTGCCATCGTTAGCGGCAGTGAAGTTGTCCAAATCAGTCACCTCGCCGCTCTGGTTCAGAGCCTGCAAATCATGAATTACCGATGGATCGGTTGTGTCGCTCGCTGCTGCCTTGCGCCGCGATCGCCGCTTCGTTTTGCCGTTCGTAGTCGTCGCAGCGATGGGAGCAGGAGGTGTGCGGCGTAGAACCTGTCCCTGAAGGATGAAATTGGCGCTGCCTTGATTTTCGGTGATGACGACCTTTTTTGATTCGAACAGCGCCTGGGTTATCAAGCCCTGAATCGGTGTGGCATCGGCACCGCTCAGGCTGCCAATGTAGACGCGAATTATGCCGCTGGGCGCAACTGCTGGAACCGTGGAAGCTGCCGAGGCCGACTGAGCTGCGGTCACGGGCAGATGAGTAATATCAATTGCATTTTTCGGCGGCGCCTGGGCCAAGGCTGCAACGCCGAGCGCCAATCCCATGGCCGTGATCAGAATGCTGCGCATAATTGCCATCCTCCAAAGGGTCGTACTCTCGATGTTACCGTACCCTGAAGTCCCACAAAACACCACCGGTGCTGCTGCTTAGGGATTACAAAACTCTTACAATCCAAATCGCCTACGGCTGCTACGGTGAAAAAGGAGGGTTTATCTCTTGTCCGCAGCCGCCGCATCGCCGGTTTCTGAATTCGAAGTTGATCTTGCTGGGGCTGCACGCCGCCACGGCGTGAACTGGCCCACGGCGCTGGTGCTCGTGATCTTGCACATCGGCGCCATTGCAGCGCTGTTTTTTTTCACATGGAAGGCATTTGTAATCGCGTGTTTGCTTTATTGGATCGCCATTGGCGGCGGTATTGGCATGGGCTACCACCGCCTGCATACGCATCGCTCCTATAACGTGCCGCTCTGGCTCGAATACGCCTTGGCGATTTGCGGGACGCTGACACTCGAAGGCGGACCCATTTTCTGGGTAGCGACGCACCGCCTGCACCATCAGAAATCGGACAAAAACGGGGACCCGCATTCACCGCACGATGGCGCCTGGTGGGCGCACGTGGGCTGGATCGTTCTTGGCCGCCGCAGCCACAACGATACGCGCCAAATGGCCAAATACGCACCCGACTTGGGTAAGCATCGTTTTTACCTTTGGCTGAATAGCTATCACTACCTGTTTCTGGCGGCCTCCGTTCCGCTGCTGTTTTGGTGGGGTGGATGGAGCATGGTGCTTTGGGCTGTGTGCGCCCGCGTCGTAGTGGGGTTGCATGCCACTTGGCTGGTAAATTCAGCAACGCACATGTGGGGTGGCCGGCGCTTTGCCACGCGCGATGATTCCCGCAATAACTGGTGGGTTGCACTGCTAACGTTTGGCGAGGGGTGGCACAACAACCACCATGCTCATCCCACATCTGCCCGCCATGGCCTTGCTTGGTACGAGGCGGATCTTACTTATTGGCAAATCCGCCTGCTGGAGCGTCTGCACATCGCGCGGAATGTCAAATCCGCCAAAGTCACGCAAGCGCCCAGTGCGCTCGAGCCCTGAAGCCGCACTGCCTCGCATTACACTGGTTGCATGCGAATCAGTGGCCGCCGCCGCCGTGTGGCCGGGTTTATTGTGCTGGGCACGTGCCTGGTGGCGCTGGCGGCTGGCTTCAACGTGGGCTGGATTGTACTCAACAGCCGCGAAGGCGCGCTCCTGATTCTCGGTATTTTGCTGTTCCCGCTGATCGTGGCGGGCTTGGTGCTGAACACGATTTTCCTGGTCCGTGAGGTCCGCCGCAACGAGCAGCATAACGCGTTCATAAACGCGGTTACACACGAGCTGAAAACTCCAGTCGCTTCGATCCGGTTGTACCTGGAAACGCTGCAGGCACGCGAAGTCGCACCGGCTCAGCGCCGGGAGTTTTATCGCACCATGCTGGCTGACAGCGATCGCCTGCTGGCGACGGTGGAGCAGATTCTGCGCGCCGGGCGGGCAACCCACATGCGCAAGCCCGTGCGGCAGCAGCTCGATTTTGCCGATCTGGTGAAGCAGGCACAGGCGCAAGTCAGCACCCGGTATGACCTGCCTTCCGGGGCTATCGCAGGGCGATGCGCGGTCGAAAAGGCAATGGTCGCGGGAGATGCGGAGGAGGTGCGCGCTGCCATCGCCAACTTGTTTGACAATGCCGTGAAATATTCCCACGGCAATCCCAGCGTGACATGGTCGCTGCGCCATGAGGGTGCCGGCTTCTGGACGTTACGTGTAACGGATCACGGTGCCGGGATTCCGAACGCTGAGCTGAAATCGATCTTTAAGCGGTTCTATCGCGTGCCCGGTACTATGGCAAAGATCAGCGGTACGGGGTTAGGGTTGTTCATCGTGCGTTCCGTGGTGCGGCGGCACGGCGGCCGGGTCTATGCGGAAAGCGCCGGCGTCGGCCATGGCAGCACGTTTGTGCTGTCGCTGCCGTGGGCGCTGGCGCCCGCGGCCGTACCACAGGAATCCAATCACCCGGGGAGCGCTCGCGCGTGACCCGCATCCTTGTGGTTGAAGATGAACGGCACCTCGCCGAAGGGCTGCAGTTCAACCTGGAGGCAGACGGTTATGCCGTGGAGTTGGCAGCTACGGGCGAGGCCGGGCTGCAACGCCTGCGCCGTGGCGATCCGGCTGTGGATTTACTGGTGCTGGACGTCATGCTCCCCGGCATGGACGGCTTTGCTGTCGCGCGCGTATTGCGCGACGAACACCGGTACCTGCCGATTCTTATGCTCACTGCCCGCGGCGGCGCCGAAGACGTGCTGGCTGGATTCGAGGCCGGCGCGGACGATTATCTGGCCAAGCCGTTCGAGCTCTCTATTTTGGGGGCACGCGTCCGCGGCCTGGTGCGGCGGCGGCAATGGGAGGATGCGGCAACCGGCGCGTCGCCGGCGATCAGGGAAACGTTTGCTTTTTCCGGCCGCCATGTCGATTTTGCCAAGCTCGAACTGCGCACCGGCGCTCGCGTCATGGCGTTGACGCTGATGGAAGCGAATGTGCTTCGTTTTCTCATTCATCACCAGGATGCGGCGGTTTCGCGCAAGGCGCTGCTGGAGGAGGTCTGGGGCCTCAAGGAGGAGACCGATACGCGGGCCATCGATAACTTCATGGTCCGCTTGCGCAAATACATTGAAGACGATCCGACGCGCCCCCGCCATTTGCTCACGGTGCGCGGCGTCGGCTATCGCTTTGTTCCTTAGGTCTAAAGCAGTTCCAGACTAGCTATAGCCTGGCGGATCGATCCTGTGCGGCTCTGACATCAGGAAGAGCCGCACGCCCTCTCCCGGAGCGGGCTACACCAAGTCTGGAACTGCGTTAATAGGCGTGCGTGACGAGCCGTGAGGTCGAATGACCGTGGATCAGATCGGTGGAGAGCTGTTTGCTCAGATAGACTTTTGAGTTGCTGTTGTCCGCAGGATCTGCTTCGAAGGTGAGCACGTCGAATTGCAGATGGTCGAGCGCGGCCCGCATGCCATAAAACCGGTTTTTCGTTTTGACCAGAAACTGGCGGTAGCCGTGCCGGTGTGCCCACTCTTCCTGTTGTTCAGTGAGGGCACGATAGTGGCCCTGGTGCCGCCATTGGCGGCGGGTGCCGCCCAGCCAGCTATAAAAGATGCGGCGATGGTCGAACTCGACACAGCGGCTCAGGCGCTGGGCGAGGTCACACACGTCCGGCTCGTTCTCCTGGTCCGGCGCACGCAACTCATGCCCCACTTTAAACGCAACCGGAACCCAGTGGGCTTCGTCCTCTTCTGAGGGCGCCAGCGAAATCAGAATCAGGTGGTCGCGTGCCTGCAGACGGCGATGCAACTCCGGAGCGGTTTTGGGAGCGGCAAACTCGTCGAAATATTGTTCCATATACTCGATTTCGAGGCTGCCGGACTCCAAGCTGTACTGGCGGATGATGTGTTGCACCGGTTCCTGGACCAAGGTTCAAAGCTACAGAAGCTAGAGTACCGCGCCTTCGCGGCTCGCGGCCACAGTTGGTGCGATGGGCGTCTTCAGCGGCTGGACTTGGCGGGCTTAGCGCTGGCGGGCCTAGAGTTTTTAGCGGATTCGCCCGCGTGAAGTTCTGAGGCCAAATAACGTCCAGGCCAGTGGCAATAAGGGCAAACGGCGCGGTAAATGCTGAAATGTTCCAGCTTCAGACAATCGTCGAGGGCAAATATTACCCCGCAGCGCCCGCATTTGACGTGATATCGGACCTGGCGGAAGGAACCCATACCTCGGGTTTGATGATTCCGGACGCCGCAGGGCTGGCCGGTGCGCCAATTGTTAACGTTGGACAGCTGCGTTTTCTGATTCCAATCTGGGCTTGGCTAGCTATAATAGCGGAGACATACTCGGGCGCACCCGCAGGCAACGGTGCGACCCCACGGCAAATTCGCCTGGCCCTCGCAGCCCGCGCGCTTGAACAGTGCGGGCGGGCAGGTGCGGGAGACGATACCCTTCTGTACAAACCTTCGGCCCAGCTTCACTCCCCATCCCGCTCCCGGCGTGTGCCGTCTTGGGCGTGGCGCAGCCTGCTCCCCGTGCTGCTGACGGTACTGGTGGGGCTGGTTGGCGTTGGCGCTGCCGCGCAAGCCCAAACCAGCACCAGCAAGGCCGCCCAGGCGCCTTCTCAATCCCCGAACCTGATCGCAGCGATTGAATGTCACGGCAATCATCGTATTCCCTGCCAGACCATCCAGGCACGGATGAGCAGCAAGCCGGGCTCGATTTATGATCCGGCGCAGATCAACCGCGACTTCAATTCGGTCTGGAATCTGGGTGCCTTCGATAATGTCACCTTTTCGATTCGGCGCACGCCGCAGGGCATCATCCTCGAAGTCACGGTGACCGAAAAGCCGCTCGTGCGTGACATCAAATACGAGGGTCTGAAGTCGATCACCGAATCCGACATTCTTGACCGCTACCAGGCGCGCGGCGTCCACCTCGAGCGCGATGCGCCCTATGATCCGACCACGGTGAAGCACGCAGTGGTGGCGATTAAGGAGCTATTGGCCGAACATGGGCGGCAGTTCGCCAGCGTGACGCCCGTGCTGAATGCCTTGCCGCCCAGTTCGGTCAACCTGACTTTCAAGGTCAACGAAGGTCCGAAGGTCAAGGTCGGCAAAATTACTTTCCAGGGCAATCACGTTCTCAGCCACGGCACCTTGCTGGGGGCGATGAAAGAGCTCGGTCCCATCGGGATTCCGCATTCGCTGATTTTTGAGCATCTGTTTAGCCGCACCTATGATGCAGCCAAGCTGTCGGCCGATATGGAAAGTGTCCGTGAGGCCTACCAAGATCGTGGCTACTTCGAAGCCTTGGTCGAAGATCCGACAATCAAGCTGCGCAAAACGACCGGCCACAAATTTCTCTTCTTCGGAACCTCGGAAGGCCGCCAGGTTGACTTGACGATTCCCGTGGTCGAGGGTCATGAATACCACGTCGGCAAGATCAGCTTTATCAACAACCGCTTTATCACCAACAACGCGACGCTGTTGAATCTGCTGGGCCTCAAGCCGGGCGATGCCATGGACGTCTCCAAGCTGCGCAAAGGCCTGAAGCAGATGACCAAGGCCTATGGGCAGTACGGCTACATCAACTTCGTTGCCAATCCCGAGCCTACGCCGAACGAAAAAAACCACACCGTCAGCATCGTGATGGACATGCAGGAGGGAAAGCCCTTCTACGTTCGCCACATCGAGTTCAGTGGCAATACCACAACCCGCGATCGCGTCATCCGGCGCGAGCTGTTGCTCGATGAAGGCAGCCGCTTCAACAGCGTCGCCTGGCAAAACAGCATTCTGCGCTTGAATCAGTTGGGCTATTTCACCACGATCAAGCCAGAGGACGCCACCATTACCCAGGACACCAGTGGTCCCGTCGGGGAAGTCGACATCGATCTGCACGTGAAGGAAAAAGGCAAAAACAGCATATCGCTCAACGGTGGTGTGAGCGGGATTGCGGGCAGTTTCCTCGGCCTCGGCTACTCCACCAACAACTTCCTCGGGCTGGGGGAAACGCTGGGGGTGAGGACCGACTATGGTTCG
Source organism: Terriglobales bacterium (assembly GCA_050745425.1). GTDB lineage: Bacteria > Acidobacteriota > Terriglobia > Terriglobales > SCQP01 > SCQP01. Next base: position 32,240 of record JBOGKK010000156.1, read on the forward strand.
CTGCAACGCAACCTCACCTTTACTTTCACCGAGCCCTACGTCAAGGATCGTCCGCTGCAGCTTGGCTTCAGTGCCTACGTCAACGATTTCCATTACGATCAGGCCAAGGAAGCCTCGATCCTGGCCGGCCAAAATCTCTCGCAATACTTTGCCGCGCTCGGCGCCAGCAATCTACTGAACTACGCTCAGAACTCGCACGGGTTTACCTTCAGTGCCAGCTACCCCAAGCCGCGCTCGTTCACCCGTTACGGACTTTCCTACCGCTGGGACAACTCGACGGTCGTTCCCTTTACGCAAGCAGCCAGCCTGCTGTTCAACTCGGTGGCCTATAACGGCATCTCCGGCCCCAGCCGCTTGAACGGGATCATCACCAGCGAGATCATCCCCTCGTTCACCATCAATACGGTCGATAATCCGACCTGGCCAACACACGGAAAGAATATTTCCTTATCCCTGGGCGTGTCCGGCCTGGGGGGCAACGTCAAGATTGTCGAGCCCAGCCTGCAGTTGGAGTATTTCCATCCGGCGGGTTGGCATAACGTATTGGCGATGCGTTTTCTGGGAAACTTTGTGAGCGGTTACGGAGGCGTCGAGCCGCCGAACTTCGATCGTTTCTATACCGGTGGTGAAGACACGATCCGTGGATTCGATATTTTAGCGGTCACCCCCATCGCGCTGATCCCGAGCGAAACCACGGTGACGCTGCAGGATCCGTTCAATCCAGGCCAGCCGTTAACGAAAAACGTGCCCGACCCCACGCCGGGCAACCCCAACGGCACGATTCCAGAAGCCTTTACGGTCAAGATTCCGACGTATCAGTTCGCGACACCGGGCGGCGATACGCTGGCGATCGGCAACCTCGAGTACCGCATCCCGATCACGCAGGGGCAGATTCCAGTTTCGGTTTCCTTCTTCACTGACGCCGGCATCGACATGCTCACCGAGCACAGCCAATTCCAGGTCAGCGAGCAGGTGCTGAATAAGTTGCAGACCGACTTCGGGCGGCCGTTCTCACGGGCCATTCCCCTGGCTGCCGGAACCAACTCGCAACTCCGCCTGTCGACCGGCGTTGAGCTCGAGGTGACGCTGCCCATCATTCACGCTCCCGTGCGTTTATACTACGCGTTGAATCCTGGCCGTGTGGATACCATCATCCGGCCACCGCAGTTGTTCACACAGGCAGATTTCGAGAAAGGCATTCCGGCCGCCTTCCTCAACGATGCCGATGTCCAGCGTTCCATTGCCTTCACCATGCGGCAATTGATGAACACGCCGGGGACGCCGTTCAAGGAAGCACCGCACGTGCTGCGCTTCACTATTGGCCGCACGTTCTAATAGAATGAGTTATACCTTACCACTCGGTGCGCTTATCGGACCGTATCGGAGGAGATCATGAAACCCAGGTTGTCAGCCATCCTACTTGGTGTGGCGCTGCTGGCCGCATCGGCGGCCGTACAAGCGCAGGCCACCAACGCCGCACCGCCCAAGCTGCCGCCGCCGCCGACCGTAACCGGCCCCAGCAAGCTGGCGTTCATCAACTTCCAACAGGCCATTGCTGCCACCCACGAGGGTGCGAAGCTGACAGCTCAGCTTCGGGCGAAGTACCAGCCCAAGCAGGCCCAGCTTGCAAAAGAGGGCGCGCAGATTGCCGCACTGCAAAAGCAGCTTGCCAATGGCGCCAGCACGATGAGTGCGGATGCGAAGCAGCAACTCAGCCAGAAAATCCAGGGTCAACAGCGGGACCTGCAGCAAGCCGGGCAGGATGCCCAATCCGACTTTCAATCCGACGCCGAAGCTGTCGTGCAGGAGGTCGGCGTCAAGCTCGTCCCCGTGATCGAGAGCTACGCCAAAAAGAACGGCTATACGCTGGTGGTTGACAGTGGCCTGCGCTGGCCGCAGTCGCCGGTGATCTACGCGGAAAAAGGAACCGACATTACCGGCGCGGTCGTTCGCCTCTACAATCAACAGCATCCGGCTGCGGCTTCCAGCCATTAGCCGCCATCCCAGGGTTTGACTATAATCACTGAGAAATCGATCATGAAGCTCACCTCCAAGTTCCTCACCGCCAGCCTCTGCGCCGCACTACTCGGGGTCGCAGGGATGGCGCAGTCCTCACAGCCTGCCGCCCCGGCCGCGGTGCCTGCCAAGCTCCCGCCCGCGCCAACGGTTACCGGACCCAGCAGAATCGGCGTGATCGACCTGCGCGCGGCCATCACCGACACCGCCGAAGGCAAAAGGCTGCTGGATAATCTTCAGGCTCAGTTCGCTCCGCGCAGAGCCGACCTCAAGACTCAGCAGGACGCCATCACCAGACTGCAGGCTCAGCTTAAAAATGGTGGCAACACCATGAGCGATTCCGCCAAGCAGGACCTGACGCGGCAGATTCAGACCAAGCAGCGCGACTACCAGCAGACGCTGCAGAACGACCAGTCGGACTTCCAGAACGCGCAGACCGAGATCCTCAACACCGTCGGGAACAAGATGATGCCGATCGTTGAGAAATACGCGAAGGATCACGGTTATACTGCCATCGTTGACGTCAGTTTCCAATGGCCGCAGAGCCCGGTGTTGTACTACAACCCCGGCGCGGTCATCACCGGCGATATCGTGCGGCTCTACGATAAAGCGAACCTGCCTTCAGCGGCGTCTTCCGGCCCCACGAGCCCCGGCGGTCAGCGCTAACTAGAGCAGTTCCAGACTAGCCATAGCCCGGCGGATCGATCCTGTGCGGCTCTGACATCAGGAAGAGCCGCACGCTCTCTCCCGGAGCAGGCTACACCAAGTCTGGAACTGCGTTAGAGCAGTTCCAGCTTCGCTGTAGCCCGTCGGACCAGATCGAATGCGGCTTTTCCCCAAGAAAAGCCGCACGCCCTGCTCCCGAAGCCGGATACACCAACGCTGGAACTGTTCTAGAACTGATAGAAGCTGAGGGAGTGGTTTTTATTGGCAATCCAGAGTCGCGCTTGATTGGTCTGGATGTGATTGATCGTCACCAGCGCCACCAGCCCGTTGGAGTGGCCGCCGGGCGGCAAGCCGAGCTGGTCGATATGGAAGCTGGCGATGATGCCCCATTGGCCGCCAGGACCCCAATCTTTCATGAATGAATCCATGGGATAGAGCTTGGGATTGGGCTGCCAGATGGCATAGGCTTCCTGGTAGTTTTTCTTGATCAGCGCATGGAAGAACTGATCGACCGTCTTGCGCGCCTGAT
>JBOGKK010000157.1:0-9871 GCA_050745425.1 Terriglobales bacterium
TCCTGAATCAGACCATGGGAGTGCTGCTCGCGCCCGAGGGTGCGGTGCCGCTCCAGCGCGGCTACGAAGCGTTTACCGGACCGCAGCCGCCGTTTACCGCCGTGGCCGTGGAGTCGCGCCTGCAGATTCTCGGCAATCTGTTGCATAGCGAGTTGCGCCGGGTGAGCGCCATGATCTTCGCGCGGCGGCGGCGCTCGCTGGCGCTGCGCGACCGCACGTTGGTGCAGATCGAGGCATCGCTGGCGGCGATGGCCGCGCATATGGCCGTGTACCGCACCTATGCGGCGGCTACCGGCAACCTCACAGACGGCGATCGTGCCCGGTTCGGCGCGGCCGGCATCCCGGCGCTGCATGAATTTCTGAGCCGCGCGGAGAATCGCGATATTCTGCTCTCCTTCCAGCAGCTCACGCCCGCGGTGTATGCCAAGGGCGTGGAAGACACGGCGTTTTACCGCTCTTTCCGCTTGAGCGCTCTCAACGAGGTCGGTGGCGACCCGGCGCAGTGGGGAACAACGATAGAAAAATTTCACGCCTTTTGCGAGGCGGCGCAGCGCGATTGGCCGCAGACGATGCACAACACCGCGACCCACGACACCAAGCGCGGCGAGGATGTGCGCGCCCGGCTGTGTCTGCTGTCGGAAATCCCCGAGCGCTGGCGCATGGCGGCGCTGGCCTGGCAAGAGCACAATCGCGCGCGGCACAGCGCTGCGGGTCCGGATGCCAATACGGAGTACCTGTTCTATCAGACGCTGGTGGGTGCCTGGCCCATCGGTGAGGAGCGGATGCAGGCCTATTTGCTCAAAGCGGTGCGCGAGGCCAAGGCGCACACCTCGTGGCGCAAGCCGCAGGCGGTCTACGAGCACGCCGTGCATCGCTTCGTGCATGAGGCCATGGCCGACCCGGCATGGTTGGCGGCGGTCGCGTCCTTTGTCGCGCCGCTGGTCGAGCCGGGCCGCGTCAACGCACTGACACAAACGCTGTTGAAAATGACGGCGCCCGGCGTGCCGCACATTTACAATGGCGGCGAGCTGTGGGACATGCACCTGGTTGATCCGGATAATCGCGGGCCGGTGGAGTTCGCGCTGAGGCGGCGGTTGCTGGCGGAGCTGGATGCGGCGCCGCCGGTAGAGGCGATTTGGGCGCGGCGCGCCGAAGGGCTGCCGAAGCTGTGGCTGATTCGCCAGGCGCTGCGCCTGCGGCGCGAGCGGCCGCAGACATTCGGCAGCTATGCAGCCATACCTGCGCGCGGGCCGGGTTCCCCGCATGTAATTGCGTTGCTGCGCGGAGGTGGAATTGCGGCCCTGGCACCGCGGCTGTGCGTGGCTTTGCCGGAAATCGAAGCGGTGGTCGACCTGCCTGGCGGGCGCTGGCGCAATTGGCTCACGGGCGAGGTGGTGGCTGGCGGCGCACGCCCGGTGGTGGAGTTGTTGGCGCGCTTTCCCGTGGCGCTGCTCGCGCGCGAGGCGGGGGCATGAGGCCGCGGGTCTGGGCGCCGCTGGCGCAGCGCATGGAGCTGGAGCGTGACGGACGCCGTGAATCCATGCGGGCGCAAGCCCGTGGATGGTGGCAGGCAGAATCTGAGGTGCCGCATGGCGCCGACTACGCCTTCTGCCCCGATGGCGGCCCCGCGCGCCCGGACCCGCGCTCGCTGTGCCAGCCCCACGGCGTGCACGCCGCCTCGCGCAGCTTTGACACGGCGCGCTTTTCCTGGAGCGATGCCGGGTTCCGTCCGCCGGGCTGGCGCAGCGCCGTCGTCTACGAGCTCCACATCGGTACCTTTACCCGCGGCGGCACATTCGAAGCGGCGATCGCAAAACTCCATCACCTCACCGCACTGGGCATCACGCACGTCGAGATCATGCCGGTGGCGGCGTTTCCGGGCGCGCGTGGCTGGGGCTATGATGGCGTGGCCCTGTTTGCCGCCCACCAGGCATATGGCGGGCCGGAAGGCTTGCAGCGGCTGGTCGATGCCTGCCATGCCCGGGGCCTGGCCGTGATTCTCGATGTGGTCTACAACCACCTCGGGCCGTCGGGAAATTACCTGAGCGATTTCGCGCCCTACTTTACCGCGCGCTACCGCACGCCGTGGGGCAAGGCGGTGAATTTCGACGGGCCGTACAGCGACGGAGTGCGCGCGTTCTTTATTGACAACGCGCGCAGTTGGCTGCGCGATTTTCACTGCGACGGATTGCGCCTCGACGCTGTCCACGCCATTGCCGACACTGCGGCACAGCCGTTTCTGGAGGATTTGGCCCAGGCGGTGCACACCCTCGCCGCCGAATGCGGCCGCGAGCTGGTGCTGATTGCCGAAAGCGACACCAACGATCCGCGGCTGAGCGCACCCCGCGAGGCCGGCGGCGTGGGCCTCACCGCGCAATGGGACGAGGATTTTCATCATGCCCTGCACGCCGCGGTGAGCGGCGAGCGCGGCGGCTATTACAGCGATTTCGGCTCGCTCGAAGCGCTCGCGGCCACGCTGCGCCGTGGTTTCTACCTCGACGGCCGCTATTCCCGTTTCCGCAAGTGCCGGCACGGGCGGCCGTTTACAGCAACCGACGCCTCGCGCTTGGTCGTGTATGCGCAAAATCACGATCAGACGGGCAATCGCGCCCAGGGCGAGCGTCTGAGCCAACTCGTCTCCCCTGGCCTGCTGCGCGTGGCGGCGGCGCTCACGCTGCTCGGCCCCGGCGTGCCGCTCCTGTTTCAGGGTGAGGAGTGGGGCGCGACAGCGCCGTTTTTGTACTTTACCGACCACGCCGAACCGGAGCTGGCGCAAGCCATTCGCCGTGGGCGCCCCGCCGGGAGCCCCGACCCGCAGGCGGTCCGCACCTTCGCCCGCTGCCGTCTGCGCTGGGATGAGCAGGATGCGGAGCTGCTGGCATGGTATCGCGCCCTGATCCGTCTGCGCCGCGCCACCGTACTAGCCGCCCATGACCTCGACCAGGTGCGCGTGCGCTTCAACGAGCGTGCTCACTGGCTGGTGCTCGCGCGCGGCCCCTGGCGCATTGCCTGCAACTTCGCCGCCGGCGCGCAGTCCATCCCGCTGGGAACTTCGGCCTGCGGCTGGCGCCTGCAATTGGCCTCGGCACCGCCCACGCTGGGCAAAGACATGGCCACTCTTCCTCCCGAGTCCGTCGCCGTGTATGATGTGCGCCAGTGAAAGCCTTGGCGCCATCCTCTGCCCTATCAGCGCCTCCGGATCGCGACTCGCTGCAGTTTCATTGCGACCACGTCTTTCTGGGTTGATGTCCCAACCGCCAGCGTTGCACGGGCACGGTGGCGCGTGCGGCTATCATGGACATTCCAATGAGCACCATTACGGTCAAGGCCCATCCCCCTGGCGGTGTCGTTGCGCTGCTGTCGTGGGCGCATTTTCTCAACGACGGCGCGGCGAATTACCTGCCCGGTGTCCTGCCGGCAGTCCTGGCCGCGCTGGTGCTGCCGATTCGCGATGCCGGCCTGATCATGGGCATTCTGATCGCGTTTCAGGCGCTGCAGCCGATCGCCGGCGTGCTCGCCGATCAGCGTGGAGCGCGCTTCATGATCATCGCCGGGCTGGCCGGATCCTCGCTGGGTGCGGCCTGGATTGGCTGGGCTTCGAGCGGTGCCGCGCTGGTCAGCGCGCTGGTGCTGATTGGCATTTGCAATACCATCCTGCATCCACCCGCGCTGGCGATTTCGCGGCGCGTGGCCGCCGGGCGCGGCGAACAGGCGACGGCACTGTTTCTGGTGGGCGGGGAAATCGGCCGCGGCGCCTGGCCGCTGTTTGCCGGGATTCTGGTGACCACATGGGGCTTGCATTCCCTATGGGTGCTGTCCCTGGCGGCCATCCCTACGCTGCCGCTGTTATGGCTGCGGGTTCCCCATTACGCACCCGCACGCTCACGCCTGGGCGCCTGGCGCGGCGTGCGCGAGGCGGGGCGGCCGCTGGTCATGGTGATCGTGTATTCGGCGCTGCGGTCCACCCAGGCTTTTGGGGTTACCGTGTTTGTGCCCTTGCTGTGGCATGAGCGCGGTGGCAGTTTGGCGGGTGGCGCAGGCTTGATTACCACCATGCTGGTAGTTGGCATCGTGGGCAATCTCGGCGGCGCTTCACTGGCCCGGCGCTGGGGCAAGCGGCCGCTGGTGATTGCTGGTTCGCTGGCATTCACCATCCTGCTCGCCTGCTTTCTGCTGGCCAGCGGCATCTGGCTGTGGATTACGATGGCGCTCCTCGGCATTGCCGTATTCGGCACGCTGCCGCTGACGGTACTGATGTGCCAGGATCAACTGCCGCAGCAACACTCGCTCGCTTCCGGCATCGGGCTTGGCTTCTCGAACGCGCTGGGGGCCGGTCTGGTTGCGATCCTGGGCTTGCTGGCGGCGGTATGGGGCCCGCAGGGAGTGCTTTGGTCGTTCGTGGCCAGTGGCGCCCTGGCCTTCCTGTTTTCTTTCGCGCTCCCCTCGTCCGCGCCCAGCTGCCCTCGCCAGGCTTCTAAACAAAATCCGAGCAACTCATGAAATAGCCGCATCGCGGGCAGCGCAGCTTGCAGCCGCGATCCTGAAGCTTGAGCGAGCAGTTGGGACAGTACAGCATGGGCTCGGGCTTTGGTTGCGGCGGTGGATGGGGCGGAGTCAATTCCATGATCCTCGTCAGTATCAGCATAGGCGGAAGCGAAGAAGAAGCAAAGATGGCGGTTGCCCTGTGGAGACCGTTTTGGGTCCTGACGGCGAGCTCGGACAGGGGTCGCAGGAAGCGGCTTTGGGCCGGTTTTTATTGATGCAAGTGGGCTCGCACAAAGGCTGCACTCTGTGCAAAAGCCCGGAACCCCTTACGGAATGGGCACGGAAGCAAATCAAGCACCCCGAAGAATTGGTCAATCGCCAGCAAACATTGCAAACGCGAGACTTAGCTGCACGCCCCAGGAGTGGATTGCGTCTGCCCGCAACCTTTCGGGCGCGCCGTAAGCAACTAGGCTTCCGGGCCGAAATCCACGCGATTTCCACAGATTTCCTCAATCATGAAACTGCATTAAGGCTTGCCCTGTGGGCGGAATTCCTGTAGTCGGGGCAGTAGCGACGCGGGCACCCGGGCCACCAGTTCGACCCGCGTCCCAGAATGGGATTCGGCTAGGATTTGGCCGCGTTCGTGGAGTAAGTGCAAGACCTTGCCGGCGGGGTAGGGAATGTACAGGTGCACTTCCTGCAGCCGGTCGAGTGGCAATTCCTCGTCGAGGCGCTGCAGGAGCGCCTCCAGCCCGGCGCCTGTGCGCGCGCTGACCAGCAACGGCTGCGGGCCGGAGCCTGTTATTGCTGGTTCGGCGTCCGCATCCGTCATAATGTCGCTTTTGTTCCACACCAAAATCTGGGGGGTGGCGGCTACGCCCAGTTCCGCCAGCACCTGCCGCACCTGCGCCTGGTGCTGCTCGCGCTCCGACGAAGCGGCGTCGGCAACCACGAGCAGCAGGCTGGCGCGGGTGACCTCCTCAAGTGTGGCGCGAAAGGCATTGATAAGCCCGTGCGGCAGATCGCGCAGAAACCCGACCGTGTCCGACAGCAGCACGGTACGTTTGCTGGGCAGCCGCAAGCTGCGGATCGTCGGATCGAGGGTAGCGAACATGCGGCCGGAGGTGAGCACGGCGGATCCGGTCAGCGCATTGAATAGCGTGCTCTTGCCGGCGTTGGTGTAGCCCACCAGGGCAACCGTAGCAAGTGGAACGCTCTCGCGCTGGCGGCGCTGTTCGCCGCGCTGCGAGCGCACGCGTTCGACCGCGAGCTTCAGCACCCGGATACGCTGGTGAATGCGGCGCCGGTCGCTTTCGAGTTTGCTTTCGCCAGGCCCGCGCGTGCCAATGCCGCCGCCCAGGCGCGACAGCGAGCGGCCCTGGCCGGCGAGGCGCGGCAAGCGGTACTCGAGCTGCGCAAGCTCCACCTGGTACTGACCTTCGCGGGTGTGGGCGTGGCGGGCAAAAATATCCAGAATTAATTGCGTGCGGGTGAGCACGCGGCAGTCGAGCGCCTGTTCCAGGTTGCGCTGTTGCGTGGCGCTGAGCTCACAGTCGAAAATGACGAGATCGGCGCCGCGTGCGGTTGCGGCCAGTTCAGCTACTTTGCCCGAGCCGATCAGCGTTGCCGGATCGGCCAGGGGGCGTTGCTGCAGCAAACTGCCGGCCACGCGCCCACCCGCACTTTCGGTCAGCTCGCGCAGTTCGGCCAGCGAGGCTTCGGCGCGCTCGATCCCTTGCGGCATAGGGCCGGTGCCCGCTTCGGCGGCGGCAACGGTGGGCCGGACCGGGCTGCGCCGGGAGGTGATGACTATCCCAACCAGAAATGCCGTTTCTGCAACCGGATTCGGCGCCGTTCAGCTCTCCTCGCCAGCATCCGAGGCGGCGGCAGCGGCAGTCTGCCCGGATGTTTCCACCTCCGGGCGAGTGGCTGTTGCCGGGCGGCGCTCAAAGTGTTCGTGTCCGCTGCCGCGCTGCAGCACCACCGTGGAAATCGCGTGCTTGAAAATCATCTGCTCCTGGCTGCTGGTCTCCAGCACCAGACAATACTTGTCAAAACTGCGGATGCGCCCTGTAAGCTTCACTCCACTCAGCAAATAGATCGTGATCGCCTGCTTTTCCTTGCGAGCGGAATTGAGGAACGAGTCTTGAATGTTCTGCGCGGGCTTCTCCATGGATCCTCCCCGGTGTGACTGACGGCGCTTTCACCCCAAGCCTAGCACCACGGCTTCGAAATTGCCTCTGATGGCGTTAATTCGAGCTGCTACTGGGATTGATGGTCCAGCTCAGGTGTCCGGTAGCCGACGCGCCGGTAGCGTCCTGCACCTTGATCGTGAAGGCGTAGTTGCCGGGCGCGCCGGGCACCCCGGCCAGTACTCCCGCCGGGGTGAGGGTCACCCCGCTGGGCAGACTGCCATTCAGAATGGTGAAAGTATATGGGGTTGTGCCGAAATCAGCGGTGATGGGCTGGCTATATTGCTGCCCCGCAGTTCCCGGCGCCAGCGCCACGGTGGTGACGGCCAGCGCAGCGGGATTAAAAACCGTGAGCGTGAAGGCCTGGACGGTGGACAGGCCGTTGCTGTCGGTTACATCGATACTGAAGCTGTGGGTGCCCGCGGTTCCCGAGGTCGGTACACCCGCGAGATTACCGTTTCCATAGAGGATGAGCCCGTCGGGCAAGCTGCCAAGTACCAGTTGGAACGAATACGGGCTCACGCCGCCCGTCGCCGCCAACGTTTGCAGATAACCGCGGCCCTCGACCGCGGTGGGCAGTACAGCTGGCGTAATCGCAAACGGTTCGACCGTCATCACGAACGGTACGGTGACGGTTTGACCATCCGCATCCGTGATCAGCAAGCTGAAGTGGTAGGTGCCGGCCTGGGTCGGTGTACCCACGAACAGCCATTCCTCGGTGCTCGAGACACTCGCCTCCGCGTTGATCCCTGGCGGCAGCGTGCCCTGCGCAAGGGTCGGAACGAACGGGCCCGTGCCGTTGTTCATCGTGATCGTCGCCGTATACGGTGCGCCCACGACTGGGTCCGTCACCGTGGTGCTGGCCGGTGTCAGGCCCTGAATATGGATGGTGATGGGCAGGGTTGCCGTAGCCGCCGGTACCGAGCTGTCGCTCACCTGCACGGTAGCCGTGTAGGTCCCGCTGGCCGACGCCGTGCCGCTGATCAGACCAGTGCTGGCGTTGAGCGAGATGCCTCGTGGCAGACTGCCCTGCACCACCGACCAGCTATAGGGCGCGGTGCCGTTGATCGCGGCTAGCGCCAGGTTGAAGGCTTCGCCGGTTGTGCCCAGCGACGGCGACACTGCGAGTCTGGTGTTTGCCGTCAGCGGCGAGACCGCCAGATTTTGGTCGATCGTCATCTGGATGGTCTGCAGGACGGAATTGCCGGTGCCGTCGGAGGCATCAAAGTTGATGGCGACGGTTCCGGCCACCAGCGGAGTTCCTGTAATCGTGCCATCGCTGCCCAGGGTCAGGCCGCTCGGCATGGGAAGGGAGCCGGACGCAAGGCTATAGTTTATTTTTGAATTGCCCAGCACACCGTTGATGGCTGCCAGCGTCGCGTTGTAGGGCACGCCGACGTTGCCGTTGGGCAATGAGGTGGTGAGAATAGTGAGCTGGCTGGTCGGCGTCTCTTCGACAATCCACAATCCGGAGTTGATGTCGCTCGCCAGGATGTAATGTTTGCCGTTGGCACTGTAAGCCGCAACTCCGTCCACGAGCGCTTTGGGAGGATTGTTGATGGCGGGATTGTTGCCGTTTGGATCACGCGTATCCGGAGGGATGAACGCCGCCAGGCGTGTCGGTGGGTCGATCGAGCTGAGATCTAGATCCTCCACGCCGGCGGAATACCAGGCGACGTAGGCATGAGGATGCGCCAGGTCACCGTTCCAGGCCAGCGAATGCGCCGTGTAAATGCCGTCGTCGGGCGCTGGTGCCGACATGGATTGCGGGTTGGCAAAAAAGCTCTCCAGTGTTGCTGCTCCCGGCGCCCCAATGGTATAGGTCCGCACGAAGCCCCAGCCGGAATTCAGCGTCAGCGGAACTGGATTGCCGCAGACCAGCGCCACGGCCGGGTTGGTGGCCGTCTGCTGCGCCGGATCGGACGGTTTCGCCTGCATCGCCGAAGCGCAGACCTGGTCGGCGATCAGCAGCCCTGTGTCGCCGTCAACCGGCAGGGCGGCGCGGGTATTGCCTTCGGGCAATGCGGGTTGCGAGGTGCTGGCGATTTGGGTGATGGGATAGGTGATGTGATCCAGAAAAATTGCGGGGTTGTTGGTGGCGATTTGCGTGGGATCACTGACATTGAGCACCACTACGCCTTCATCCCAATAGCCCAGGTAAGCGGTTTTGCCGTCGCTCGACAAATTGATCGAGGCCAGGAACACCCTCGGATCGTTGCCCATCACCGCTTGCGCCAGTTGCGTGTCGGTGGCGGCGAGCACGCCCCATTGCCCGATTTGACGGGGCGTGGCCGGATTGGTGATATCGAGCACGCGCAGATCGCCCTGGCCAGCGCCAGCCGAGGAGGTCTCCGATCCCGGCACCGCCACCAGCGCATACAGCTTGTCCTGGCTGTGATCGATTTGGCCAACCGCATTGGCGGGGCCGGGCACGGCCACAAAGGCCACGTCATCGACGCCGTCCAGTCCCGAGCTCCAGCTGCCCAGCTCTTGCGGGCTGGCGGGGTTGCTCACGTCGAAAAACTCGACGCCGGTCTGGCTCGCGCTGGCGTTTCTCGGATCGCAGGGCTGCTCGGTGACCGCCATGATGTCGCCCGAGCCCCCGGGGTGAAAGTAAGGCGAGCTGACGCCGGTGGCGATGCGTACATTCGCCTGGCTGGCGCCGCTGACGCCGCCCACCGCGGCCACCACGGTTGGGTTGCTGATAGTGCTTAGGTTGACGATTTTGACGCCCGTGTACGGGCATTCCCCCGGCGTGCCGCGGGTGCCGACATAGGCATAAGCGGTGCCGCTTGCCGTCGCCGTGGCGACGCGCACTGCCGCATTCTGGCCGTGGCCGCCGAGATCGCTGTGCGCTACCTGGGTGAGCGTGACCCCGGGCAGGCGGACTTCCATCAGATACGTGAATGCCGCCGTTTGCGGCTGCGGTGAAGAGCTGTCGACCGCTTGAATCGCGACCGAGTATTCGCCTGGCTGGGTGGGAACGCCGCTCAGCACCCCGGCCGAACTTAGCGTCAGGCCGGGCGGCAGCGGATGCGCGTTGCTGAACACGATGGGCTCTCGCGCGACGACCCCCGGTGCGCCCACGTTGGTCTGAAAGCCATACGAGTAAGGTGTGTCGACCACGCCCTCTGGCAACGTTCCCCCGGTGGAAGACACCACCAGAAAGTTGGCCTCCACCGGCGCCGGCGCCG
>JBOGKK010000158.1:0-2635 GCA_050745425.1 Terriglobales bacterium
CCAGCACGGCGCCACGATTGTGGCCATCTGCGAGCAGCAGCAAGCGCCGCTGTTGCTGCAGTTCCTGATGGCGCTGCCGCTGAAAAAGATCCTCGAGCTGATGAAAATGGCGCCGGTGCTGGCCGGCGTTCCGGTGTGGACCTCGACCTGGCCGGTGGAGGCGCATGCCGGCGGCATCACGCTGAGTCGCTGGGGCAAGCCCAAGAGCGTCGCCTGCGACTACCTCGCCTGCGGCTTCCATCTCATCCCCAACACCGAGCTCGCGCGCGCGCTCGGCTGCATCACGCAGAACGGATGCGTGTTGGTGAACGAGCGGCAGGAAACGTCGGTTCCTGATGTTTACTGTGCCGGCGAGCCCACCGGGGTTGGCGGCGTCGAGCTGGCTACGGCAGAAGGCACCCTCGCTGGCCTCGCCGCTGCCGGAGCGCCCGCCGACAGCAAGGCCCTGCGGCAGCGCGACCGCTATCGCCGCTTTGCCGACCGCCTCGACGAGGTGACCGCGCTCCGCCCCGAGCTGCGCACCATGCCGACCGCCGATACCATCGTCTGCCGCTGCGAGGACGTGAGCTACGGCCAGCTCAGCGCCCATGGCGACGCACGCGCCGCGAAGCTCCTCACCCGCTGCGGCATGGGCCCCTGCCAGGGACGCGTCTGCGGCCCGGCCTGCGAGTTCCTCTTGGGCTGGTCTGCGGCGGGCGTGCGTCCGCCGCTGTTCCCTGCCTCCGTTGCTGCCATGAGCGCCCCCGGCGGGCGCCCCTGAGCGCAGGCGGCTATACTGACAGCAGACCATGGCCAAGCTGCGCGCCCATCTCCGCAACGCGCCCATCGAGGAAGCCATCATTGAGTTCCGTGTGCGCCCGCGCCAGGGACTGCAATTGCGCGATCTCGAACCGCTCGTCGAACCACTGCGTAGCCGCTACCCCGACATCACCGAGCTTCGCGAGGCGCAGTTTTTGGCTGGTCGAGAAAATGGGCCCGACATCTCCTCGCAAGCGCAGCGGCGGCTCGGCTGGCGGCTGTGCTCGTCCGACAAACACTTTGTGGTGCGTGTTTGCCTCGATCAGCTCGCGTTCAGTCGGCTCCGGCCGTACACGACTTGGGCCGAAGTGTCGGACGAAGGATTCGCGCTTTGGCAGAGCTACGCGAAACTAGCGCAACCAGCCGAGGTCACGCGGTTGGGTGTGCGGTATATCAATAAGCTTGAGTTGCCGAATGCCCAGCTTAATGAATACCTTACGGCGCCGCCGGTTCTGCCCGAGCAGGCGGCGGGGGGGCATGAGGTTTTGCAGTATCTGACGAGGATATTGGTGAACGACGTGACACGCTCTTGCAAGGCGGTCGTTACTCAGGCTTCCGGTGTGGTCCCCCCACCAGACAAACTACAAATCCTGCTCGACATAGACGCGTTTCGCGAAGGTCCGTGGCCCGTGCCGGAGGTCACGCGCGACGAACTTGAACCGCTCCGGTTACTGAAAAACGAGCTCTTTTTCTCACACCTGCAGGAGTCGGTTGTGTCAAGATACGAATAGCTCATGCTTGCTACACTTCCGCCTCCACCAAGGTTCGCCATTGTAGGCTCGACGCAAACAGAAGGCTTCAGCCGCGCCGCGGACGAAGTCGCGAACGCCTTGTCTGAAGCGCTGGCCCGCTGGGCTCCGACTGCCAGCATCGGGGCCGCTCTACAGGGTCTTGAGGACGCTCAAGCAGAGGCCAGCGTCGCCGACTGGTCGGCGGAAGGCGATCTGCCGATGTCCTTCGGCGCGTATCAGCAGGCAGGGCAGCTTCTTGCCACCTTGCTGCCGTGGGGGCCCGGGCCCGAGGTTTCGACGGAACCGAACGGCGAGCCTGCATTCGACTGGAATTTCGGCCGCGACCGCTGGCTCGTGGCCAGCATTGCCGCCGACGGCAGAGTAAGCTTCGCGAGCCGCAAGGGATCGGAACGCCTGCGCGGCATTACCTACTTCACCGGTTCGGCACCGTCGCGCATCGCCTATATTCTTGCCGATCTCCAGCGTGCCTGATCGCCCGCAGTTGGAGTTGAATGCTGGCCAGCGCATCACGCGTTTCCTTCACCACAAGAAGCAGTTGCGCTCCCCGCTCCACCACAGCGTGTTCATGCCGCGCGGCGGAGAAGTGTCGATCGCACACATCGCCGCCCTCGCCGAGCCGGCAGTCTGGACGCTCGGCGCGCAAACGCTGAATCCCGCCGCAGGCCGGCAGCAACTACGTGGACGTGCTGACTTGGACGTCGCAGACGTTCACGCAGCGGGTCTCAGAGCGATCCGCGATGACATCGGCTACCAACGCCACGGCGCGATCGTCGGCTGGCCCAGCACGGACGATGCCGATGCACAGCAGAAGGAACTTGCGAAGGATCTTGCCAGCGCGGCTACGCTGGTCAGGATGTAGCTGCTGTCAGCGGCCCCGTGACATCCTTCGGGTGAAACGAAATCGCGCTGCCCCAGCGGCCAAAGCGCCCGTCCGCATTGACGCCCCTGATCCATTCCTCCAGCACGGCGCCACGATTGTGGCCATCTGCGAGCAGCAGCAAGCGCCGCTGTTGCTGCAGTTCCTGATGGCGCTGCCGCTGAAAAAGATCCTCGAGCTGATGAAAATGGCGCCGGTGCTGGCCGGC
>JBOGKK010000159.1:0-6078 GCA_050745425.1 Terriglobales bacterium
GCCGTACACCACTCCGCCCAGCCCCGGACCGACGATGGTGGCCATCATGAACACGCTCGAGCCCCACGTCACGGCATTGGCAAAGTGCTCCGCCGGCACCAGCTCAGGCATGAACGCCTGTCCCGCCGGGCTGCCGAACGCCCGCACCACGCCCTGGAATGCCATCACCGCATAAATGGCGCCCACCGTCTGCCAGTGCGCCAGCGCAATCCACAGCAGCAGCCCGGTAACCAGCGCATACCCGCACTGCACCAGCAGCAGCACCGCCCGCCGGTCGAAGCGGTCCACGACGTGGCCGGCCAGCAGGAACAGCAGGAAGCTGGGCAGCACCTGCGCCAGCCCGACATAGCCCAGGCTCAGAGCGCGATGGGTAATCTCGTACACTTGCCAGCCCACCGCGACCGCGACCATCTCGGAGGAAAGCACAGAGGCCAGACGCGCCGCCTGATACAGGCGGAAATCACGAAAATGGAGGGCGGCGTTCGCGCGGGAAGCCGGTAACGGAGGCTCGGACATCGAGAGCTTTCTATCATCGCATAACCGCTTCCGCGCGGCGGCGTCAGGTACACTGAGAGCGATTCATGCCCCTCTCTGTCCCTGCCCGGTTCCGTTCCCTGCGCCGCCCGTTGCGCAAGGCGGAACGCGTGCTGCACGCCGATCGCTGGTTCCCCCATATCCCGCTCGCCTTGCTGCTGGCGCTGGCCGGCATCCTGGTGCTGGGGGTGGCCTACGGCTCCTCGCCCGGCCGCTTGCTGGCGGGTTTTCCCACCTCACTCCTGCACGTCGCCCCCTCCGGGCTGACGTTGCTGATCATCGGCATCGGCCTGCTGGTCATGTCCGCGGGGCTCGCTCTGCGCTCCCGCTTTGCCTGGATCGTGGTGCTGGTGCTGTCGGTGGCGGCCATTCTGGCGCTGCGCCTGTTCCCCCACATCCACCAGGCGCTGCTGCTCGATTATCTCGTCGTGTTGCTGGTGCTGTTGCTGATCGCCCACCGCGCCTTCAGCAAGAGCAGCGTCGCCGCCGGGACCTTGTTTGCGGTCGTCAGCAGCCTCTTGCTGCTGCTCTATGCCGTGTTCGGCTCGCTCTATTTCGGCAACCAGTTCAGTCCGCCCATTCACGATCCGGTCACTGCCCTCTATTACGCCATTGTCACCATGGGCACGGTCGGATACGGCGATATCACGCCCCACACGCTGCACGCCAAGCTCTTCACGGTGTCCATCATCGTGCTCGGCATCGCCGTGTTTGCGACCTCGATTACCGCCGTGGTCGGGCCGCTGGTGAGTGGCAGCTTCAACCGCATCCTCAACCGCAAGGAATCCCGTATGCATCGCAGCGATCATTTTGTCGTCGTCGGCCTGACGCCGCTGGCCCTCAGCGCCTATCGCGAGCTCAGGCGCCGCCATCAGTCGGTGGTGTTAATCGCCTCCCATGCGCCGGATGAGAGCGAAATCGATCCCGCCGATATCATCATCGGCGATGCCAACAGCACCGAGGTGCTGGAAAGAGCCAGCGCCCGGCAAGCCCGCGCCGTCCTCGCCATGCGCCCCGACGACAGCGACAACGCTTTTACCGTGCTCGCCGTCAAAGAGCTCAAGGGCACGGCCCAAACCGTCGTCGCCCTCAACGACAGCCAGCATCTTGGCCGCATCCGCCTGGTGCAGCCCGATCTGGTGATTGCCCCGCAGGTGCTGGGCGGAGAAATCCTGGCGATGGCGCTGAGCGGCGAAGCCGTCACCGGCGAGAACATCGTCCAGCGTTTTCTCCATTACGACGGCGCCCAGCCGCTCTAGAGCAAAAACAGCGTCGGTGTAGCAAGCTTCGGGCGATTGCGTGCGGCTTTTCCTGGGGTCAAAGCCGCAGGCGGTACGGTCGGCGATGCTACAGCAGAGCTGTTTTTGCTCTAACGACTGCCCGTAAGTGGCGAGCCAGCGCAAGTGGGTGTATGCGCCCCTGATGCAACGCACGCTCAGGCTGGTGTTGGTTACTGCTGTATTTCTCGCCGCGTTCGTGTTCGGACAGGCGCCCGCTGCGGCTCAAGGACGTTATGGCCCGGGCGGGGAATTGAGCCGGTGGTGCTGCTCGACTACCCCAGCCAGAACCACAGCCCGTCGAAGCGCGCCGATCAGAAGGACTACACCATCCGCATGATGCAGTTCTTCAACCATTACCTGAAGGGCGGCCCCATGCCCGCCTGGTACGCCCACGGCGTGCCCGCGATCGGCATGCACGGCTACCTCAGCCAGTTCAATGAAAACTCCCTCCGCTCGGGTCTCGGCACCAGCGGCGCGGCCGCAGCCGTGCCACGGAAAAGACAGAGATGACGGGGTGGTGAGCCGGGAAGGAATCGAACCTTCAACCTAGTGATTAAGAGTCACTTGCTCTGCCAATTGAGCTACCGGCCCGGGTCGCGCAGACGTTCCATCCATCAAGGCGCCGAATCCGAGTTTACCATAGCCCGGCGGCTGAGGCTTGATTGCCTGAAGCCAGATCCGGCGCACGCGCCAGGCGCGCAGATGCAGCGTGTCGCCGAAGTAGTCGCTCTCGCTGAGCGGCACATCGGCGAACGCGGCCGCCGGAAACGCGGCCGCCGCCGCTGCGCACATCGCTGCGCGCCGGGGTGGCGCGTGGCCGGTGGTGAAGGCGAAATAGGCGGTCAGGAAGGGCGCCGGCAGCAGCATTGCGGTGGCGCGCAGCCAGCACCAACGCAGGTAGGTTTTCCATTGCGGCATGCTGGCCAGCAGGATCCGCCCGTTCAGCAGCCGCAAGGCGTCCGGAGAGGCTGTGATGGCGCCGCTGCCGGGCGCGCCCAGCGCTGCCCAGTAGGCATGCCAGTCAAAATTGGGAGCCAGACGCTGCAACTGCGCCGTGGTCAGCGGCACCGCCGGCCCAGCATCGGGCGGCGGTGTGAGGCTGACGTCCATATTGATTGCCGTTCGGGCTTCGGCGGCTGCCTGCTGGGGTGGATCCCCCAGTAACGCAAACAGCTTCTGTGCGAATTGCTGGGAGGCGTAGTCGCGCTGACGGTCGGGCACCTTCTGTCCATCCACGCGGAACGCCGCGAAGGCGCCCATCCGGTGCAGCACGCCTACCGCCAGCGCTACCTGATGCGGATTTTGCAGCTCGGCCACGCTTTGCAGTTGCTCGCTCAGCGGCTCCGTGCCCAATTGCCGGATCTGGGCCACGTCCAGGCATGAATGCTGGAACTGCTGGCGGGGAGGCGCCTGAGCCGACAATATGACCGTTAAAGCAAGAATGATCCCAAAGATCCTACTCATTGATAGAATCATGGCATGCGGCCGAGGGGTTTGGCTCTGGTAATTGCACTCTGCAGCGTGACTGCAGCGGCGCAGATGACCGCCAAACGGGTGGTGGCGAATAACTTAGAGGCGCGCGGCGGCGCCGGAAAATTTGCCGCGATCCGCAGTCTGAGCTACGCCGGTACGCTGGAGTTTGGCGCCGGCCAGAGCGCGCCCATGTCGGTCTGGCTCACCACCCGGCCGGCGCGCGTGCGCATCGAGATCCAGCTGCCGCAGGGCAAGATGATCGAGGCCTACGACGGCAAGCGCGCCTGGCAGATCATCCCCGGGGAGAAGGCGGCGGCGATTCTGCATGGAGCCGCGGCGAGGCGCGTACGCGATCAGGCGCTGAACGGCGCCGATGTGGTCCCCAACCTGCACCCCAGGGCGCGGCTCGTGGGCTCGGGCAAGCGCGCTGGACACCGCTATTACATCATCAGCTTTGCCTTCGCGAGCGGCGACGTGTTCACGCAATCGATTGACGGCAAGACCTGGCTGGCTTTCCACGAAACCTATCCCGGCGGCGCCGAAGAGATTTCGAGCTATCAGAATTCCGGTGACTTGCTGGTGCCCACGCAAATCGTGTGCGGGCCGCAAGGGCAGCACACGACCACGCTCCACATTCAACACACCGCCTTCAATGCGGCCATTCCGGCGGCGATGTTTCAGCCGCCGGTCGCGCCGCGCGCGGCTACCAGACCCGGCAAGCCTTAGGTCCTGCGGTCATCGGGGCCTGGGGGCCGCAGTGGAACGCGGCCGCAAATTGGGGCAAGTTCGTAACCACGCCGTTGACGCGGAAATTGCCCGGCGAGTGTGGATCAATGTTGGCCATCATGCGCGCAGTCCGCGGACGAGTGTTCTCGCACCAGATTTGTGCATACCCCAGAAAGAACCGCTGTTCCCGCGTGAAGCCGTTGAGCTTGGTGTCGGGCTGGCCCGCCAGGGCTTTTTCCATGGCCATGTAGGCGATCCGCACGCCGCCGTTGTCGGCCGTGTTTTCGCCCAGTGTCAATTTGCCGTTGAGGTGCACGCCCGGCAGGGGGCTGAAACCGGAGTATTCCTTGACCAGGCACGCGGCGCGCTCTTTGAAGGCTTTGGCATCGGCCGGTGTCCACCAGTCGTGCAGGTTGCCGTGAGCGTCGAACTGGCGGCCCTCATCGTCAAATCCATGCGTCATTTCATGGCCCATGACCGCGCCCACGGCGCCGTAGTTCATGGCGTCGTCGCGCGTCGCGCTGAAAAACGGCGGTTGCAGAATGCCGGCAGGAAACACGATCTGGTTCCATAGCGGCGTGTAGTAGGCATTGACGGTGGGCGGTGTCATGCCCCACTCGGCGCGGTTTACGGGTTTGCCGATCTTGTTCATCGCCCGCTTCCACGCGTAGGCATCGGCATTGGCGCGATTCTGATAGTAATTGCCGGCCGTGAGCTGAATGGAGCTGTAATCGCGCCAATGATCGGGATAGCCGACCTTTTTGACGATGGCGTGCAGCTTGATGAGCGCCTGCTTTTTGGTGGCGGGTGTCATCCAGTCAATGGTCTCAATGTCGTGGCCGAGCGAGGCTTCGAGGTTGTCGACCATCTGGCTCATGTGCGCCTTGGCCTCGGGGCTGAAGGCAACTTTGACGTAAAGCTGGCCGAGCGCAAAACCGAGGCTGCGGTCGGTCGAGCGGACGCAGCGCTTCCAGCGCGGGCGCAGCGCGGTGACGCCCTCCAGGGTCTTGCTGAAAAAGTCGAAGTTGGCGTTGACGAATTTCTGCGAGAGGGCGGGAGCGGCGGCATGGGCCAGATGCCAGCGCAAATAGGTCTTCCAGTCGCGCAGAGGGAAAATGCGCAGGTCATTGTTGAGCGCGCGGTAAAAGCCGGGCACGCCGACGTTGATCAGCGTGAACGGGGGAGCGCCGGTCGTGGCGAAATAAGTCTTCCAGTCGAAGCGCGGCGCGAGCGACTCGAATTGCGCCAGGCTCATTTTGTGATAAGTGGCATCCGGGTTGCGCCGCGTGACATTCGTCATCGAAGCGTGCGCCAAAGCGGTTTCCATGCGCATCACGGTCGCCGCTTCGGCAGTTGCGGTCGCGTGCGTATCGCCCAGCAGCAGGAACATCTGCGCCACGTGGGCGGTATACTCGTCCCGCAGCTTTGCCGACTTGGCGTCCGTGCGCAGATAATAGCCGCGGTTGGGCAGCCCAAGGCCGCCCTGGTCGGCATCGCCGATCATGTTCGCGCTGGCGTTTTTCTCATCCTGCGTGGGTCCGAAGCGGAATACCACGCCCACGCCTGCCACCTGCAGCCGCGCAATGGCGGCGGCCAGTTGCGCCGGTGTGGTGATCGTGTCGATGGCCTTGAGCGCGGGCGCCAGCGGCGCGGCGCCGGCGGCGTTGATGGCGCTCTCGTTCATGCAGGCCTGATAATAGGTGCCAACCTCGCGTGTGGGCGCGTCGGTATCGGCGCTCAGGTTGGCGCTGGCTTTGGTCAGGATCGTGCGCAGTACCTGCTGATTGCGGTCGGCCAGCTCGTTGAAGGTGCCCCAACTGGGCTCATCGGCCGGGATAGGATTGTTCTTCATCCAGGTGCCGCAGGCGTATTGATAGAAGTTCTGGCACGGGTTGATGCTCGTGTCGAGGTCGGTCATGACCACCCCGGTGGGCCTGGCCGGCTTGGCCGCCGTTTGGGGAGACTTCGATTGCGAGCAAGCGCCCAGCACCAGAACGGCGGCGAGCGCGACGGAAGCGGGAGCAAGAAGTTTGCGCATAGGGTCCAGCCGCGAGCAGTGTAGCGC
>JBOGKK010000160.1:0-2387 GCA_050745425.1 Terriglobales bacterium
GAGCAGGGCATTGATTTTCTCGTCCCCTGTGGCACCACCGGGGAGACCCCGACCCTCACCCCCGCCGAGCACCTGCGCCTGATCGCCATCGCGGTCGATGAGAGCCGCCGCGCCGGGCGCCCCATCCCCGTCCTGGGCGGAGCCGGCGGCAATCACACGGCTCACGTCGCCGAGCTTGCGCGCCAAGTCGAGGCCGCCGGCGCCGACGGCGTTCTCACCGTCGCGCCCTACTACAACAAGCCCACGCAGGAGGGCCTGTTTCAGCATTTCGCGGCCGTCGCCAGCGCGGTGAAAATCCCGGTTGTGCTCTACAACGTCCCGGGCCGCACCTCGAGCAATATTGAGGCCGCAACCGTGCTGCGCCTGGCCGCCGCGTGCGCCAACATCGTCGCGGTCAAGGAAGCCTCCGGCAATCTCGCTCAGATCAGCCACGTGCTCGCCGCCGCCCGCGCTGGCTTTGACGTCCTCAGCGGCGATGACGCGCTCACCTTCGCCATTCTGGCCCTGGGCGGGCAGGGTCTGGTCAGCGTCGCCTCCAACGCCGTGCCGGATGCCATGGTCAAGCTGGTCGCGCTGGTCCGCGCCGGCGACCTCGCAGCCGCGCGCTCGTTACACTATCGCTACCTGCCCTTCATGGAAGCCATCTTCACTGAAACATCTCCCGCCCCCATCAAGTTCGTGCTCGCCCGTATGGGCCGCTGCCTGGAGACATACCGCCTCCCCATGGTGCCCATCCAGGCCGCCAGCCGCGCCAAAATCGAAAGCGTGCTCAACGATCTGGGGCTGTAGCGCATGTCCGATCTCGCCACCGAAATTCTGCGCTTGAGTGCGCTCGCCGATCCCACCGCCGAAAATGCGGCCGCCCGTGCCGCCTTCGACGAACTCAAAGACCAGCTCAATCGTGGCGCAGTACGCGCCGCAGAGCCCGCTCCCGGCGGCTGGCGCGTCAACGCCTGGGTGAAGCAGGGCATCCTCCTCGGCTTCCGCGTGGGCGTGCTGAGCCAGCACCCAGCCCCCACCCCCTTCGGTTTTTTTGATAAAGACACCCTCCCGGTGCGCCAGTTTGCTCTCCCCGATCAGGTCCGCATCGTGCCCGGCGGTACGACGGTGCGCGACGGCGCCTATCTCGCCCCAGGTGTGATCTGCATGCCGCCCGCTTACGTTAACATCGGCGCTTACGTCGGCGAAGGCACGATGATTGACTCTCATGCCCTGGTCGGCTCCTGCGCGCAAATTGGGCGCCACGTGCACCTGAGCGCCGCCGCCCAAATCGGCGGCGTGCTCGAGCCCGTCAACGCCCTGCCTGTCATTATTGAGGATGGCGCCCTCATCGGTGGTAATTGCGGCATCTACGAAGGCACGCACATCGGCGCCGCCGCCGTCCTCGGCGCCGGGGTGATCCTCACCCGTTCGGTGGCCGTCTACGACCTCCCGCGCGAAACTATCCATCGTGCCGAGCCGGGCCAGCCCCTGCGCATCCCCGCGGGCGCGGTCGTCGTTCCCGGCGCCCGCCGCGTCTCCCGCGGTCCGGACTGGGGCCTTTCGCTCTCGACGCCCGTCATCGTCAAATACCGCGACGGCAAAACCGATGCCGCCGTTGCACTCGAAGACTGGTTGCGCTGACGGTTGGTTAGTGCGCGTGTCCGCTGCCGGCGCTGCCTTCAATCCGGTCCATCTCATCCAGCGCCAACGTCGAATGCGCATAGGCACCTCCGGCTCGCATCTCTGCCGCGACCCAAATGGCTTCCATGATTTCCTCCGGCGTTGCACCTTGCGCTCGTGCGTGTTTCGTGTGGCTGCGGATGCAGTAGGGGCATTGCGTCACATGGGCCACCGCCACCGCAATCAGTTGTTTGGTTTTCGCGGGCAACGCACCGGCGGCGAATACGCTCTGGCTGAATGCACGGAACGCATCTGCGGGCTTTGGAGCGAGCCTTTGCCGCCGCTCCACGCTCTCGCGCGTGGCCGGAACATAAACATCATCTTGGTTTGCCATTCCAGGTTCCCCCTGAGTTTGAATGTACACCCAGGCGGTACGCCGAAAACCCGACTCACGTCCCGCGACTCGCTGGAATTCTGCTGCCTCAATTGCTGATCAACGCATCGAGTTGCGTTTCCAGTTTTTGCGCCGCCTGTACATCGCCGGGCAGCGGCGCCGCATCGCCTTCGGCGCCACCCAGCAGCCGCTGCAGCGCGAAGCTGAGCCGCGCCAGCTTACGTGCCTGTGCCGGATCGGTTTGCCGCGCCGCCGCGCTGGCGGCGTGAGCGCGTTGGATTGCCTCACTGATGCCGTGCGCCAGCGCAAACTGCTGCTTCAACTGAGCTGAGGTCATCGGGATACGCGGATCGATTTTTACAGTAAGCGGCTGGCTATAAGTTTTGCCATT
>JBOGKK010000161.1:0-4450 GCA_050745425.1 Terriglobales bacterium
GGCCCGCGCCGCGCCGCGGTGATCAAACACCTCACGCATGAGCTGGGCCAGATGCTCGACGCTGGGCTCGGCCCAGCGCTGCTCGAGGTAGATTTCGCGGTCCGAGTCGAGCGGCACAGCGCCCACACGCTCGACATCGATTAAGTAGCTGTTGCCATCGTTGAGAAAGTCCCGCTGCCCGCTCCAGCGCGTGGCCAGCACCGGCAATTGGCTCGCCGCTGCTTCCATATAGGGCCGCCCCCAGCCTTCCCCGCGACTGGGCAACACAAACGCGTCGGCAGAAGCGTACAAACGCGGCATGTCGCGCGCCGGCAGCAGACCGCTGAGCAGCAGAATCGGCGGCACGTCCTGCAGGCGCAGACCCATCTGCTTTTCGAGCACGTAGAGCAGATGCTCTTCGAGATCACACCCGGGATCATCGAACTTGTGCACCTTGAGGATCAGGGCCACGTCCTCGTCCGCCCGGAACGCCTGGCAATAGGCGCGCAGCAGCACATCCGGTGCTTTGCGATCAATCCAGTCGAACACGGAAAGAAAGTTGAACCCTCGGCGCCCGGGTATCGGCAGCGGCGCCAGACCCGGCCGGAAGCGCTGGGTGTCTAATCCCTCCGGCATGACCCGCAAGCGGTGCTCATCGACACCACCGCGCGCGAAGGTTTCGCGGTTGAAGGTTGAGGGCACCCAGATCTGGTCGAGCGCATTGCAGCGCTCGCCCCAGCCCGGCGGCAGCGTATCGGTTTCAAATGCTGCCCGCCCGATGCGAACCCGCGCCTCCCACTGCAAGAAAAATTCGGCGGGCGGTGCGCTCTGATACAGCACACTCCCGCTCAAAGCCAGCGTGCGGCGCTGCATGCGCTCCAACTCGCGCCTGCGCCCGGGGGGCAGCAGGCCATCACGATCCTGCTGCAACCCGATGGGCACAACTTGCAAGGGCAAGCCCTGCTGCTCGAGTCCGGCAAGGACGTCCTGGTTGCCATCGGCATAACCACTGCCGCCGTAAATGGCCGCCCGGAATATGACCCCGGCCGCCATTAGAGCAAAACCAGACTGGGTGTAGTGTGCTTCGGGAAATTACGTGCGGCTTTTCCTGATGTCAAAGCCGCACGCGATTCGGTTGTTTGTGCCATCGCAAGTCTGGTTTTGCTCTACGCGCTGCGCAGCGCGCTCAGCTCGGCCGGCAGCGGCGTGTCCGCCTGGCCTGCGGCCGCAATCCAGGTCTGCAGCCCGTTATCTTCAAAGGTGAACTCGCGGATGACGCAGCCGTGCTCGCGCAGCGCCGCCTCCACTTCCAGGCGCCGCTCGAAATCGCAGTAAAAGGTCATGTAACCGCCGCCACCGGCGCCGTTCAGCTTCCCGCCCAGCGCCCCGGCCGCTCGGGCGGCTTTGTACAGAGCGTCGATGCGGGCATTGGAAATTTGCGGCGACATGCGCCGCTTGCATTGCCAGCACTCATGCAACAATCGTCCAAAATCGTCGAGGCGGCGGCTGAGGAGCAGATTTTTCATTTCCACCGCCAGTTGTTTCTGGCGGCGCAGACTGTCGAGGCTGCGATGATCGCCGCGCCGGTAACGGTCTGTCTGGTCAGCGAGAATGCCGTCCGCCACGCGCGTATCGCCGGTGAAGCAGAGCACCAGGTTGTGCTCCAATTCGTTGCGCACACCGGCGGGCAGCCGCAGAGGGTTGACCAGGGCCCGCCGCCCGCTGAACTCGATGAAGTTCCATCCGCCGTAGGCGGCCGCGTACTGATCCTGCATGCCGCCGGGAATGCCCAATTCTTCGCGCTCGAGATGCCAGGCCAGATCGGCCACGGTGGCTTCATCCAGGCTGAGGCGGCGATACTCGCGCATGAGCCCCATGACGGCCACCATCAGACTCGACGACGAACCCAGCCCGGAACCCGGCTTGGCATCGGTATGGAGAAACACGTCAAAGCCTCCGCAGCCCTCGCCACCCAGCTTGCGGATGGCCGCTTTGGCCAGATCCAATTGCCCGTCATAGCTCAGCGGCGCACCCGGCGCGTAGTCGAGGGCAATGCCGAGATCGGCGGAGCGCAGATGCACCTCGTGATCGTCGGCACGGGCCGACAGCGTACCGAACGAATACATATTGATGGTTGCGCTGAGCACGCAACCCCCTTCAAATTCCGGGAACGGCGGCACATCGGTCCCCCCCCCGGCAAAGCTCAACCGCAGCGGCGCTTTGGCTCGAATCAGCACAGTTTTCTCCTGCCACGGCGCTGCGCAACATTAGCTCGCGCTAAGCTGCACCGCGCTCTGGTCAAAGTCCTTAGCACCGGCAGGGCCAAAGTACGCCGGCGGGAACTTTATTCGGAAATTTCGCTGCGCGCGAGTTCGATGGCGGCGCTCATGCGGTCCAGCGCCGCGATGGCATCATCGAGAAACCCCGGGCGCGCCGGATCGTCGACGGAGAGCTGTTGCACCAGCTCCAGGCTGCACCGCGCGGCCATGAGGGGCTGGCTGATATCGTGGCAAAACTGCCGCATACCGGCGGAGCCTGGCTGGGCCGGAGGCTCCACGCCCGACGCCTTGGGGTGGCCGGCTCCCTCGCGGGCACTCCGGGTTCGGCCGTTGCCGCGAGTGGAAGCGCTCATTGCTCCAGCGCTGGCTGCTCGCACGGCGACGGATCACCCAACTGATATCCGACGCCGCGGATGGTGCGAATCAGCTTGCTGGCAAATCCCTCATCGATTTTGGTCCGCAGATAGTTGATGTAGACATCGACTACGTTCGTGGAGCTGTCAAAGCCGAGGTTCCAAACGTGCTCAATGATCATCGCGCGCGTAACCCGGCGGCTGTGATTGACCATCAGGTATTCCAGCAGGGCAAATTCCTTGGGCGTCAACTCGATGGCCTTGCCCTCGCGCTGCACGCTGCGCTCCACCCGGTCAAGCTCCAACGGACCGACTTTCAGCGTGTTCGCGCTCGTCGCCTGGCCTCGGCGCAGCAGGGCGCGGATGCGCGCACAGAGTTCGGAAAAGGAAAAGGGCTTGACAATATAGTCGTCCGCGCCCAGATCGAGGCCTTGCACCCGCTCTTCGACTTTCGCATGAGCGGTCAACAGCAATACCGGCAAGTTGGCTTTGCGCTTGCGCAGCCGGCGCAGCACCTCAAAGCCATCGCGCGTCGGCAAGCTGATATCGAGCAGGACCAGATCGAAGTCATACCGCTCGGCCAGTGCTTCGGCCTCTTCGCCATCGCCACTGCAGTCCACGGCATAGCCCTGGGTTTCCAGTCCCTTCTTCAGGAACTTCGCCAGCGATCCATCGTCTTCAGCGACAAGAATCCTCATGGGCACAGACCGGTACCCATGGGCAAAAACCCCAGAGGGCAACCGTCACTCAGCCTACCCCAGAGTCAGGGAGAGAGGCAAGTAACGATTGTGTCACTTCGGGCTGGGGTTGGCCGTGGTGGGTGGCGGCGGCCTGTCTTTCTCGCTGACCACCACCAAATCCACGCGCCGGTTCATCTGCCGCCCCGCTGCCGTCGCATTGCTGGCGATAGGATGATACTGAGCGTAACCGGAGGCGGCCAGGCGCACCGGATCAACGTGATATTGGCTGATAAATAGCCGCACCAGCTCGGTGGCACGCGCCGTCGAAAGCTGCCAGTTGGAGGCAAACTGCGCGGTATGGATGGGGACGTTGTCGGTATAGCCTTCAATGCGCAGCGCATTGGGCAGGGGTGCAACCGTAGTGGCAATACGCGCCAGCACGGGCAGGGCATCGAGCCGGATCTGCGCCGAACCGCTGTCAAAAAACCCCAGCTCCTCCAGTCGAATCACCAGCCCCTGGCGGGTCAAGTGGAGCGAAACCGCGCCGCGCGCGATTTCCGGCTTCAGTTCGGTTTGCAATTTCGCCTGCAACGCCTCGAGCGGAAGCTGTTTGGCCAGCGTATTGGCTTCAATGAGAGGCGAGGGGATGAGGTTGAGCTGCGCGCTGGCCGGGGTAAACATGCCCATCTGCGAAAAGGCCGATTCGATGGCGCGGGAAAGCGCGACGGCCTTCTTCTGATCGGAGTGAGAAGAGGCATACATCACCACAAAGAATGCGAACAGCAAGGTAATAAAATCGCCGTAGGAGATCAACCAGCGCTCATGGTTCGGTCCGCCATGATCGGAAACACGGCGGCGGCGGCGATTCATGAGCGGGCCGCTTCCGCCCGTGCCCCCGCCGGGGCTTCCACCGGCTTGGCGGGAGCGGCAGCCGCGGCCGTGCCGGGGTCGGGTTTGTCGGCGAGGTAACCCTGCAATTTCGTCTGCAGCATGCGCGGGTTCATGCCCTCGAGAATGCCAATCACACCCTCGAGCATGATTTCGTGCGTGAGCTCCTCCTGCCGCTTGCGCACCCGCAATTTGCCCGCCATGGGCAGATAAACCAAGTTCGCCGTCGCCACCCCGTACACGGTCGCCACAAAAGCGACCGCAATCCCAC
>JBOGKK010000162.1:0-3896 GCA_050745425.1 Terriglobales bacterium
CATTTCACCGGCTAGACATGGATCCCCTGATCGCCTTGGCCCTACCGCCCAGCTATGAGGTGCCAGGCGATCCAGCCGAACAGAAGACGAGGTCGCAACTGGGCCATCCGCTCGCCTTTTTCCGAGACGTGGCGGGGATCGCCCTGGATCGCATACAAGTAGTCTGGCCGGAGGCTCGCGAATACTTCGGCCGGTTGGTTTACGCCGTCTGCTACCTTCCCGATGCCGAGTTTCGAAGCTGCTCGGCATCTCGCTACACGGGCGTGATTCTGATTTCGAACCGGGATTGCTCGGTTTTGGACCTTGAGGAATCATTGGTCCATGAGGCAGGGCACCAGCTTCTCTACAACATCGCCGAGGCGGATCCGGTCACGGACGATTCGTCCGATGAGCAGTACCGCCTGCCTTGGTCGGGGCGGATGCGCGACTTCTATGGCTATGTCCACGCGTTCTATATTTACGTTCTCCTCGCCCAATATCATGAGCGGGTGATGGGCTGCCGCGCGGGGCCGGACGGAGATTTTGCCGCGGAGCGCGTGCGGCACATCGTGCGTGGGCTTGTGGCTGCTCTGCCGGATTTCCAAACCAACCCGCATCTCACTCCGCGAGGCCGGGTTCTTATGGACGCACTGGCGCTCGACGTGGCTGGACTGGAGCGGCGGAACCGCGGGCTGATTGCGTGATTCCATGAGGCCGGGTTGGAGTTTCCGAACAGGCCTCCTGAAAGGCGGCCGCGGCCAGGATTGGCTGCCCCACGGGCGAACAGCGTGATCTTTGATCTGGGCGAAATACCGCCGCTTGGGGTGGGACTGGAGTACTGCGTCCCTCCGGAATTCCGCCGGTGCGGGCCGCTGGGGATTCCCAGCCTGTTCGACTATCTCGAGATGCAGCCGCCGCACGTGATTCTGGACCCGTGTCTGCTGGACTCACTGAACGGTACTCGCGCCTTGCTGCACGTGTCCAATTTGTCGCTGGGCAGCATCGGCATTCCGATGGATGCCGAGTTTCTGCGCCTGACCTGCCGGCTGCTGCGGCGCACTGCGTCGCCTTGGTTGAGCGAACACATCTCCTGGAACCGGTTCCGCGGCGGCGACACCAAACACTTCGTGCTTCCGTTTCTCGGCGAGAAAGTGCTGGAGGCGATCGTCGCCAATGCGATCGAGTTGCGAAAGCTCACCGGCCTGCCCGTGGTGCTCGAAAACGCGCCCCGCACACTCGTCGTCGATCTACCCGGCGACGCGCCGGAGGGAGATTTCGTCCGCAGCATTCTGGAGCGCGCCGGAGCCGGATTCCTGCTCGACCTGGAAAGCGCCCGCGCCACGGCCGAGACACGCGGACAGGACCTTTGGAGTTACCTTCGCGAGCTGCCACTAGAGAAGACCGTCGAGATCCACGCGGACGATCCCGTTGCCGACCGTGAACTCTTGCTTGCTGTCCTCGACGTCGCGCCTGTTCGCGCGATCACGCTCGGCTGGGAACTGAAGGAGCGTGGTCAGAACCAGGAGTTGCACGATGCGGTGCAGGAACTGCGAGCGCGTATGGGAATTCGGCAAAGGCCCGCTCCCGCGCGCGCCGCGGAGACCGCTTTGCCTTCCGACAACCCAGTCTGCCTGGCGCGCGGCGTCGCGGTGACTCTGCGCAATGGCTGCTTGCGCGTGACTGGCGGCGAATGCGGCGTAAGACTCGAGCTGCCTGTGGAAGCATTGCCGCTGGTCGCGCACTTTGCGAAGCCTCAGCCGCTAGCGAGCGCGTTTCTGCTCCCCGGTTTTGAGACTCCGGCCGCGATGGGCCTTGCTGCCGCGGTTGCGCAGACGCTGCTCGAAGCTCGCGCGCTCGGGCCTCCGGATCTGGAGGGCCAGAGCAATGAGGACACGTGGGGCGAGTGGGGGACCGCGCTTGATTTCTATCTCGATAGCCGCACCCGTGCGGACACCGAATTCACCACTGGCTCCGAGATGGATCAGGCGCTTGCGAAGAAGGCAGAGAAAGAACCTCGACCCTCCGCTTACAAGGATTATTGGGCGCACCCGTTCCGGCCCCTGCCAAACCCGTTGGAATATGAGCCGGCGGAGGCCGGAGCGAAGTTCCTCGATGTCGTATTGCGCCGCCGCAGCGTGCGGTCTTTCGCTCCCGGCCCTCTGGATACGCGCGATTTGTCGGCGCTGCTGTTCTACGTGTGGGGGGCGACCTCTGTTCAGCGCAATGACCTGGGGCACGTGTTCTTGCGAAAGACTTCGCCTTCAGGCGGCTGCCTGCACGGGACCGAAGTGTATCCGATATTGATCGACGTGGAGGGATTCGAGCCGGGTCTTTACCACTACTCTGTGCGCCGTCACGGGCTGGTGCTCCTCTCGCGCGGCGACCCGCGGCCGTGGATCGGCAAGGCGTGCGGGGGACAGGAGTGGGTAGCCGATGCCGGCGCTCTCTTTCTGATGACCTTTAACGCCAAGCGCCTTTCCTGGAAATACGGATTCAGCCGAGCCTTTCGTGCGGCGCTGCTCGACGGCGGTCACCTGGGACAGACCTTCGCCCTGATCGCAACATGGCTCGGCTTGGCGCCTTTCACGACGGTTGCTTTGCGGGACACCATGTTCGAGGAGCGGCTGGGGCTCGACTACCTCGCCGAGCCCATCCTGCTGCTCAACGGTGTCGGCAAGTTCGACCTTGCAAACCCCCGGCCGGATCGGCCGCGCGATCGGGTTTAGTCAAACTCTACGGCTTCGTAAGTGGCGCCGATGGAGTGGCTGACTCCGAGTATTTCGAGCGATGCAGCCCGGTCGCTGTATTCGGTGAGCACCCAGCGGGAGTCCGCCTGGCGTACCCAATGCTCGACGTGAACCTTATCCTGCGCGACGGTCAGGTATTCGCGGAGGGAATCGATTTTGCGGTACTGCTCGAACTTTTCTCCCCGATCGTAGTTCCTGGCGGAATTGGAAAGAACCTCGATGAGAACGCTTGGGTTTAATACGGTGTCAAACTCTCCGTCGAGAAACTGCGGCTTGCCGCAAATGACCACCACGTCCGGATAAGTAAAAAGCCCGGTCCCAGGAATATTCAACCGCAGGTCGGCCGCATACGCCGGGCAATTGCCGGCGCGCCCAAACTCCAAGATCAGATTCCGCACAACCTGGGCGTGGCGGAAGCTGGCCCCGGCCATCGCGAATACCTCTCCATTGAGGTATTCGCTCTTGAACTCCGCTTGGCGTTCCTGGGCAAGGTATTCTTCGGGCGTGAGATGCTGCTTTGGAACAGTCGCCATCGGGATCTCCCTTCCCACTCTACGCTGGTAGACTGCCTACAGGCGGGGACGTAGCTCAGATGGATAGAGCGGCCGCCTCCTAAGCGGCAGGCCGGCAGTTCGAATCTGCCCGTCCCTACCAGTTCCAGCCATATCCCCGGCAGGGGTAAGTACCCCCAGTACTTCGCAACTGTTGCCCTCGCCTTCTCAAACGCGATATTCAATAGATTCATCCCCGAAAAAGCTGAGGAGGCATTTCGTGCGAAAGCACGAGGATTGTTTCCGAAAGCGCGTGCAAAGAAACATATATGTTCGAAAAGCTTGCGCAGCGCGTGGTGCTGGTGGCGTGGCCCGCAGCAGAGTGGAGAACCGTCTCGCGGCTGTTCGAGGCGGGCGCATTGCCGCATCTGCGCCGGCTCGTGAGACGCGGCGTGCTGGGCCACCTGCCGGGTCTTTTTCCCGAGATCGAACCGCTGCTCTATACGTCTGTCGCAACCGGGGTCACGGCGGACCGCCACGGCATTCTGAGCGTCGGCGAATGCGGCAGTCGCAAGCAGGGCAGCTCGCGCAGAACCAAGGCGCTTTGGAATATTTTGAGCGACGCGGGAATGCGCTCGCTGGTCGTGAACTGGCCGGGGCAGTTCGCAGCCGAGGCGAT
>JBOGKK010000163.1:0-4462 GCA_050745425.1 Terriglobales bacterium
GGGGATTATGACTGCGGCTGCGGTGCTGGCGTCGGCGCTGGCGCTGCTGCTGCTGCGTCCGCCGGCCGGCGGCTGCGGGCGCTGGTGGCTGCGGGCGGCCGGATATGCCGCCGCCGCCCTGGCGCTGATGATCGGCCTTAGCGGGTGGGTGCTGCCGGGGTGGGCAGCGGCCATGACGCCGCTCACGCATTTCTGCTTCACGGTGCTGGCGGCCTCGCTGCTATGCAAGCGGTGGTTTTCGCGGCTGGCGGTTTTTGGCGATCTGCTGGTGGCGTTTGTCGGGCTGACGGTGTGTCTCGACTATTGCTTCCGGGCGCCGAACGTGGTGGCGTCGGGGGTGCGCCCCATGCATTGGGAAACGGCGCTGGTGCTGCTGCTGCTGGCGGGGGCGTGGATGGCGGCATGGCCGGAGCGGCGCCCGGTCAGTTTTTATCTGGAAGCGGGCTCGGCGGCGACGGTGCTGCGCCGCCTGCTGCCGGTGACGCTGCTGTATCCGATTCTGCTGGTTGGCTACAATGCTGCCCGCGGCAATGGCGACCTCCTCGCCATGCGGGTGACCCAGGCGGTCATCATTTTCGGCACGATCCTATTTGGCGCGGCGCTGCTCTGGCTGATTGCGCACGAACTCGACCGGCGCGATACCATGGCGCATCTGACGAGTCTCGACCTGCGCGCCAGCGAGCGCCGCTACCGCCAGCAATTCGATAACAATCCGCAGCCGATGTGGGTGTTTTCCATCGCCAGCCTGCGCTTTCTGGAAGTCAACGAGAGCGCAGTGCGGGAGTTCGGCTACACCCGCGAAGAGTTCCTGAACATGAGCGTGCTCGACATCCGGCCACCGGAAGATCGCGCGCGCGCGCGTGCCGTGGTGAAGAACGCGCAGCCCGCCAAGGGCTGGCTCTGGCGCTACCGCACCAAGTCGGGCGAGCTGCTCGAAGCCGAGGCATTTGCCCAGCCGGTCGACTGGCACGGCGAGCCGGCGTTTCTCTCGTTCATCAACGATGTTACGGCGCGCCGGCGCACCGAGCACCAGTTGCACGAGCAGGAAGATCAGGTGCGGACGCTGCTGGAATCGACGAGTGAAGGTATTTTTACCCTTGATCTCGAGGGCAAATGCGTGTGGTGCAATCCCGCCGCGGCATCGCTGCTGGGGCTGGCTTCCAGCACGCATCTGGTGGGCAGGCAGGTGCATGCGCTGGCGCATCATACCCGCGGCGGCGGCCAACCGTTTCCGGCCGAGGCGTGCAACCTGCTGCAGGCGGTGCGTTCCGGACAGGCGATCAGCCTCGATGAAGAGATGCTCTGGCGGGCGGACGGAGCCAGCTTCCCCGCCGA
Organism: Terriglobales bacterium; assembly: GCA_050745425.1. GTDB lineage: Bacteria > Acidobacteriota > Terriglobia > Terriglobales > SCQP01 > SCQP01. The sequence continues at coordinate 1,336 of JBOGKK010000163.1, forward strand.
CATCCGCTGCAACCCGCTCTACCGGGAAGGCAAGCTGGCCGGAGCGGTGATTGCGGTCGCGGACGTCAGCGAGCGCCGCAGCCTGCGCGGCCAGATTCAGCAAGCCCAGAAAATGGAAGCGGTGGGACGCCTGGCGGCCGGCATCGCCCACGACTTCAACAACCTGCTCACCGTCATTAACGGCTATGCCGACATGCTGCTGCAGCGCGAGCACGCGCCGATGGCGCCCGATCGCCAGCACAATGCGCTCGACAGCATCCGCAAGGCGGGCGAGCGCGCGGCGCTGCTGACGCGGCAACTGCTGGCCTTCAGCCGCCAGCAGGTGATCGAGCCCAAGCTGCTGAACCTCAACAGCGTACTGGAGGAGATGGATCCGCTGCTGCGGCGCGTGTTGAGCGAAGACATTGAACTGGCGCTGGCGTGCGAGGCGCACCTGGGAACGGTTCGCGCCGATCCCGGGCAGTTGGGACAAATTCTGATGAACCTGGTGGTCAACGCGCGCGATGCCATGCCCCACGGTGGGCGCATCACAATCGAAACCGCCAACGTCGTGCTCGACGCCAGCTATGCCGCGGCGCACGCCGAGGTCGTGCCCGGCGAGTACGCGCTGGTGGCTGTCAGCGATACCGGAACCGGCATGGATGCGGGCACGCTCAGCCATCTGTTCGAGCCGTTTTTCACCACCAAGCCTGTCGGCAAGGGCACCGGGCTCGGGCTGGCGACAGTATTCGGCATCGTCAAACAGAGCGGGGGAACCGTCGCCGCCTACAGCGAGCCGGGACATGGAACCGCCATCAAGGTCTACCTGCCCCGCGTAGCGCCCGCCGAAGGCGCTCCGCGGCCGTATCCACCGGGAGCGGTGGCCGGAGGCCACGAAACGATTCTTCTGGTGGAAGACGAAGATGCGGTGCGGCAACTGGCGTGTGCGGTATTGCGCGCGCGCGGGTATAACGTCATGGCCGCCAGCCGGCCGAGCCAGGCGCTGGAAATCGTCGCCCGCCATACCGGGGCGCTGGATATGGTGATGACGGACGTGATCATGCCGGAAATGGATGGGCGGCGGCTGGCACGCCAGATCGCCGCGCATCGCCCGGGGCTGGCGGTGCTGTATGCGTCAGGGTTTCCCGACCGTGCGATCACGCAACATCACGACCTGGCGCAGGGCACGGCATTCATTCAAAAGCCGTTCACGCCGGATGCGCTGATCGCCAAGGTGCGAGCGGTGCTCGACGAGCATCGGCCGGAACTGGCCGCGGCGGGATAAGGCATACCGATCATGTAACTTGCGTGATGCATTGTGCGTTGTAATGCGCATGGCAGGGCGCAAGACCGCTGGGATCGTGGCACTGGTTTGGGGGCTGATGGCCGGAGGGGGCGCGGCGCAAACCGCCCCGGCTGCCTTGCATCTGGGGGAGGCGGTGACCACCGCCTGGGCGCATTACCCCGGCGTGGCGGCCGCGGAGCAGGCGGCCCAGGCGGCACGCGCACAAACCGAGGTGGCACGCACCGCCTTTTTGCCCAACGCCGGGGTGGTGGCGCAGTGGGACCGCGCCACCGATAACGCGACGCTGGGGCTGAGCTTTGGCACTCCGCTGCCGGGCATCAGCGGTACCGTGCCGCGCAGCGATTATTCGCCGCGCAGTGCCTGGACGAGCGCGGCGGGGCTCTATTTTTCCTGGGAAATTGCCGATTTCGGGCGGCGGGCGGCGAACCTGCGCTATTACCTGGATCTGGGGCAACAGGCCCGGGATCAGGCGGAGGTGATCAAGCTGCAGGTGGGCGCACACGCCGCCGATGCGTTCCTGAACCTGGCGGCTGCACGGCAGCAGACTCGGGTGGCGCAGGCCGATGTGGCGCGCTGGCAGGGGCTGGCAGCGATTGTCGAGGCCCTGGTCGATCAGCAATTGCGTCCTGGGGCAGACGGCTCGCGCGCGCAGGCCGAACTGGCGGCCGCGCGCATCCGCGCGAGCGCGGCGGTACGGGATGGAGCGGCGGCCGAGGCGGCTCTGCGCGAGGCTCTGGGCCTGGGCGCGCAGGCTCCGCTGCCGGCGCTGGCGGCGTTGCCGCACACGCCGGTCGCACCGGTTGCGCCCGCAGCCGTGCCGCCGCAATTGCGCGTGCAGGCCGACGCGGTGGCGGCAGCCCAATCCCATCAGCAGGAAATTGCCCGCTCGGCACTGCCGCGCACCTATGCGCTGGGCAGCGCCTACGGGCGCGGCAGCGGCGTGCTGGCGGCCGGACAGCTGGCGCCAGGAGCGGCCGGGCTGGCCCCGGCGACGGCGGGCAACTGGGCGCTGGGCGTGGGCGTGGATTTTTCGATTACCGGCTGGCATGCCAACCGCGCCGCAAGGGCGCAGGCCGCCGCCCAGTTTGCGCAACAGCAGGCCCGCCAGAAGCAGGTCGCCGCCGCCCTCGCCGCAGCCCAGCAGAAGGCGGCGGCGGACTGGACGGCGGCGCAGACGGTGGCGCAGGAATCGCCTATCGGGCTGGCCGCGGCTCGCGCCGGGGAAGCCCAGGCGCGGGTGCGCTACCAGACCGGCCTGGCCAGCCTGGTCGAGCTGGCGAACGCCGAGCAACTGCTGGCCCAGGCCGACTCCGACGATGCCCTGAGCCGCCTGCAGGTCTGGCGCGCGCTGATCGAAACGGCTTTTGTGGCGGGCAGTCTGCAGCCGCTGCTACAGGCGGCGGGAGCGCACTGAAATGAACCTCATTGCAGCAGCTTTGCGGCGTCCGGTGACCGTTGCGGTCGCGGTACTGGCCGTGATCGGTCTGGCGGCGATGGCTGTCCTGCGCATGCCGATCGACGTGTTTCCGAAGATGGATGCGCCGGTGATTTACGTCGCACAGCCCTACGGCGGCATGGCTCCGATGGAGATGGAAGGCTACATCGTCAACTATTACGAAGCGAATTTTCTGTTCATCTCCGGGGTGCAGCAGGTGGAGTCGCGTTCGGTGCAGAATATCGGGCTCATCAAGCTGACGTTTCATCCCGGCACGGACATGAGCCAGGCGGCGGCGGAAACCACTTCCTACATCGCGCGCGCGATGGCCTACATGCCGAAAGGGACGGTGCCGCCGTTCGTGATGCGCTACGACGCCGGCAGCCTGCCGGTGGGCGATCTGATCC
>JBOGKK010000164.1:0-13428 GCA_050745425.1 Terriglobales bacterium
GTGTCGAGCTTGGCCTTGCGCTTTTTCTTCTGCCCGTCAAAAATCGCGTCAAACTCGTCCTTGGCGATTTCCTGCACCACGTTGCCGAACATCTGCATCAGGCGCCGGTAGGAATCGTAGGCAAAGCGCGGGTTCTGCGTGCGCTGTGCCAGCCCGGCAACCGTCTGATCGTTGAGACCCAGATTGAGAATGGTGTCCATCATGCCGGGCATGGAGAATTTCGCTCCGCTGCGCACACTCACCAGCAGCGGATTGGCGGCATCGCCGAGCGTTTGCCCGGCCGCGCGCTGCAAGCCCTCCAGCGCCGCCCGCATCTGCGTATCGGCTTCCTCGGGAACGCGATTGCCCTGCCGGTAGTATTCGCGGCAGGTATCGGTCGAGAGCGTAAACCCCGGCGGCACCGGCAGCCCGGCGTTGGTCATTTCCGCTAGCCCGGCGCCTTTGCCTCCCAGCTCATCCTTCATCTTCCCGTTGCCGTCGGCCTTGCCCTCTCCAAATGAAAAAACGTATTTCGCCATTCAACTTTCCTTCCCCATCAACGCTTCCTTTGCCAGAATAACAGGTGCGTAACGATGTCCCCCTCGTCATGGCAGCCGCGCACCATCCCCCGCAGACGAAAAAAACTTTGCGGTTGCGTTCCCGATTTGTCACAATGCGAGCTTCGGCCAGAGTTTTACTTCGGGAGGAGCCTTGCATCACATGACACGTCACTATTTCCGCTGGACCGGCCTCGCGCTCGGCCTCGCTATGGCAGCCACCTTGCCCGCCATGGCTCAGTTCGGCGGCGCCCCGCAGACCTACGCCTACGAGACCGCCGCCACCGATCCGCCGCCGGTCAAAACCCATCACTCCATCACCGTCGATGGCAAGACGCTCGGCTACACCGCGGAGATCGGTAAAATCCCCGTACCGGACGCCAGCGGCAAGACCATGGCCCACATGTTCTATGTGGCCTACATTCTCGACAACAACGACGCCAGCCATCCCCGGCCGGTCACGTTCAGCTACAACGGCGGCCCGGGCTCCGATTCCGTCTACGTGCACATGGGGGGCTTTGGCCCGCGGCGCGTCGTCCTCAAGGACAATGGCAACAACCCGCCGCCGCCGTACTCCATCGTGGACAACGCCGATACCTGGCTCGATGCCTCCGATCTGGTCTTCATCGATGCGGTCGGCACTGGCTACAGCCGCGCCACCTCGGCCAAGAATCTGAAGGACGCCTCCAGCGCCCAGGGCGATCTGGAGTGCTTCGCGCAGTTCGTCCGCCTCTGGCTCTACGATAACAACCGCATCAACTCGCCCGTGGTGCTGGCAGGCGAAAGCTACGGTACGTTCCGCTCGGCCGGTCTGTCCAATGTTCTGTGGCAGCATCACATCCCGGTCAGCGGCGTCGTGCTGCTGTCGAGCGTTCTCAATATGGATACGCTGCGCTCGTCCTACAGCAATGACCGTGGCTACTGGCTGGCGCTGCCCACCCAGACCGCCATCGCCTGGCACTTCCACAAGCTGGCGCCGAAATACCAGAAAATGACGTTGCCGGAAGTTTCCAAGGCGGCTGAGCAGTGGGCGCAAACCAAATACGAGCATTACCTCGATCTGGGCGACAAGCTGCAAGGCGCCCAGCGCACCCAGGCGCTGCAGGAAATGTCCGATCTCACCGGCCTGTCGACGCAATTTCTCGACAGCTGGAATCTGCGCATTTCTACCGGCCTGTTTGACTCTTCCCTGCTGCGTGGCCAGCGCGAAACCATCGGCCGCTACGATGGCACCCAGGTGGGGACTTCGCGCACGCCGGGGCAGACGCGGCCCGACTACGATGCCAGCGATCTGCTCGGCGTCCCCTACCTGCACGAGTTCGTCAACTACATGAAAAACGAGCTCAACTACAAGACCACCCTCGAATACGGTGATGGTGGCATGGGCGGGGCCGGCATCATGCGCTGGAACTACAACATCAGCAGCGGACGTTTCGGCGGCTTTGGCGCTTCCGGAGCCGATGTCAGCCAGGATCTGGAGCGCGCCTTCGCGCAGGATCCGTCAATGCGCCTGATGCTGTGTGAAGGCTACTTTGATCAGGCCACGCCCATGCTCGAGGCGACTTACAGCATGCGCCACCTGTTCATCACCCCTGCCGAGCAGAGCCACATCGAGATCACCCATTACGATTCCGGACACATGATCTACGCCCACAAGGACTCGCGCGAGAAGCTGCACCGCGACTTTGATGCGTTCATCAAGTCCCTCCCGGGCGTCGCGCAATGACGCTTGGGCTCAACCGCTGCTAGCAGGCGGCGCGCCCGCTCTGCGCGGGTGCGCCGCTTTTTTCTCGAGGAGGATCAGGATGCGAATCACCCGGAAGTCTCTCCGTTGGCCCGGCCTGGTGCTGGCGCTCACCTTTGCCGCCGCTATGCCGCTACTCGCGCAGCGGCGCGCGCAAACCTTTGGCTATGAACCGGCGGCAACCGATCCGCCTCCAGTGAAAACCCACCACACCATCACCGTGAACGGCGCCACGCTCAGCTATACGGCCGAGGTGGGCAAGATTGCCGTTCCCGATGCCAGTGGCAAGACCATGGGCCACATGTTCTATGTCGCCTACCTGCTCGACAATCCCCATCCCTCGCACCCGCGTCCGCTGACGTTCAGCTACAACGGTGGCCCCGGTTCTGATTCCGTCTACGTTCACCTCGGCGGCTTCGGCCCCCAGCGCGCCGAGCTCAACGACAACGGCAGCAACCCTGCGCCGCCCTACAAGCTTGTTCCCAACGCCGACACTTGGCTCGATGCCAGCGATCTGGTCTTTGTCGATGCCATCGGCACTGGCTACAGCCGCGCGACGTCGCACAAAACCCTGATGGAAGCCGCCACCGCGCAAGGCGATCTCGATACTTTCGCGCAGTTTGTGCGTCTCTGGCTTTACCAAAACGACCGGCTCAACTCGCCCCTCATCCTCGCCGGCGAAAGCTATGGCACCTTCCGCACCGCCGGCCTTTCCGACGTGCTCTGGCAGCATCACATTCCGTTGAGCGGCATCGTGCTGCTCTCGGAGGCGATCAACATGAACGCCATCACTGCCTCCTACAGTGATGATCTGCCCTACTGGCTGGCGCTGCCGACGCAAACTGCCATCGCCTGGCATTTCCACAAGCTGCCGCCCAACCTGCAAAGCGAGCCGCTGCCCCAGGTGGAGCAGCAAGCCGAGCGGTGGGCCGGAACCAAATACGTGCACTATCTCAATCTCGGCGGCGCCCTGCAAGGTGCCGAACGCCAGCAGGCGCTCAAGGAAATGTCTGCATACACCGGCTTGTCGCCGCAGTTCCTCGATAGCTGGAACCTGCGTATTTCGACCGGCGTGTTCGATTCTTCCCTGCTCCGCAGCCAGCGCGAAACCATCGGCCGCTACGATGGCACCCAGATCGGCCACAGCCGCACGCCGGGACAGACCTACCCCGACTACGATGCCAGCGATTTGCTGGGCACGCCCTACCTGCATGAGTTCGTCGCTTATCTCAAAAACGACCTCGACTACAAAACCACCGTCGAGTACGGCGACGGCGGCATGGGCGGTGCCGGTATTCCCGGCTGGACCTATAACATCCACGGCAACGGCAAGGCCGGCGGCTGGGGCACGAGCGGCGGCGGCAACGACGCCAGCCAGAACCTCGAGCGCACTTTCGCGCAGGATCCCTCGATGCGCCTGATGCTCTGCGAAGGCTATTTCGATCAGGCCACGCCCACCCTCGAAGCCATCTACGGCATCCGCCACCTGTTCATCACCCCCAAGGCGATGCAACGCGTGACCATCGAGCATTACATGTCCGGGCACATGATCTACGCCCACAAGGCGTCGCGCGCAAAGCTGCATCGCGACTTTGACAATTTTGTAAAAACCCTTCCCGGAGTAGCGCAATGAAGTCGAAATTAACCCTCTCGCTGCTGGCTCTCGCTGTAGCGGCATCGCTGCCCGCCCTGGCGCAAACCTCCACGCCTGCATCGCAACCCGCTCATCGCCGTCAGCAACGGCAGCAGAAGAAGACATCCCAGACGCCCGCAGCCGTTCCCATGGCCAAAGCAGCCGCGCCCGCGCCCACCGGCATGTTCGGGCGTCCGGCGAGCTACGGCTACGAGACCCAGGCCACGGATGCGCCGCCCATCAAAACCCACCACAGCGTGACCATTGACGGCAAGACCATGCAGTACACCGCCGAAGTGGGCAAGATTCCGATTCCCGATGCCAGCGGCAAAACCATGGGCCACATGTTTTACGTCGCCTACATTGCCGACAACCCCGACCCTTCGCATCCGCGCCCGGTGACGATCAGCTACAACGGCGGCCCCGGCTACGCCTCGGTTTGGGTCCACGTCGGCGGATTCGGGCCCCGGCGTGTCGAGCTTAACGACAACGGCAGCGTCCCGCCCCCGCCCTACAAGCTCGTCAATAATTCCGATAGTTGGCTGGACGCCACCGATCTTGTCTTTGTCGATGCCATTGGCACCGGTTACAGCCGCGCCACCAACTTCAAGAATTTGCAGTTTGCCGCCAGCGCCCAGGGCGACCTCGAGTGCTTCGCTCAGTTCATCCGCCTCTGGATGTATCAAAACGACCGGCTCAACTCCCCGTTATTGCTGGCCGGCGAGAGCTACGGTACATTCCGTTCCGCAGGCCTTTCCAACGTGCTCTGGCAGCACCACATTCCCGTCGATGGCATTGTCCTGCTCTCCAGCGTCCTCAATATGGGGCTGGACGGCTCCTACAGCGACGACCGCGGCTATTGGATGATGCTGCCCACGCAAGCCGCCATCGCCTGGCATTACCATAAGCTGGCGCCGCGCTATCAGAAAATGACGCTGCCGGAACTCACCAAGGCAGCCGAGCAGTGGGCGCAAACCAGCTACGAACATTACCTCGACCTCGGCGATGCCCTGCAGGGCGCTCAGCGCAAAGAGGCGCTGCAGGAAATGTCCGATCTCACCGGCCTTTCGCCGCAGTTCCTCGATCATTGGAATCTGCGCATTTCCACCGGCCTGTTCGACTCTTCTCTGCTGCGCAGCCAGCGCGAGATCATCGGCCGCTACGACGGCACTCAGATCGGAACCAACCGCACGCCGGGCGACATCAGGCCCGATTACGATGCCAGCTCCGATCTTGACACCGCCTACCAGCACGAGTTCGTGCAGTACCTGCGCGACGGCCTCGACTACAAATCCACGCTTGAGTACGGCCAATACGGCCTGGGCGGCTCCGGCATTCCGCGCTGGAACTACAACATTGGCGGCGGCAGCCGTTTTGGAGGCCGGGGCGGCATCGGCAACGCCAGCAACGACGTCAGCCAGGATCTCGAGCGCGCCTTCGCACAAGAGCCTTCACTGCGCGTCATGCTGTGTGAGGGCTACTTCGACCAAGCCACGCCCATGCTGGAGGCCTCCTACAGCATGCGCCACCTGTTCATCACCCCCGCCGCGCAGGCTCGTATTGAAACCGAGCATTATATGTCCGGCCACATGATCTACACCAAAAAGCAAACCCGCGAGAAGTTGCACCGCGACTTCGACGCCTTCGTGAAGCTCGTCACCGGCGCCGCCCAGTAGTGTCGCTGCTACTCCCGCCAGGGCTCAGGCTGGCTGGGCGGCGGGTAGGGTGGGTGGATCGGAGGGTTTGCGGGCGGTGGAATCACCGGCGTCGGGTCGCCTTCCGGTGGCTCGGTGCCGGGCACGGGCCGCTGCGGCGGCGCGGGCGGATTGGGAGGCAAACTCATACCTGCCTCTGATGCATCCCAACCCGCGATGGTGCTTACCCTCGCAATGCTGCTCCTCGTGTCCTGGTGGTTCCTTTGGGGGATCTTCCACTTGGCCGGCAGCGGCATTCATGCGGCGCTGGCCGCAGGCATCGCGTTTCTCATCTTCCGGTTCCTGCGCCAGAGCGATGTCCGGCGCCCGCACCGGCATGAGCCTTAAAACTTCGTCACTTCGTTGAAGTTGAAATCCCGCACCTTGAGCGCCGGCACCACCATGTCAAACGACTCCTCGCCGCTGGCGCGCACCGATGGACTCATGGCCTCGATCTGATTGAACAGCTCGATCATGCTTTGGTTGAAGCGGAAGTTGCGCACGCCATGCGCCAGTTTACCGTTCTCAATCAGAAACGTGCCGTCCCGCGTCATGCCCGTCAAAATCTTCTGATACGGATCCACCTCCCGGATATACCACAGCCGCGTCACCAGAATGCCGCGCTCGGTCTGCTCGATCATGCGCTCCAGCGGCACGTCACCGCCGCTCAGCACTACGTTGAGTGGAAATTCCCCATAAGGATTGGGCAGCGGCAGCCCATGCCCGGTCGGCGACGGTGCCGGTTCGTTCGCATGCTGGCGTTTCCATTCCGCCGCCGACTGGCGCGAGTACACGACACGCCGCACCCACCCGTTTTCCACCAGCGGCACACGCTGGCGCGGGATGCCTTCCCCGTCAAACGGTGCACCCGTCTGCAGCGGATGATAGCAATCGTCAGTAATGGTGACCTGATCGCCAAACAGCTTGGTGCCGAGACGGCCGCTGAGAAAGCTGCTCTGTTCCAGGATCTGGCGGGCGCTGAAATCCCACATCACGAAGCCGAGCAGGTCGAGCACGGCGGCCGGCTCCAGGATTACGGTTATGCGGCCGGCCGGAACTTCCTTCGGGTTCACACTGGCGAGCGCTTTGGCGGCGGCGATGCCGGCGCCAGCCGCGGGATCGAGATCGCTCCATCGAAACGAACCGCCTTTGGCCCAGCCGCTACTGAGGCCTTGCAGCATGGTGACAGAAAATTGGGCGCCCGTGGAGCGGTAAAAACCTTCGACCCCGTTCGTGTTCACAATCGCGGTGGCATCATGCTGGCTGGAGCAGATGCCCGCCGCAGTAAGACTCTCCCGCCGCGCAACCTCGACCATGGCGGCAACGGCTTCGGCGCGTTGCGCTGGCGTGAGCCCCGCGGTCGCCTCGTCCCAGCGATTTACGGGCGTGATCGCCGCCGGCCCCGCCATGGGCAGCAAATCCGCATCAGGCGCTTGCGAGCGCGTGAGGTCGAGCGTGCGCGCCACCAGTGCCGCAATGCCGGCCTCGTCGTGCCGGTGCGAGGTGGCCCGCGCGGTGCGGCCTTCGATTTGCGCCCGCAGCGACAGCGTCAGGCTGGCGTCGCCCATGTGCTGGTGGATGGCATTGTTGGCAAACCGCGTCAGCTCCGAGTTCGACTCCTCCACCAGCAATTCCAGTGCCGTTCCCGCCGGCGCCGCTATCTGGCTCTGCTGCAGCAGCTTGTGCGCGTAGTCGAGGCTCAGACGCAGGTTCATTTCTGATACGCCGTCCCAATCTTGATGTTGCGGAACCGCGCCGGCGCCGCTCCGTGCCCGGTGCCCATGGTCTGCTGCGGCTGCCCCTTGCCGCAGTTCGGTGTGCCCCACAGCGTCCAGTGTTCGCGTGAACAAATCGCGTCCATCGAGTTCCAGAACTCGGTGGTGATGCCCGAATAGCTCGGGTTCTTCAGCATGCGGATCTTTCTGCCATGCTGGATTTCCCAGCCGATTTCGGTGCCAAACTGGAAGTTGTAGCGCTTGTCGTCGATGGACCAGCTGCGGTTGGTTTCCATGTAAAAGCCGGCATCGGTGTCGGCGATCAACTCCTCCGGACTGAGCCTTTGCGGCCCCGGCTCAATGCTGATGTTGCTCATGCGGATCAGCGGCAACCGGTTCGCCGCCTCTGCTCGCATGCAGCCGTTCGACCGCGCCTGCCCGATTTGCGACGCCGTCTCCCGGCTTGTGATGTAGCCGGTGAATTCGCCCGCGGTGATGATGTTGGTGCGCTGCGCCTCGACTCCCTCATCGTCATAGGCAAACGTGCCCAGCCCCGGTCCATGCTCAAGCCGCGCATCCGCCACCACGTTCACCACCGGCGAGCCGTAGCGCAGCTTGCCCAGTTGATCGACGGTCAAAAAGCTCATGCCGGCGAAATTCGCTTCGCTGCCGAGCACCCGGTCCAGCTCGATGGGATGGCCGATCGACTCGTGTACCTGCAAACCCAGTTGCGAGCTGTCAAGAATCAGCGTTCCCACCGCTTGCGGGCACTGTGCCGCCTGATGCAACGCCACCGCTTCCTCGCCCACGCGGCGCGCGTTTTCCAGCAGCCGCAGTTCGTCGATCAGCTCATAGCCTTTGAGTTGATATTGTCCGCCGAACGAGTTCGGGTATGAGCGTTTCTGAATGTCGCCGTTGGCAAACGCCAGGGCGGTGTAGCCGGCGCCGCTCAACACCCGCGTTTGCTCGATGCGCGAGCCCTCGCTCGACAAGAACAACTGTTTCTGGCGGATGAAGTTCATTTGCGCTTCGGCGAGCGTGACGCCCTTGACCGATCGCAGCTCCTTGTCGATGGCCAGCAGCAGCGCCAGGCTGGCTTCGACGCCGGTGGCAAACGGGTCGCGCACGCAGGGAGCAACCCAGGTGGCCTCATGCTTTGGCTCCGGCGCCAGTTGTACCGCAGTCTCCTGTACCCGCGCCGAGGCGGCGGCAATGGCAAGCGCCCGTTGCGCGGTCGCAATGGCACCCGTACGGCTGCAATCATCGCTCGCCGCAAATCCCCAGGCGCCGTTGCACAGCACGCGCACGCCAATGGCCTGCGCTTCGCTGTCGGCGGCGTGGCCCAGCTTGCCGTTCTTGGTGATCAGGCTGCGATGGCGCTGCTCGCCCACGCGCACATCGGCATAGCTGGCGCCGCCGCTTACGGCTGCATCGAGCGCCAGTGTGCCAATGTCATCCATCGCCCGGCGCTCTACCTTGCCGACGCCATTTCGCGCGCGCCCGCGGCCGCCTGCAGCTCCTCGACCTTGTCCTCGCGTTCCCAGGTGAAGTCCGGATCGTTCAGTCCAAAGTGCCCGTACGCAGCCGTCTTCTGGTAAATCGGCCGGCGCAGTTGCAGCGATTCGATGATCCCCTTGGGCGTGAGTTGGAAGCACTTGCGCACCGCGGCGCTGATCTTATCCTCGGCAACCGTATGCGTCCCGAACGTATCGACGCGCACCGAAACCGGCTCGGCAACGCCGATGGCGTAGGCAAGCTGCACTTCGCAGTGCCCTGCCAGCCCTGCCGCCACCACGTTGCGGGCGATGTAGCGCGCCACGTAGGCGGCCGAGCGGTCCACCTTGCTCGGGTCCTTGCCGCTGAAGGCGCCGCCGCCATGCCGTCCCCAGCCACCGTAGGTGTCGACGATGATCTTGCGGCCGGTCACGCCGGTGTCACCCATCGGGCCGCCGATGACGAAACGGCCGGTGGGGTTGATGTGATACTTGGTGGCCTTGTTGACCATTTCGGCCGGAACGATAGGATCGATTACGTGCTGCCGGATGGCCGCCCGCAGATCCTCGGTCGTAACTTCCTCGCTGTGCTGGGTGGAAATCACCACCGCATCGACCCCAACCGGCTTGCCGTTCTCGTAGGCAACCGTGACCTGGCTCTTGCCGTCGGGGCGCAGAAACTCAAGCTTGCCCTCGCGCCGCACCTTCGAAAGCTGGCGCGTGAGACGCCGCGCCAGCGCAATCGGCAGCGGCAGCTTCTCCGGTGTTTGATCGCAGGCGTAGCCGAACATCATGCCTTGATCGCCCGCGCCCTCGCGATCGACCCCCATGGCGATATCGCCCGACTGTTCATGAACGCTGACCATCACGCCGCAGGTGTCGCAATCAAAGCCAAAGCGCGCGTCCGTATAGCCCACCGAGCGCACCGCCTCGCGCGCGACATGCTGATAGTCGATATGGGCGCGCGTGGTGACCTCGCCCGCCACAACAATCAGCCCCGTGGTCAAAAGAGCCTCGCAGGCGACGCGGCTTTGCGGATCCTCCGTCAAGGCAGCATCGAGAACGCCATCAGAGACCTGGTCCGCGATTTTATCGGGATGGCCTTCCGTGACCGATTCGGAAGTGAACAGTGTGTGATTCGACAAGATGTGTATCCTTTCGGAGAGAATCAATCTGACAGCATACGGCTATTCCGGCAGCGGCGCCAGCAGTTGTTCCTTACGGTAGACCATGGCGCCGGCATCATAGCTGGCCAGCTCGAAACCATGGCCGTGCGTGATGGCGTCAGTCGGGCAGGCTTCGACACAGTATCCACAAAAAATACAGCGGTTGTAATCGATGTTGTACACCTTGGCGTAGCGCTCGCCCGCGCTGATGCGCTGGGTATCGGTGTTGTCGGCCGCCTCGATATAAATGCAATTGGCAGGGCACGCCGCTGCGCACAGAAAGCAGGCGACGCATTTTTCGAGGCCGTTTTCATCGCGCTGCTGCACGTGCACGCCCCGGAAGCGCGCCTCGAAGCGCACCGGTTCATCCGGATAGAACTCGGTCACCGGCGGCAGAAACATATTCTTGAGCGTCACGCTCAATCCCTGGGCAATGGCGCCCAGATCTTTGGCGGGCTGCAAAATATCAGGCATAGGGAAAGTATATCGTGGAGCGAAGCCGGGAGGCCGGAGCGAAGGGCCCCCGGCGCAGCGCCCCCGGGCGCCCGCGTTCCAGCCATGCCATGCGAAGATTAAAACGTGCGTTTTGACTTGCGACTGCCCGATCAACTGCGACCGCTACGCTTTGAGCCTGACTTTCTGCCAACCGCGGAAGGCTCGGTGCTGGTGAGCGTCGGCAATACTCGTGTACTCTGTGCCGCCACTCTCGACGAGACCGTGCCTTCATTTCTACGCGGCCAAGGCAAGGGCTGGGTCACCGCCGAATACTCGATGCTCCCCCGTGCCACCCTCACGCGCACGCCGCGCGAGGTGAGCAAAGGCCGTGCATCCGGGCGCACGCTTGAAATTCAGCGCCTGATCGGCCGCGCCCTGCGCTCGGTGACCGACACGCAGGCGCTCGGCGAGCGCACCCTCACGCTCGATTGTGATGTACTGCAAGCCGACGGGGGAACCCGTACCGCATCCATTTGTGGCGCGTTTGTCGCTCTGGGCATGGCCTTGCAGCGCCTGGTCGAAGCCGGCACCCTCAAGCAGCTTCCGCTGCGCCAGTATCTGGCGGCCATCAGCGTGGGCATGGTGCAGGGCGAGGCCGTGCTCGACCTGAACTATCAGGAAGACTCGCATGCCGAGGTGGATATGAACGTGGTCATGACCGGCGATGGCCGCTACGCCGAGATTCAGGCAACCGCCGAAAGCCAGCCCTTCAGCGATGCCCAGGCAACGGCAATGCTGCGGCTTGCGCGTTCCGGCATCGCCCAGATCATGGCCCTGCAGGATGGCATTCTGCACCTCGGCCTTCCCCAGCTCTCGTGACCATCTTTCTGGCGACCAGCAATCGCGGCAAAGTCGCCGATTTTCAGGCGCTGGGCCTGCCCATTGTCGAATTGCCCGGCTTCGCTTCCCTGCCCGCGATCGCAGAAACCGGCGCCACCTTCGAAGCCAACGCGCGCCTCAAAGCCGGGCATTACAGCCAGTTCGCCCCACCCGCTGCCATGGTCCTCGCCGACGATTCCGGTCTAGAGGTCGATGCGTTGGGTGGTGCGCCCGGCGTGTATTCCGCCCGTTTTGCCGGCACCCACGGGAATGACGACGCCAACAATCGCCTGTTATTGCAAAAGTTGAACCATGTTCCCAAATCGCGGCGTACGGCGCGCTTTGTCTGCGTCCTCGCCCTCGCCCGCAATCGCCGCACCATCGCCACTTTCCGCGGCACAGCCGAAGGCCATATTCTCGATGCCCCGCGCGGCAGCGCCGGCTTCGGTTACGATCCGCTGTTTTTTAGTGACGCCGCCGGCGCCGCTTTCGCTGAGCTCAGCACCGCCCGCAAAGGCGAGTTCAGCCATCGCGGCGCCGCCGCCCGCGCTCTGCTACAGGGGATCGGCGCCCACCAGGCGAACCTATCCTGAGCGCGTCAATGCCGCCCGGTGCGGCGATTCCCGTGCTGGCCGGCGTTGTGTCGCCCTGGATTCGAGCCGGAGGAAGAAGCGCGGAAGTTTCGGTCGCCCAGATAGAGCGCGGTTATCCTTTGTACTCCGAACCGGCCGGCTCGGGTTGTGATCGAGGCTGTGCCGGGAGCGTCGAGTTGCGCTCGACCCAGAACCACGTGACCGTCCAGGAACACGACCGTGCCGGTTGGCGTTCCGGTGGTGGAGCTGGTGACGGAGGCGGTTAGGGTAACCGGGCTTCTGGGATGGGCATCGGCGGGCGGGAGCTTGACCGTGGTGGTGGTGGGTGCCCGGCGAATGGTCAGCACACCATTCCGCGTGGTCACGGTGTAGTTGGCCAGGTTGGAGCCGAGGGCCGCGGGCACGATCGGGTACCTGCCGGTGTTGCTGGCCGGCGTGGCGGGGGTCGAGAACGTTTCCGTAAACGAATCGCCATTCACCGCGCCATGAATAGCGCCGCGAAAGACCGGATTGTCGGCGCCATAACCACGCGAGGCTCGACGCGCGCTGACGTGGAGATGGGCGGGGGCGACGTTCAGCGCGATGGCGACCGAGTTGGATAGGGCGTAGTTGCCATCGCCCGTGTAGGTGGACTGCAACGTGAAGCTGCCGGCGGGCTGTACCGCCGCGATCACCAGCGTCGCCGCGCCATTGACGAGCGGAACCGAATGCGCCGCACCGCCGCCGATCGTGTAGGAAACCACGCCGGTGGGAACGCTGATGCCGGGACCGGAAAATTGTCCGGCGAGCGTGACGCGGATGCCGCCGCCGGTACCGTAAGCGAACCGCACCGGCCTTGTCGGGCCGCTGAGTACCGCGTCGGCACGGCCAACCGCGAGCGTCGCGACTGCGCTCGTCTGGGCGCTGGCCGCGAAGTTGCCATCGCCGAGATACTGGGCGGCAAAGATGTGGTTGCCAACCGCGGGCAGGCTCAGCGCGATGCTGGCGCTCGCATTGGCGACCACCGGATCCTGAGGCAGGGGCATCGAGCCGTCGAAGAAACGGATCGCGCCGCTGGGCGTGCTGCCGTCAACGCTGGCCGGCATGATGGCGGCGCTCACCGTGACCGGCTGCCCGTAAACCAAAGCAGTGGCCGAGGGCGTGACCGTAACCGTGGTGGGGTGCGGCAGATTCGTGAGGTGGAAGCTGGCCGGGTCGGCGATACCGGCCGCGACCGCCGTAATCACGTACGCACTCGTGCTGGCCAATCCATTCGCGCTGGCGGTGACGACCGCGGCGCCGTCGCTGCCGGTGATGGCCGCGCCCGATGAGAGCGTGGCGCTGACGCCACCACCGCAAGCGCGCCAAAGCCAACCGTGCTGGTTTGCAGTTGCAGCAGCCGGTTGTCGCCGCGATCCGCAACATAAATGTTGCCGCTGCTGTCGACCGCAATCCCCTGCGGCTGATTCATGCCGGGGGCGCGCAGAACCGGCGTGTACACCCCGGCCTGCGGACGCGCCACGATGACTTGATTGCTGCTGCTATCGGCAATATAGAGGCT
>JBOGKK010000165.1:0-3511 GCA_050745425.1 Terriglobales bacterium
GCCGCTGAGCAGAAACGTCCAGAACAGCAGCGAGCCTTCCTGGCCGGACCAGACGACGGCAACCTTATAGAACCACGGCAGCGCCCGATTGCTGTGCTCGGCAATGTGGGCCACGCTGAAGGCGTCGCGGAAAATCAACCCCAGCAGGCAGATGATCGCCACCAGCACCGCCGGAAAAATCATCAGGTAGGCACGCTCGGCGCTCGCCACCAGGCGGGGCCGGTGGCTCGACATGCCCACAATGCCCGCCAGCACGCCATAGCAGGCGAGCACGAAGGCAAGGAGGAGGGCGTAGGCGCCGAAAATCTGCATGGAGCTGCTGCGCTGGCCTGCAACTCACGGCCAGAAGCTTTATTCTACCGTTTCTGCGGCCTCCGCGAAACGCAGAAGCAGCAAGGTCTGATCATCCGTTTGGGCTCCGAAGGCTCGAGCCGTGGCCATGATCGCGCTGACTGCTTGCGCCAGCGGTAGATGGACGGATTGGCGCAGGGCCGTGCTCAACCCCTCCAAATCAAATTCCTGGTTATGGGCGTCAAAGATTTCGACCAGGCCGTCGGTAAAGATGGCAAGCACGTCCCCTTCCGCGCAGCTCACCGGCACCGAGGCAAAAGTCGCATCGGCAAACAGCCCCAAAGGAAAGTTGGCCGCGCCATGTTGGCTCACTTCTCCGCTCGCAGCGTGAAAGTGCAGCAGTGGCGGATGTCCGGCAGCGGCATAGCGCAATGTTCCGTCCGCCGCCGGCGTGATCGCCGCAAATGTGACGTAGCTTTCCGCTGGCAGCAACTCCGTCAATACGCGGTTCAAACCGGGCAAAATGCCTTCTTCGCTGCCCGCGCGCGCTGCCAGCCACGTATGCACCGCGCTTTTCACCACGCCCATCAGCACTCCCGCCGCTACCCCATGCCCGGCGACATCGGCAATGTAGGCCAGCCAGCCCCCCTCAACCTCAACCACATCGAGCAAATCCCCACCCACCTGGCCGCTGGCCTGCGAGCTGCCGCCGAACTGGTACCGGCCCAAGCGGCGATCAATGCCCGGCGCCAGGCCGCGGTGAATTTCTCCCGCGAGGTTAATTTCGGCTTCCATCTGAAACTGCCGGCGCCCTTCGGTGCCGACGAAGAGCAAGAAGAGAACGTAGCCGGCAGCGACCGCAACCATGGCAGCAATTGCGGCAAAACCGGGACCCGCCAGCGGCGGCGCTGATGGCGAGGGCGGCCAAATCCAATCGTGCAGCGTGGGCCAGCCCACAAAAACGACCAGCCCCCAGGGAATCATCCACCAATACTCTTCGCGCGTGCCGAGCCAGGCAAAGCCGGCGCCGATGACGCCGGTGTAGACGCCAAGGCCGAGCGCAGTGCTCCAGGGCGCTGCCGTCCCAATCGTGCTGATGAAGCCAAAACTGCCGAGCAGGCAGAACACGCCGCCCAGAAACAGGGCGTAGGCGCCGGGCGAAAGCCTGCGCCAAAACCCGATACGAAGCCGCCGCCGGTCTCGCAAGTTCATGCCAGCATGATAAACGCTAGAGCAAAAACAGCGTCGGTGTAGCAAGCTTCGGGCGAGTGCGTGCGGCTTTTCCTGGGGTCAAAGCCGCAGGCGGTACGGTCGGCTATGCTATAGCAGAGCTGTTTTTGCTCTAACGCGTTAGCTCACCGGCGTGAGCAACCCTTCCGCCCTCGCCGCTTCGTTGAGCCGCTGGTCAAAACAGATAAACTCGATCGGACCTCGCATTCGCCGGCGGAGGTGCAGAGCGCTGGCAAGCTGGATCGCATCCCCGGCGCGCAGTGCGTGTCTTTGCAGCGTTGCCGTTGCCGCTTCCGCAACCACGAGGTCAAGCTCGACAACCTCGACCGTTAGCAACTCAGATCGAAGCCGAGCCAACTGCTCATCGCAGACTGCTGCGCCAACCGTGCCTTCACGCTTCCGCCGCAAAAGCGCGCTGGATACCTCGACCATGGTGAGACGGCTCGTGGCGAGCACCGCACCTTCGGCGAGACCGACTACCGCATCGGTCCCCGGCTCATCGATATAGCGTTTAGTCCAGGCACTGGCATCGAAGTAGCGTGTCAATAGCCCTCGTCTCGGTCTTCACGAATCGCATCGCTCAGGGAAACCCCTGGAATGCGCAAGGGTTGAGGCGGGCCCAGCTTGCCTGTGCCCCGCGTTACCGTGCCCTCCGCGTACAATCGCTCCCAGGCGGCTTCATCGGGGTCAGAAGGCTTGGCTAATGGGCGAAGCTCGGCCACCGGTTCGCCACGCTCGGTAATGACGAGCGTGGCGCCCTGACGCACTTGGCTCAGGTACTTACCGAGTCGATTTTTCAGTTCCCGGGCGCCGACCGTAACCTTGGTGGCCATGTGGCTACTTTAGCATGGGCACGGAGCGACCACATCGCCCTTTCAGCTCTGCGGATGCAGGTGCCCGGCAAAGAACTCATCCACGCGCCGCCAGGCGTCATTCAACACGAAGGCGCGGTCGAAATAGTGAAACTCGCCCGGATACATCATGAACTGCACCAGCGGCCCCTTGCCGTCCTTCAGGATGCTGTCGAGCAGCAGCGTGGTCTCCCAGAAGGGCACGTTGACGTCGGCGGTGCCGCCCAGGATCAGCAGCGGACGCGCCAGCCGGTTCATCTGCGTGCTGGTGGCCGCGCGGGCATAGCCTTCCGGGTTTTCTTCCGGCGTGCCCATGCGCTCGGCCATCCAGCCGGAATGGTATGGGTCTTTGTAGTACCAGGCCGGGTTCACCAGCCCGGCCACGTCCACCGCACAGGCAAACAGCGTGGGCGCGGTCGTGATAGCGCGCAGCGTGAAATAACCGCCATAGCTCAGACCCCACACGCCGATGCGGTGGGGATCCACATAGGGCAGCGAGCTCAGGTACTTGGCCGCCAAGCGCGCGTCGGTGGCATCCTCGCCGCCAACGTCGTGATACACAGCGGTGCGCCATGCCCGCCCGTAACCAATGCTGCCGCGGTAATCGGGGGCAATCACCACGTAGCCCTCCTGCAGCAGATATTGATGAAAGGAGTAGTAGACCGCCTCATTGCGGTCGGTGTGGCAGCCATCATAGTTCTGGTTCACCCCATCCGGATGAATCCATACAATCGCCGCATGGCGCTTCGTTTTGTCGAGATGCGGCGGAACAAACAGCCACGCGGGAACACTCTTTCCGTCGGCCGCACGATAGTGAATTAACTTCGGCGCCACGAAGTCGCGGCCCTGCAACGAAAGCGGCATGGAGTGCGTCAGCCGCAGCGGCGTGCCTCCGCTTGCGGCAATCACGTACAGATCGCCGGAGTGCTGCGCGTCCGTATGCTGATACAGCAGACGCGAGTCATCCGGCGACCAGACGGGCTCGATATTGGTGCCGCGGCCATGCGTCAGCCAGTTGACGCGCGCCGCGGCCGGATTGCCGTTGACATCCACAACCCCGATCTGCCGGTCGCCGGGCCGTCCCGGCTGGTTGGCGTCAAAGGCAATGCGGGTACTGTCGTGCGACCACTGGGCGCGCC
>JBOGKK010000166.1:0-6536 GCA_050745425.1 Terriglobales bacterium
TCTGCGCGCTGTGCTGATCCGCCGCAGTTTTCCCGAACTAGAGAAAACCCTCATCCGCCGCAGCCGCGAGCACTACGCCACCCTCGGCGCCAACAACAACGAACAGAAAAAACGCTGGTCGTTTCCCTCCGGCGCCACCATCGAGTTCGCCTATTGCGAATCCGAAAAAGACATTTATCGCTATCAGGGCGCCGAGTACAGCTTCATTGCCTTTGACGAAAGCACGCACTTCGCCGAGTTCCCCATCCGCTACATGCTCTCGCGCCTGCGCTCGACCGCCCCGGATTTGCACCTCCGCATCCGTTTGGCCACCAACCCCGGCAATGTCGGCCACGCCTTCCACAAAGCCATCTTTCACGGCGAAACCTGCACCCACTGCCACATCGGCGAGCACTCCCGCCATCCGCTGACGCTCTATCACGACGCCGTCTGGCCCAGCGACGGCCGCCCGATCGGCAAATCCACCTGCTTCATCCCCGGCCGTGTCACCGACCACGCGCTGCTCGGCGCCGGCTATCTCGCCTCGCTCGAGTCGCTTCCCGGAGCCTTTCGCAAGGCCTTGCTCGACGGTTGCTGGGACGTGTACGAAGGCCAGTACTTCGACAACTGGATGCCCGAACGCATGGTCGTCAAGCGCGCCATCGCGCCCATCGCCGACTGGTGGCCGCACTGGGTCGCGGCCGACTACGGCTTCAACATCAGCCAGGCTGCCGCCTACCTGTTTGCCAAATCGCCTGAAGGCGTGACCTACGTTGTGGAGGAATATACCGCCAGACACCAGCAAGCCGCCGACTTTGCCCGCGTCCTGAAGTCACGCTGGCTAGCCAACGGCCGGCGCATTGTCGCCTGGTACTTGTCTCCCGATGCCTGGTCCGAGCGTGGCGACGGCCATTCCCTCGCCGATCAGATGCAGCAAGCCGCGAGCGTCGGTTTCACCCCCGCCAGTAACGACCGCATCGGCGGCGCCATGTTGCTTTACAGCCAACTCGACAGCGGCAAGCTGCTCATCACTGACGGCTGCCGCCAGCTGCGCGAAACCATCCCCACCCGCATCCACGACCCCAATCGCCCTGATGACATTCTCAAGATCTCCGGGGATCCGCTCGACGACTGCATCGACGCCTTCCGTTACGGGGTTTACAGTTTCATCGCTCCCGCTGCCGTACCGAGCGCCATGCAATTGCAGCAGCAGGTCACCAGCCCCGATCCGACCATTGCCGCGCTCCAGCGCCGCCTCGCCGAATCCCGCCTCAGCCAGGCTTCCCGTGCTTCCTATCTTCGGTCCCGCCGCTGAATCATGCATCCTTCCCTTGCATGCGCAGCGGCAGCACCGGTTCCAGCACTGCACCGCTGGCCTCAATCGCGGCTACGGCGCGCATCAGATCCGGCTCACTCACCGGCTCCACGGTGATGACAAAGGGCAGGCGATTTTTGCCCAATCCCGGCTGTTGCAGCACAAAGTCAATGTTGATACCGTGCTCGGCCAGGATCGCCGCCACCCGCGCCAGCACCCCCGTCCGATCGCGAATTACGAGGCGCAGATACCAGCGCACCGCTGCCGGCACGCGGCACAGCAGCAGGTCGCGCGTCGGCAGAAACCCGCCGGCAAACTTCGCCGAGGTATGCCCCGCCGCCCAATCGCCGGCAATTTCCATCACGTCCGACAAAACCGCAACCGCGGTGGCATCGCCGCCCGCCCCCCGGCCATAAAACATTTGCGTTCCCACACGTTCGCCCTCGACAAACACGGCGTTGTTGACCCCCTCGACTTTCGCCAGCATCGAGCGCTGGTCCACCAGCCACGGCCGCACCGACAGCGCCAGACCCGCCTCACTGTATTCGGCCGCGCCCACCAGCCGGATGACCGAGCGCAACTGCCGCGCATAGACCATGTCGATGGCGCCCAAGCCGCGAATGCCCGCCGTCGGAATCGAGGTCGGCAGCACGCGCACGCCAAACGCCAGCCGCGCCAGAATCGCCAGCTTATCGCGTGCATCGAGGCCATCCACGTCCGCCGCCGGGTTCTGCTCGGCATAGCCGAGCCGCTGCGCCTCCGCCAGCGCCTCGGCAAACTCCGCGCCCTCGCTCTCCATGCGCGTCAGAATGAAGTTCGCCGTACCGTTCAAAATTCCGTACACCGCGCGCAGCCGGTCGGCCGCGGTACCTTCGGCAATCGCCCGAATGACCGGAATCCCTCCCGCCACCGCGGCCTCAAAGCCCAATGGCAGGTTCTGCTGCTTCGCCAGCCGCATGAGTTGTTCGCCATGCGCCGCCAGCAGATTCTTGTTGGCCGTAATCAGTGGCTTGCCGTGCTCCAGCGCACTCACAGCCAGCTCCTTCGCCGCACCCGTCCCACCCATCGTCTCAACAACGATATCCACGTTCGCGCTCTCCACCACTGCGCGCCAATCCTGCTCGGCTTCGGCACCATCCGGCACGTCGCCCGGCGCTATCTCCCCGCGCCGGCATACTTTCGTCACCTTGACGCGCGCCCCGCACCGCTGCGCGATGTCCTGCGCGTGCGAATGCAGAATCGCCGCCACCGCTCGCCCCACCGTCCCAAAGCCCGCAATCCCCACGCGCACTGTTTTCATTCTTCGCTCCAGCTCATGCCTGGTCCTGTTGCCACGGCCGCAACTTCCAGGATTTCAGCCTCCTGCCGCGCGCGTGCGAGCGTCATTGCCACCGCGGCCCGCGCCGCGGCCGCATCGTCAGCCACCAGCAGCACCGCGGGCCCCGCTCCGCTCAGGCAGCAGCCCAAAATGCCATGGTTGCCGGCAAGGGGCGCCAACCGCTCCAGCAACGGACACAGGCGCGCACGATAGGGCTGGTGCAGGTGATCACGCATAGCTGCGGCCAGCAAATCCCCGCGCCCTTGCTGCCATGCACCCAGCAGCAGCATCGCATTCTGCACGTTGGCAACGGCATCCGACCGCGGGTAGGTATCGGGCAGCACGGCGCGAGCGCTCTCGGTCGCCAGCGCCTCCTGCGGCACGACCATCAGCAACGGCCAGCGCCCGGCTCCGCTCGCCTGCAACCACCGCACTCCAGAGCCTTGCGTTTGCGCCACCACCAGCCCTCCCCACCAGCACGCTGCGACGTTATCCGGATGACCCTCGAAGCGCGCCGCTTCCTCCAGAACCTGCTGCGCCGGCCAGCGCAGGCGCCCAAAGTGTACGGCAAGCGCCACACCCGCCAGCCGTGCTGCAGCTGAGGATCCGCAGCCTTTCCCCAGCGGGATTTCGTTATTAAGCCTCAGCGACAATGGCCTCGCAACCATGCCACTACGCCTGATTACTTCACCGTATACTTTAAGGATCAAATGTTCGTGCAGTTGACCGCAGGCGGCCGCATCGCGTCCAGCCGCCTCCACCGCGAAGTCATCCGCCGGACGCGCACTCACCCGTAGCAGCCGGTTCCAGGCAATGGCGGCAGCGTCAAATGCGGGGCCTAAATTGGCGGAGCTGGCCGGCAGCGCCAGCGTGAACTCTTCCTTGTCCGGGCTCACAGCTCCGCCGCCGCTTCCTGGTCCGCCACAATCGTCACGTTCTTGTGCTCGCGCAAAAAGGTAGCCGGCAATTGTGGCCCGATCGGTTCCTGCAGCATCCGCCGCAGCACGCCCGCTTTGGCCGCGCCGCGCACCAGAAGAAGAATTGCGCTGGCTTCCAGTATCGTTGCCATTCCCATCGTGACGGCTTCCGCCGGAGTAAACCGCCCGCCCCAATAGGCGGCATTTGCCGCGGCCGTTTCTGCCGTCAGCTTCACCGCACGCGTGCGCGAGTCCACGGCGGCGCCGGGCTCGTTGAAGGCAATGTGTCCGTTCGCTCCCAATCCCAGCAATTGCAATGCACACCCTCCCCATGTCCGCAGCACGCGTTCGAATTCCTCGCCGTCTTCCGTTATGCGCAGCACGGTAGCAATGCCGAGCGGCGCCCAAACCTGTCGCCGCAACCATCGGTACGATGAAAATTCCTCCGGCGCGTTGACATATTCATCGAGCATAGCCGCCCGCGAGCCGCTCGCGTCGAATGTGCCTGCCGCGGCGCGCCGCCGCAACGCCGCATACAACGGCAGCGGCGTGCTCCCCGTGGGCCAGCCGATGCAGGCTTCCGGCTTTGCCCTAAGTACGCATGCCAAATGCTCCGCCGCCGCCGCCGCCCACTGGTCTTGAGATTGAGTGACTTGGATACGCAAATTGCCTCTTGACGCATGGCCCGGCTGCGGCGATACTGCAAAAGACAACCGAATAGCCTGATTCAGTACCCCTGAATCTTATCAAGAGTGGCTGAGGGAACAGGCCCGATGAAGCCACGGCAACCGGTCAGGACGCAAGTCCAGACGTCAAGGTGCCAATTCCTGCCCGTAAGGTCGCAAGACCTGAGGGGAAAGATGAGATGGGGCTGCGCACCTAAAAGCCAGCCGGATTCCATATTCCTCTTCCCATGCGGGAAGGGGTTTTTTATTGGGCGGAAGGACGACGGAGCGATGAGTTTCGAGCTTGGCTTACAGTGCCGCGACTGCGGCAAGCAGTTTCCTCCACAACCGATGGCGGGGTGTGACGAGTGTTTTGCACCTCTTGAAGTTCGCTACGATCTCGAAGGCATCGGGCACGCCATCTCACCCGACCGGCTCCGCGCCCGCCCGCACTCGATCTGGCGCTACCGCGAGTTCCTGCCTGTGCCGGATGTGGCCAGCGCGCACGAACGTCCGGTAGGCGGCACGCCGCTGCTGGCCGCGCCTGCACTCGCCAAAGCGCTGGGTGTGCGCGAGCTCTACATTAAAAACGACGCCGTCAACTTCCCCACGCTCTCCTTCAAGGACCGCGTCGTAGCCATTGCGCTCAGCAAAGCGCGTGAGTTTGGCTTCAAGACCGTCGCCTGCTCCTCCACCGGCAATCTCGCCAACGCGCTGGCGGCGGGCGCCGCCGCTGCCGGTTTTGAGGCCTACATCTTCACGCCCGCCGACCTGGAAGAAGCCAAGATCGCCAACACGCTCGTCTACGGCGCGCGCTTGATCAAGTTCCGCGGCAACTACGACCAGGTCAATCGCCTGTGCTCGGAAATAGCGCAACGCTATCCCTGGGGCATCGTCAACGTCAACCTGCGCCCCTACTACGCCGAGGGGTCGAAAACCGTAGGCTATGAAATCGCCGAACAGCTTGACTGGCGATTGCCCGGCGCGGTGGTCTGTCCCATGGCGGGCGGTTCGCTGATCGGCAAAATCGCCACGGCGTTTGACGAGTTGCGCCAGCTGGGCTGGGTTACGAACGGCGAAGGCGCGCGCATCTGCGGCGCCCAGGCCACCGGATGCTCACCCATCAGTCAGGCAGTCAAGGCCGGGCGCGATGAAATCGAGCCGCAGCGCCCCAACACCATCGCCCGCTCACTGGCGATTGGCAGTCCGGCCGATGGCTTCTACGCCGCGCGCACCATACGCCAGACCGGCGGCTGGGCCGAAGACGCCACGGATGCCGAAATCGTGGCCGGCATGCAGCTTTTGGCTCGCACCGAAGGCGTGTTCGGTGAAACGGCAGCGGGAGTCACGGTTGCGGTGGCGCAAAAGCTCGTCGCGCAGAAGCGCGTCGATCCCGAACGCCCGCTGGTGCTGGTCATCACCGGCAACGGCTTGAAAACCCTGGATGCGATCAGCCCCGTCCAAGCGCCGATTCCCGTACTGGCGCCGAAACTCAGCAACCTGGAAGCGTATCTGGCCGCTCCACTGCCGCCGGCGCAACCGGCTGGGCTCTCGCCTACGACCACCTGAAGAACAAAAGAGAAGAAAGGATCCACCATGCCTTGCCAAGTCAAAATCCCCACGCCCCTGCAGAAGTTCACCGAAGGCGCTGAGAGCGTGGCCTGCGAAGCCGCCACGCTGCCGGCGCTGCTGACCGAGCTGAGTACCCGTTTTCCGGAATTAAAAGACCGGCTGTGCGAACCCGACGGCCGCCCACGGCGCTTCTTCAACGTCTACGTCAACGATGAAGACATCCGATTCCTCGGCGGCAACAATTACCAGTTCACTCCCAAAGACGAAGTCCTGATTCTGCCCTCGATCGCCGGGGGCTGCGAGTAGCGACTGAGTCTAGTACTGGCCGCCGCCCGGCCCGCCACCAGAGCCGGAATCCGACGGTTCCGGATGCACGAGGACAAAGGTACCGCCCGGCTGTGGACCGCCTTGGTAGACGCGCAGCAGAATGGTCTGATCGGGCGGCAGCTTTTGCAGTTCCTGGGTTACAGCGGCAGGGTCCGGAGTGGGCACGCGGTTGACACTGGTGATCACCAGTCCGGGCACGATTTGGCCGCTGTTGTAAGCGGGGCCACCGGGCACCACGCCAACGACCAGCGCACCTTTGACAGTTGCGGGGATTTGATAATGCTCGCGATCCTGCGGCGTGAGCGCCTGCAGCCGGACGCCCAGATGAGCGCCTTCGCGCGGCCTGGCAGCGGTGTGGTTTTGCGCGCTCGCGCTCTCGGCGCCGGGAGGATAGCCCAGCGTGGCGGCGAGCGTCATGGGCTTGCCATTGCGCAGAATGCCAA
>JBOGKK010000167.1:0-30092 GCA_050745425.1 Terriglobales bacterium
GCGGTAGGCAGCGCGCAGCAGGGCTTCGGAATCGGGAGCGCGCTCGACCACGCTGGTGATGGCGCGCGCCAGGCGGCGCGGGTCAAACGCTTGCGGGTTGGGCACGGGAGCGGGCACGGCGGCGTCGGTATCCCGCTAGCGCTCGGCCAACTCGCGCGCGATCACCAGGCGCTGGATCTCGCTGGTGCCTTCTCCAATGGTACACAGCTTGGCATCGCGATAGAACTTCTCGGCGGGATAGTCCTTGATGAAGCCGTAGCCGCCGTGGATCTGCACGCACTCGCTGGCGGCGCGGACGGCGACTTCGCCGGCGTAGAGCTTGGCCATGGCGGAGGCCTGGGTGACGGTTTCACCCTGATCTTTGTGCCAGGCGGCGCTCATGGTGAGCAGGCGCGCGGCTTCGATTTCCGTCGCCATGTCGGCGAGCTTCCATTGGATGCCCTGAAATTCGGCGATGGCTTTGCCGAACTGCTTGCGCTCGAGAGCGTAGCGGCGGGCGGCTTCGTAGGCGCCCTGGGCCATGCCCAAGCCGAGGGCGGCAATGCTGATGCGGCCGCCGTCAAGGACTTTCAGGGCGGCAACGAAGCCTTCACCGGGTTTGCCCAGCAAGGCATCGGCGGGAAGCTGGCAATCCTCGAACACCATTTCGCTGGTGTCGCTGGCACGCATGCCGAGCTTGTTCTCTTTTTTGCCGGGGCGGAAGCCGGGCGTGCCGCGCTCGATGATGAAGGCCGAAATGCCGTGCTTGCCCTTGTTTTTGTCGGTCATCGCCATGGCGACGCAGACCTGAGCGTGGTTGCCGTTGGTGGTAAAGGTCTTGGCGCCGTTGAGCAGCCATCCTTTGTCGTTGCGCACGGCGATGGTGCGCGTGCCCCCGGCGTCGGAACCGGCTTGCGGTTCGGTGAGGCTCCAGCAGCCAATCCAATCGCCAGTGGCAAGTTTGGGCAGGTATTTTTTCTTCTGGGCTTCATTGCCGAACAGCAGGATGTGATTGCTGCAGAGGGAATTGTGGGCGGCGACAATGAGGCCGATGCTGCCGTCGACACGCGCCAGCTCGGAGATGGCCAGCACGTACTCGATATAGCCCATGCCGCTGCCGCCTAAGGCGGCCGGCACGAGAATGCCCAACAGGCCCATTTTGCCCAGTTCGGCTAGCACCTCGCCGGGCCAGGATTGTGCTTCATCCCACGCCATGGTGTGGGGCGCCATTTCGCGCTCGGCAAAGGTACGGAGGGTACGCTGGAGATCTTTCTGCTCTTCGGTGAGTTCGAAATTCATGAGAATCAGACCTGTTTTAATATTACGGATCGGAGAGCTTACCTACCGGATGGCAGGCGGCTTTTGACTGGCGCCCGCGTATTGACTGGCGTGGCGCCCGCGTCTGGTCTTGACAAATGCGCCATACCGCCGCATCCTAGTGGGTCTTTCGGTAAAAGGAAAACAGATTGGCGCAAGTTCGGGTTTTTTTCCACAATCACTGTTTTGACGGCTCGGCTTCGGCGGCGGTATTCAGCGCGCTGTATCGGCACGCACGCGGCAAAGCTGTATTTTCCTATCAGGGACTGATGCACAAAGCTACAGGGCTGTTTGAAGGCGCCGAGTTCAGCGGCGATGAGAACGCGATAGTCGACTTCAAATACAGCGCCAATGCACGCGTGACGTGGTGGTTTGATCACCATCAAAGCGCGTTTTTGAGCGCCGAGGATGCGGCGAACTTCCGTGCGGACAAAAGCGGGCAGAAGTTCTATGACGCGAGCTATGGCTCGTGCACGCAATTCATCGCCGATGTTGGCAAGCAGCATTTTGGATTTGACCCGGCGCCGCTGGCGGATTTGATTCATTGGGCCGACATTATCGACCGGGCGAAGTTTCCCAGCGCGGAAGCGGCCGTGCAACTGCAGGAGCCGGCGCTGAAGCTGGCGCTGGCGATTGAAGGCTCAACCAACCCGGAGCTGTTGCGGCGGCTGATTCCTGATTATCTGGAGGCAGCGATACCGGAGCTGATCGAACGGGATTATGTGAAGCGCGAGCTGGAGCCACTGTTGGAGCGGCACTGGAAATCGCTGGATACGATCCGGCAGCGGCTGGAATGCAAGGATGGCGTGATTGCGTTTGACCTCAGCGATCTGGACATGGAAGGCTACAACAAGTTCATCCCCTACTACTTTTGCCCGGAGGGCATTTACAGCGTGGGAGTGAGCCGGAGCCAGTACCGGATGAAGGTGTCGGTGGGGACGAGTCCGTGGCACAGCGGCAGCGAGGAATTGGCCAACCTGGCGGAGTTGTGCGAGCGCTATGGGGGCGGCGGACACGCGCGCGTGGGGGCGATCTCGTCGCCGCCGGAGCGTCCGGACGAAGCGCGGCGGATCGCAGGCGAGGTCGTAGAATATTTGCGGGCAACGAGGAGAAAACGATGAGCGCAGATGCGCAGTACCCGGTCGGGCGATTTGAGAAGCCCGGCGCCTATACGGCGACCGAGCGCGCGGAAAGAATCGCCATTCTGGCTGCCATGCCGGCGGAGGTGCGGGCGCTCACGGGCGGGCTGGGCGATAAGGATTTGGAGCGCCGCTACCGGCCGGGGGGATGGAATGTCCGGGAGGTCGTGCACCATCTCGGCGATAGCCATCTGAACGCTTATCTGCGCACCAAATTCACGCTGAGTGAGGATACGCCGCGGGTGATGGGCTATGACCAGGCGCTTTGGGCACAATCAGCCGATTATGCCGAACCGGTGGAAATGTCGCTGCGCCTGCTCGAAGGATTGCATCAGCGATGGACGGTGCTGCTGCGGGCCCAGCCGGCAGAGGCATTTCAGCGGGCCATGCAGCACTCCGAATATGGATTGATGACGCTGGACCACGCGCTGGCGCTGTACGCCTGGCATGCGCGCCACCACACGGCGCATCTGCGATTGGCGCTCAGCGCGTCAGGGGTTGCGGGAGACGGTGCGTAGCACCTCGACGAGGCCAGCAGCAAAACCCAGCACGAGAAAAATGACGGTGAAAACCGGCGGGGTGAGGAAGTGCCGGTCGAGCACATAGCCGAAGCCGTAGCCTACCAGCGCGGAGGCCGGGACAGCCAGCGCCAAGCCAATGTAGCTGGCCACCTGGCGCATGGTGGCGGCGAAAGTTGAGCGGTTATCGGAGGGCGGGAGGGGGTTCACAGCAGGTTTTGGGCCTGGTCGATTTCGGAGTGGATTTGGGCAGTGGCGGCAGAGGCGTGCAGGTACCGCACTGCTGTCCTTTGAGCGCGCCGCCGAGCTTGCCATCGCTGGCGGCCAGGGCTTTGTGGTTCACGTGGTAGTTGGCTTCGTGATCGACCAGCATCTGGATCTGCTGCTCGGGAATCGCGCCGGGAATCGGGCGGCCGTTGACGAACAGCGTCGGGGTGCTCAACACGCCGAGAGATTTTCCGTTGGCAATCGAGGCCTCGACGGCGGCGTGGGTGGCGGGACGGAGGAGGCAGGCGTCGTAGGCCGAGAGATTCGCGCCGGCTTCGCCAGCGAAATCGCGCAGACGCGTTTTGGCATCGGTGACGGCGATTTTGGCCTGGGCGTCAAAGACGGCGCGCTCGAAATTCCAGAAGGTAAGCGAGCCCTGTTGGGCCACGCATTCACCGGCTTCGGCGGCGGGCATGGACCAGGGGTGGATTTTCACGAGCGGGAAGAACTTGAAGACGATGCGGGCTTTGTCGGGATCGACGTTCATGAGCTGGTCGAGGCTGGCGGATTCTTCCTTACAGTAGGGACATTCAAGATCGCTGAACTCGACAATCGTGACCGGTGCATTGGCACTGCCGGTGGCGGGGGCGCCGCGGAGGTTGAGCTTGGCGCGGTTGGCGGCCCAGGGATCGCCACTGAGCGGTTCGGCCTCGCCTTCAATGATTTCGCGATCGTCAGGCGTGATGAGATAGCTGGCCAGCTTACTTTGGTCGCCTTTGGCGAGCTTGACCCTGACCGTGCGCAAGCCGCTGGCATCGGGAGCGGAGATGGAGAGGATCTCAAGCTTGTCGAGATTCTGCCAACCGAGGCTGCGCTCCAGAAAGGCATGAATGCGGGTCTTGATCTGGGCCTGGGTGAGATGGCCGGCGGAGGCGCGGTGCTGGGCGAAAAGCCCCATGGCCAGGCCAACCAGGCAAAGCAAAGCAAGAGAGAGGACTCGTTTCATAAATGTGTTTTTATGGGCGCGGGATCGCTGCGCGTCCCGCTTGGGTTGGTCGACGGTGTCATTGCGCTTCCACCAGGGAGGCCACCAGATTAGTGGGCAGGCTGCCGCCGGGCACGCGCGGCGGTTCGTAACGCTGGGCGATGGGCCAGCGGCGGCCCATGCCAAAGGCTTTTTTCGATATTTTGAGACCGGGGGCGGCCTGCTGGCGCTTGTATTCGCTGCGATCGAGGCGCCGGATGAGCGCCCGAACCAACTCCGGCGCCAGGCGCAACTGTTCGGCAATGACTTCGGGGCTGGCGTAGTCCTCGACGTAGAGACGGATGACGCCGTCGAGGAGCTCATAGGGAGGCAAGTCGTCCTGATCGAGCTGATCGGGCTTGAGCTCGGCAGTCGGAGGCTTGCTCAGCACTGATGCGGGAATGATTTCGCGTTCGCGATTCCAGTGGCGCGCCAGGTCGTACACTTGCGTCTTGAGCACGTCGGCGAGCACCGCCAAACCTCCGGCCATGTCACCGTAGAGGGTGCAGTAGCCCATGGCAAGTTCGGATTTGTTGCCGGTCGACAGCAGCAGGGCGCCCGACAGATTCGACATCGCCATCAGGGCAAGGCAGCGCAGGCGCGATTGGATATTCTGACGGGCCAAATCGGCCGCCGCGGGCGGAGCGGCATCGAGTAGATCGCGCCAATCCAACTCAGCCGTCGCAAACATGGTCTCGATCGAAGCCGTGCGCAACCCGATGCCGAGATTGCGGGCGACGGCCGCGGCATCGGCGGCGCTGGCGGGACTGGAATAACGGCTGGGCAGGTAGACGGCCTGAACGTTTTGCGCGCCCAGCGCAGCGACGGCAATGGCGGCGGTAAGGGCCGAGTCGATGCCGCCGCTGAGGCCGAGCAGGACGCGCTCGAAGCCACACTTGCGCACGTAGTCTTGGGTACCCAGCACCAAAGCCTCCGCCATGGCCGCGGTTTCGCTGGCGGGGACGGGGCGGATGGCGCCGTGCCAATCGCCAACGTCGACCACGAGCAGATCTTCCTGGAAGCAAGCCGCACGGGCGCGCAGCGTGCCGTCGGCGCCAACCACCATGGAGCAGCCGTCGAACAGCAACTGGTCGTTGCCACCCACCTGGTTGGCGAGCAGCACGGGGACGCGATACTCGCGGGCAATGGCGCCGAGCATCTCCTGGCGCAACGCGATCTTGCCGGTGGAGTAGGGCGAGGCGGAGATATTGAGGAGGAAATCGGCGCCGCTGCGCATCAGCTCTTCCACCGGATCGCGCTCGTAGAGGAGGCGCTGCTGGCGCTGCGGCCAGTAATTTTTGTCATTCCAGGCGTCTTCGCAGATGGTCAGCGCGATGCGCTGGCCACGCCAGCGCCAGAGCTTTTGCTGCTGCGCAGGGGCGAAATTGCGCGATTCGTCGAAAACATCGTAGGTGGGAAGCAGCATTTTTGACTGCTGGAAAATGATGTCACCGTGTTCCAACACCAAAGCGCTGTTGAGCACGCTTTTGCCGGTTCCGGCCGGAGCGGGCGTGGCGCATCCGCAGATCAAGGTGATGCCGGGCACGGCACGGGATGCCTGCCGTAACCATTGCAACGAGGCAGCGACAAATTCGGGCTTTTCGACCAGATCCTGGGCGGGATAGCCGCAAATGGCCATCTCGGGAAACACCACTAACGCAGCACCGCGAGCTTGCGCCTGGCGCGCCATGTCGAGGATCCGATTATGGTTGGCCTCGATCGCCCCTACGGTGGGGTTGAGCTGGGCCAAGGCAATCTTCATTGCCACCAGTTTACTAGCCTTGTGCCCAGGTTGCCTAGCTTGAGGCTTGGCGGGCTGGGCGCTTGGCAACGCGGGGGGCGAGACGGCAATAATGGGCTCTTGATGAGGGAGCGGCGGCAACGGGCGCAGGAGCTATTTTCTCTCGGCTACAAAGCGCAAATGGATGGAGAGCTGAACGAGGCGGTACGTTGCTACAGCGAATCGATCGCGCTGTGGCCGACGGCGGAGGCCTATACGTTCCGGGGGTGGGCGTACTCGTTTCAGGGCGAATATGCGCGGGCGATCGAGGAGTGCCTGCGGGCGATCGAGCTTGACCCGGAGTTCGGGAACCCTTACAACGACATCGGCGCGTACCTGATCGAGCAGGGTAAGTTGGACGATGCCATTCCGTGGCTGGAAAAAGCCTCGCGGGCGCGGCGATACGAGAGCCCGTGCTTTCCGCTATTCAATCTGGGGCGCGTGTACGAACGCAAGCAGATGCTGGTCAAAGCTCAGGAGCTCTATCAGAAGGCGCTGCTGAGCAATGAGGGATACGTGCCGGCGCAGCGGGCACTGCAACGCGTCCGGGCGCAGTGGAATTGAAGGATAGTTAACAGTTTTTAGACCTGGAACGAGGAGCCGCAACCACAGGTGTGCTTGACGTTGGGGTTGTTGAACTTGAAGCCGCTGCCTTCGAGGGTTTCGAGGTAGTCGATTTCGCAGCCGTCGAGGTACATCAGGCTCATGGGATCGACGAAGACCTTGAGGGCTTCGTATTCGTAGGTTTTGTCCTGAGCGGTACCGTCGTCGAACTGCATCGAGTAGCTGAAGCCGCTACAGCCGCCACCAACCACCGCCATACGCAGCCCGGCGGGCGCTGGATCCTGCTGGGAAAGAATTTCCTTGACCTTGACGATTGCCTTGGGGGTGAGCGTGACTGGCATGTTTTATTGCACCTCGCGACCAGTTTACCATGAAGACAAATGGCTACCAAAGAAGTTCCCTACCGCATAGAACACGATTCGCTGGGAGACGTGCGCGTCGCCCGCACGGCGCTGTATGGAGCGCAAACCACGCGGGCGGTGGAAAATTATCCCATCAGCGGACAGCGTGCCGCGCCGGCGCTGATCGCCGCGTATGGATGGCTGAAGTGGGCCATGGCGGGCGCCAACGGCGAGCTCGGGCGGCTGCCGCACGGCAAGGCACAAGCGATTCAGCGCGCGGCGCGCGAGGTGGCCGAACACCGGCTGGACGAGCAATTCGTCGTCGATGTGTTTCAGGCCGGCGCGGGTGTGTCGTTCCACATGAACGTCAACGAAGTGATCGCCAACCGGGCGCAGGAATTGTTGGGCGGCAGGCGCGGTGTTTACGACCGGGTGCATCCGAACGACCACGTCAACCTGGGCCAGTCGACCAACGACACGTTTCCGACGGCGCTGCGCATAGCGCTGCGTTTCGAGTGCGACGAGTTGATTCTGGCGCTGGCGGAATGCGCCGAGACGTTCCGGCGCAAGAGCGCGGAGTTTGCCGCCATCGTCAAATCCGGGCGCACGCATCTGCAGGATGCCGTGCCCATACGGCTGGGGCAGGAATTCGGCGCCTACGCCAGTGCGCTCGCAGCCTGCGGGCGCGAGCTCGACCATGCCGCCGATGGTTTGCTGGAGTTGGGCCTGGGAGGCAGCGCCGCAGGAACCGGGCTGAATACCTCGCCGCGCGCTACGGCGGCCGCCTTGCGGCTGCTGCGCCAGCGCACGGGACGGAAATGGCGGCAAGCGGAAGATTTGTGCGCCGCCATGCAAAGCCAGTTGCCGGTGGCGGTGGCCTCATCGGCCATGCGGAATCTGGCGCTGGAGTTGATCCGCATCGGTAACGACCTGCGCCTGCTGTCGAGCGGCCCGCTGACCGGGCTGCATGAAATCGAGCTGCCGGCACTGCAGCCGGGGAGCTCGATCATGCCCGGTAAAATCAACCCCGTGATGCCCGAGATGCTGACCATGGTGGCGTTTCAGGTGGTCGGAAACGATACGGCGACGGCGCTGGCGGTGCAGGCAGGGCAGCTCGAACTCAACGTCATGATGCCGGCCATGGCTTACGCGGGGCTGCAATCGGCGGCGATTCTGGAGAACGCGCTGCAGCAGTTCACAAAGCGCTGCGTGCGCGGCATCCGCGCCGACGCCAGGCGCTGCCGCGCGTACGCGGAAGCCACACTGTCGCTGGCGACCGCTCTCAACCCCTACATCGGCTATCGCCGCACCGCTGAGCTGGTGCAAAAAGCGCTGCGGGAAGGCCGCCCCGTGCTCGACGTCGCACTCGCGGAAAAGGTGTTGCCCGCGGCGCAACTCCGGCGCCTGCTGGACCCTGCCCGGCAAACCCATAATTGAGCGACTCCTTGGTTTGGAGCGGAGCCTTGGCTTAGCCCGCCGCGACAGCCAGCGCGGGAGGCATCGCAACGAGATGCGCGCCGGCAGCAACCGCAGCCTCTGCAATGTGCGCGTGATGGGTCAGCAGCAAAACCTGCTGCTTACGGGAGAACTCCGCGAGCTCGGCGAGAATTGCGCGTGCCCGCTGTTCATCTGCGCCTTCGAGGATCTCATCCAGCACCAAAGGCATTCCGCCGTCGGCGCCCCGGTGATGTTCAAGAATCGCCAACCGAAGAGCAAGGAATAACTGGTCGCGCGTGCCCCCGCTTAGCCCCTTCTGCTCGACAATCTCCGTCGATGCGCTGCGTTTGGCTTTCAGAATTCGATGATCATCGCCATATTCGTCGCTGAGCGAGGCGAACGCTCCGCCGCTCATGCGCGAGAACATCTCACCCGCGCACTTCAGCACAGGAGCTTGGTTTTTTTCGCGGTAGGAAGCGATCGCTCGCCGCAGGATCTCCGCGCTCAGCCGCAGGCGAACGTATTGCGGAGCGAGCTCGCGAATTTCCGTTGCAGCGTTGGCAGCGAGTTGCGCCTGCTTGGCGACTTCCTCGGAATCGCCTAGCTTCTCCCAATTCTGCTGCGCGGTGAAGTCAGCGGCGACGGCTTCGTCTCGCTGCTGCTGCAGCTCGGCAAGGCGCCGGTTAGCCTCGGCCAGATCGGCACCGACAGACTCGGCGGTCTGGCCTTGAGCTTCTTGCTCAATCTCGTCCAGAGATTTACCGCCATTGCGCCCGAGTAAGCTCTGCCGGAGATGTGCAATCTGTCCTTCTAAATTTGATCTTTGCTGCGATTGCTGTTCGGCTTGAGGCAGATCCGTTTCGGCTTCCACGCCGGCCTGCTGGCATAGGCGCCGGATCTCAGCTGCGGCGGCGCCTGCTTTGGCCTTCGCTTCGGCAATTTCTCCTTTCTCCCGTTCAATCTCGCCGGAAATGCTTTTGCGCTCGATGCTTGCCTCATTGCTCTCCTTCAGGGCGGCGGCAAGCTGCGTGGCGAGGCTATCCGCGGCGGCAGACGCATGCAGATCACATGCCTCTGCTGCGGCATGCACGCGTTTTTCAAAATCGCTGCAGAAGCTCTGCATACCGGCAATCCGGTGTGCCAGGTTCTGGCGCTTCCCGTCGAGATCGCGCAGCGTGCGGAGGTTGTCGAGTCGTTCCTGCGCGTTAGCGGGGGTGAGTACAAGGGGGGCAAATGCACTGCTCGCTTGGGCCCACCGCTGCTTCCACTCGGCGCGTTCAGAGGTGAGAGCGGCCTTTGCCGGGGTGGAAAGCTCCAGCTCCGATTGGCATCGGCGCTGCTCGGTGGCGGCCTGCTCACGCGCCTGGCGCATAGATTCCAAGCGGGCACACACGCGTTCGGCTCGCTCCAAAAGCGAACCCAAGCTTTCGGCGCAGGCCGCATCGGGTTCGCCCACCTCGATGAGGCGCTTGCCGAGTTCCGCGAGACTGTCAGCTCTTTTGCGGCGTAGGCGCTGAGCCTTGCTCCGCAGTTCCTGTGCCTTGTCATGGTGCTGCAGGATTACCTGCCGCTTGGCCAGCCATTCTTGCGCTTCTGCGGGACTGAGCCGCGGCAGTGGCGGAGCCCAGGCTTTAACCCACACCTGGCGCTGTTCTTCCTCATCCCGTCGCGCCGTTTCCAGTTTCGACCGGGCTGCGCGCAGCCTTTGCCCCTGCAGGTCCAGATCCTCCTGCAGCTTCTTGCGGCGGCCAAGCACGCCGGAAGCATCGAACCGCCGATCGGCGATCTTATCAGCGCCGGTAACAGCTGCACCATAGGTAGCGACAACATCGTCATCGCCCGCATGGACCCGCAGATCTTCCAGGCTGGGGCTGCCTTTGAAGGCAAAGTCTGCAATCGCCTTCCAAAGGGCGTCGCGGTGTGCGCGGGCGGCGCTCAGCTCGTCTTCGCTGGGCGCGTCGGCACCGGCGCCGGGTGCAGACAGTTCGCCGTTCAGGCGATCAATTTCGCCAGTGCAGGAGGTGATAACGCCGACTGCCTCCTGCGCACTTGCGTCGATCTTCTCGTTCGCCTTGCGCTGCCCGTCCAGCGTGGAGGACAGCGGTGCAGCGAGCGCTGCCAGCGCGTCCGAGTCTGCAGTCCAGCCGAGGCTTCGTACCTCGGATGCAAGTTTCTCCTCCGCTGTGCTCGCTTCGGCCTCAGCATCGCTCAGGTTGGCATCGAGATCTCCCGCACGCCGAATCTGATTGACGGCGGCATCTAATTTATCGATCGCGGGAGGCTCGGGTACTGAGCCCAGGTCGGCGGCGGCTTGCGCCAGCTTCAGTTCCAACTCCGTGCCGCTGGCTGTCTGTTGACGTTCCCGCTCGCCGAGGACCGTATCTTCCTTCACAAGCTGTCGTAGTTCGGCTGACGGAACGCCTGTAAGCTTGCGAGCGGTTTCAAGCGGCAGCGCGTCCAGGTGATCCACCAGACAAGCCTCAATGCTGGCATCTGCAGCCCGAGCCTCCGCCAGGCGGTTCTCCAAGTCGCTTCGATAGTTCCTGTACTTCCCAATGTCCTGGCCGATTGAGTCAATCTCGCCGCCCCGGTCCAGCACGGCTGAGTTCACTTGGGTTCCGTCAAGCAGTTTCCCGCGACGTTGCAGGTTGGCGTGCAGGCGCTCACTATCGTCCTGCGCACTAGCGGACTTCGCTTGCGTGGCTTTTCGGTCCTGCGCCGCCTCGGGCGGGAGCCGCTGCACCGTGGCCAGCGAGGCGAGCTGCGCCTTGAGATCTCGGAGCTTCGCCAGATCGCTCAGATTGCTCTGGACCCTTTCCAGTATGCGGCGGCGCTGATCGCAATCGCTGACGTCCCTTCCGAGCCGGACCACCTTTTCTTTCGCTTCATGGAGATGCTGCAACGTCATCTTCGCGCCCGCCAGGCTCAGGTTGGCATTACGCTTTGCATGTTTTGCATCGTCGAAACGTTTGATGGCAGCGTTGAGGGGCTTCGACTTCGCGGTCGGCGAGAAGATTGCATCCGCTTCCGTTTCTAATCGCTGCAGCAAGCTATTGATACCGAGCAGTCCCCCAGCGATAAACAGATCGCTGGCGCCGTCTCCAGTTCCGCTGGCGAGCTCACAGCCTCCAAGATCGAGCTGGGTGCGGTCGAGGCCGTAGAGTCTGCGGAATCGGTCGCGATCGACCCCGTTCAAAAATGGCGCCAGTGCATTTTGGGGCAGCGGTGCTTCACTGTCGCCGGCCAGCAGTGTTTCCTTGGTGCCCTTGCGCCGCCTGAAGGCAATCTGGTTTCCGTTCGACGCTAGTGTTGCGCCCAAACGCAGGTCGTGGTAGTTCACGCGAAAATTGTCCTGCGATTGTGCATCGATCCCGTAGAGCAGCGCCGTAATGGCACGCAAGAGACTCGACTTTCCCGCCTCGTTGGGGCCGTGGAACACACAGAAATCCCGCTCCTGCGACGGCAGATCGCAGCCCTGGCCGCGAAATGGTCCGAACGCGATGAGATCGAGGCGCTCGAACCTCAAGGCTCCGACCCCTCGCTCAGGCTCGTAGCCAGTAGACTTTTCACGTCGGGCAGCAGCGCCTCCAGGCCGTCTTTATCAAGACGAAGCGCGTCCTCCCCGTATAGCAAATCCTGCGGAATCTTGCCGATCAATTTTGCAAGGAGGTGGGCGAAATCTACCGCCGCATCCCCGGTTATCAGGTCCTGCGCGGTACGCAGGACCTCGCCTAACGGGTCCTGGCATTGTGCCAGCGCGCCCAGATCCAGAAGCGGGGCCGTTTTTACCGCAATATCCGCCAGCCAGATCTTGTCTGGCGCGACCTCCTCGGCGATGGCCTGCACCTCCGCCCGCAATTTGGCCCGATCATCGGCGAGACCGCTGTGCGCCTTGGTTGCACCCGTCAGGGTCAGGCCCGCAATCAGGGTGCGATCACCCGCTTTCTGGTCGGCCGCCCGCAGTTCGCGCTCGACTGCTTCCATTACCGCCGTCCGGTTTTCGACCGCAGTCAGTGGCACCTCCAGTTCGTACCAGGGGAGCGCATCCGTAACCCGCGTTTCGGCCTTGGTTACACCGCTGTCGTCGAAGCTAATCAACTCGCAGGTTTTTTCACCGGCTTCGCGCCGTTGTCGCGCCTGGGTGTTACCCGGAAATACGATGCGGGGATTTTCGCCGATTACATTGCGGTTGTGGACGTGCCCAAGTGCCCAGTAGTCGTAGCCCTTATTCACCAAGTCAGCCTGGGTGCACGGCGCATAGCTCGCGTGACCGCTGACACCCGTTAAGCTGGTATGCAGCAGCCCGATGTTAAACAGGTCGGCGGTCGGCGCCGGGTAATTTGTGGCGATGTTGCCGGTGACGGCGGCCGTGGAATAGCTCTGGCCGTGTATGGCGACGCCAAACTCTTCTGCGTCCTGCCAGGTCTCGGCTTGGGCCGCAGGGAACACGTGCACGTTCTGCGGGAGCTTGACCGTGGTATCCAGTTTGCTGAGTGCATCGTGATTACCGTAGATTAGGAAGGCCTTAATGCCGGCCTCTTTCAACCGGTTCAGTTGGCGGTGAAAATAGAGCGCAGTGTCGTAGCTATTCAGGCCGGCGTCGTAGATATCCCCGGCAATCAGGACGAAATCCACGGCGTCTTCCATGGCAATGCTCACTACGTTTTCGAACGCCTTGCGCGTTGCAGCCCGTATTGATTCGGCTTGTTCGGGGGGAAAATGAATTCCGGTCAGCGGGCTGTCCAGGTGCAGGTCGGCGCAGTGGAGGAATTTCCGGCTCACAATGGGCTAGTATGCCCCGATGCAGGCTTGCGACGGAACTATGGTTCTGCGTGTGGTATATTAGGTGACACCAAGGAATCACAAGTGCCAACGCAAACCACGACGCTGAAATTGGACCAGGAGACCAAGGCGAGACTGCAGCGCCTGGGTGGCGCACGGCGGCGCTCGGCGCACTGGCTAATGAAGGAAGCGGTGCTGCAGTTCCTCGATAGGGAGGAAAAGCGGGAACGGCTGCGTCAGGACGCGCTGGCCGCTTGGCGCGACTACCAGGAAACGGGCCTGCATGTCACTGGCGACGAGATGAAGGCGTGGGCGGCGGAGCTGGTGCGCAATCCGGACTCCCCTCCGCCCGAGCCCCACCGCTGAAGCATGTCCCGCATCGTTTGGACCCGGTCTGCGGAAGGCGATCTACACCGACTGCACCGGTTTCTTGCCCAGCACGATTCGATCGCCGCCGCGCGAGCCATAACCGCGATTGTGGAAGGAGTATCGCGCCTGGCAATTTTTCCTGCCCTGGGGCGGCCCGCCCATGACATGCCGTCCGAATATCGCGAGTGCTTTATTAGCTTTGGCGACAGCGGCTATTTGATTCTGTATCGGGTCGCGAGCAACCGCATCGCCGTGCTGGCGATCCGCCACGGCCGTGAAAGTGGCTACGAATAGAGCAAAACCGCTACGCCCTGCCACTTGCGACCGCGATGTCATTGTAGTAACGTACCTACATGAGCATTACGACCATTACGAGCCGGGAGCTCAATCAGGACGTAACGCGGGCGAAGCGGGCCGCCAGGAAGGGTCCGGTCTTCATTACCGACCGGGGGCGGCCGGCGCACGTGCTGCTGAGCATCGAGGAGTACCGGCGCATCAGCGGACACAAGCGAACGATCGGCGAGGCGCTCTCGATGCCGGGAATCGCGGATATTGAATTTGAGATTCCGCGCTTTGATGATCTGCCCCGGCCAGCCGAGTTCGATTGATGTTCCTGCTCGACACAAATGTCATCTCCGAGTTGCGCAAAATTGGTGTTGGCAGAGCCGACGCGAACGTTACCCGCTGGCAGTCCGCTGCGAATACAGCAACGCTCTACGTTTCCGTGGTCACCTTGATGGAGTTGGAAATAGGCACGCTCCTGCTGGCCCGGCGCGACGCGAGGCAAGCTGCCATGCTGCGCGAGTGGCTGGAAGGCTACGTACTGCCAGAATTCGAGAACAGAACGCTCGCCATCGATCGCGCGGTTGCGCTGCGCTGCGCGCGGCTGCACGTGCCCAACCGGCGGCCCGAGCGTGACGCCTATATTGCGGCCAGCGCACTGGTGCACGGCATGGCAGTCGTCACGCGCAACACCGGCGACTACGCGGACCTCGGCGTGGAGGTCGTCAATCCGTGGAGCGCAGGAGCTTAGTAGACCTGGTGGGCGAGGAGGAGATCGTTGAGGTTGACCGACTTCCAGGCGCCGCGCTCGATATCGGCGCGGATCTGGGCGGGCGATTTGCCCTTTTTGGTCTGCTCGTAGGTGTAGACGCCTTCCATGAGGCAAGTCTGGCAGATCGAGGCGTGGGTGCCGGCATAGCAGGAAAGCAGGCTGGTGTGGCCCATTTCCTTGTCGCAGTGGCAGTAACAGGGTTCCTGGTAGAGCACCTTGCGCACCTTGGCGGCCATGGCGTAGGCGGCGCGCACGCGGGGATCGCTGAACTGCTCGGGGTTGAGCGTCGGCGGCAGCGCCTTGACGCCTTCCTTGGGCAGGGATTTGTGGAAGGCCGGCACGCCGGCTTCATGGGTCACGGGCGCCTGCATGTCCATACCCTGCATTGATTGCGTCGATTGCGCATGAGCGGGGAGCTGCACCATGGCGGTGAGGCCAAGGCCGAGCAGGACAGCGAGGAAAGCACCGGGGATCCGCATAATACGACCATTGTAAGCTAGTTGGGCTTGGGAATGAGGGATCAAGTCGAGTTCCTGCCGGTACGCGCGGCGCTGGCGGCGATGGGGAGCTTGCCGCGTCCGGCGGCGCGCGCGATCGGCAGGGCGATCACGACGGGATTTTATTACGCGCATCGGCGGCTGGTGCGCGTGGGACGGCGGAATCTGGCACTGGCGTTTCCGGAGATGCCGGAAGACGAGCGCGGCCGCATTCTGCGCGAGCTGTATCGGCATCTGGGACGGCAGATGGCGGAGTTCTGCCTGTTTCCACGAGACCGGCGCGAGGATTTGGCGGCGCTGATGCCGACCGTGGGGTTGGAACATTATCTGGAGGCAAAGGCGCGCGGCAAGGGCGTGCTGGTGCTGACCGGGCATCTGGGGGCGTGGGAGCTGGCAAGCTTTGGGCATTCACTCGCCGGATATCCGATGCGGTTCATTGTGCGGCCGCTCGACAATCAGCCGCTCGATGCGCTCGTGAACCATTATCGCGGCCTGCACGGGAACCTGCCGATCAGCAAACGCGGGTTTGCGCGCGGACTGCTGGAGGCAATGCAAGCGGGGCAGACGGTGGGGGTGCTGCTCGATCAGAACTCGTCGCCGCCGCAGGGGGTGTTCGTGCCGTTCTTCGGCATTCCGGCGTGTACGGCGGCGGGACCGGCCAAGATCGCACTGCGCACGGGCGCGGCAGTGGTGCCGGGCTTTGCGGTGTGGGAGGCAAGGCAAGGCCGCTACGTGCTGTATTTCGAGCCCGCCCTCGAGCTGGCGAGCACCGGCAACGAAGACGCCGACGTGGTGGAGCACACGGCGATATTCAACGCGGTACTGGAACGGTGGATTCGCCGTTATCCTGAACAGTGGCTTTGGGTACATCGCCGATGGAAAACGCGTCCGCCGGGCGCAAACGCTCTGTATTGATCGCGCGCTGGGGTGCAGGTGCTGGCGTCTGCGCGCTGGGATGGGCAACGCTGCTGGCCGGGCTGGGCAGTTTTGGGCTGCTCGGCCCCGACGAGCCACGCTACGCCGCGATCGCCGCGGCCATGGCGCGCACGAGCGATTGGATTACGCCGCATCTGTGGGGTGCGCCGTGGCTGGAAAAGCCGGTGCTGTATTACTGGCTGGCGGCCAGCAGCGACCGGCTGCAGCATGCGGCAACGGCTGCCAGCTCGCGGTTGCCGAATGCGCTGCTGGCGGCGGCGATGGTACTGGGGCTGTTTTTCTTTGTACGGCGGCTGAGCGGCGCGCGCGCGGGGACACTGGCGGTGGTGATGGGGCTGAGCAGCGCCTTCGTGTTTGCCTTTGGGCGAGCGGCCACCACCGACATGACGCTCACGGCGCTGTTCGCGCTGGGGATGATGGCGCTGTATTTGTGGCTGTACGAGGACCGGGGGCTGTGGCTGCATCTGGCGGCGGCGGCGTTTGCGCTGGCGACACTCGCCAAAGGGCCCGTGGCACTGGTGCTGGGCGCGCTGGCGCTGGCGGGCTTTGCGGCGGTGACGGGACGCTGGCGGTTGTTCGGGCGGCTGTTCCGGCCCACGGCGGTCATTCTATATTTTGTGGTGGCGGCACCGTGGTATATCGCGGTCGAGGTGCAGAACCACGGTTTTTTCCATAGCTTCTTTTTGCAGCAGAACCTGGAGCGGATGGCGACGAACCGGTATCAGCATCCGCAGCCGGTGTGGTTTTATCTGCCGGTAATTCTGCTGGCGGTGTTTCCGTGGACGGGTTGGTTCGGGTTGCCGCTGAGCAATGGCATCCGGCGGCTGCGGCGGCGGGGGTGGCGCGCGGGGTGGAACGGCAATGATGCCCCGGTGAAGTTTTTCCTGCTGTGCTGGCT
This sequence comes from Terriglobales bacterium, assembly GCA_050745425.1. GTDB lineage: Bacteria > Acidobacteriota > Terriglobia > Terriglobales > SCQP01 > SCQP01. Next base: position 16,843 of record JBOGKK010000167.1, read on the forward strand.
GCTGGCGCCGCTGCTGTTTTTCACGTTGTCGGCGTCGAAGCTGCCGGGCTACATTCTGCCCGCAGTGCCGGCGGCGGTAGCCTTGATCGCGGTGTGCGCGGCGGAGCGCTGGGGGAAGCTGCCGCGCTGGCCGCTGGTGATCAGCGCTGTGCTGGCCGGCATCATCCCCACGGCGGTTGCGCTCGCACCCTGGTTTCTCGCGACCAGCAACATGCGACTGCCGTTCGCCACGGTTCTGGAGCGCAATCCGGGCACGCTTGTTCTGGCCGTGCTGGGCGTGATCGTGCTGCTGTTTTTTGCAGTGCGGCGGCGCGGCGCCGCTTATGTAGCCGCAGCCTGCATTCTGACCGCCGGGGGCGTGCTGGCGCTGACGCGGCCGCCGCTGAGCCAGCACATTGACGTTGCCCTGAGCGGACGCGCGCTGGGACGATCGCTGTACGCGCAATGCGGTACGGCATTGCCGGAAGCCTGCGGGGCGCTGCCCGTCTACGCCGCTAACGTCAACCGGGGGCGGCTCTATGGCGCACAATTTGTGCTCGGCGCCCGGTTGCGGCCGTGGCCGGCTGCGGGCGCGCTGCCTGACGACGCGCTGGTGATCATCCATCGGCGCTCGATCATGCCCTTCGCCGAGCAGCTCGGACTTGCCTATAACGTCGCGGTGCAGCCACGCTTCATTCCGCCGGAAGCGCGCAGCGCGCCACCGTGGGTGGTGGTGCGCGTCAAGCGCGTGCCGTAGCGCCGGGGCATCCCTATCGACTGGCGCAGGACCCCGCGTGGCTGCGCCACCGACCCGCTTACGCTAGGCCGGGGGCGCGAACGAGCCACCGGCTCGTTCGCCCACTGCGTGCATTTCGCGGCCTGCCGCGCCGACTTGGCCCACAGTGCCAACGGCGCGGCCCCCGCCTGATGCAGATGGTTGGGATCGGCGCTGGAAGTCACATTCTTCGCTTTTTCTTTGTGATAGCATCGGGGCATGCTGGCGGGGTTGCATCCGGTGGTGGCGGGGTGGTTCGCGGCGCGGTTTGGGGAGCCGTCGGAGCCGCAGGCGCTGGGCTGGCCCGAAATTGCCGCCGGGCATGACACGCTGATTGCCGCACCCACCGGGTCGGGCAAGACGCTGGCGGCGTTTCTGATGGCGATTGACGCTCTGGTGCGCCAGGCCGCCGAAGGGACGCTTACCGAAGCGACCGAAATCATCTACGTATCTCCGCTCAAGGCGCTCGCCAACGACGTGCGCAAGAACCTTGAGGCTCCGCTGGCCGAAATTATCGAGCAGGCGCTGGCGAACGGCCTGCTGCTGCCACGCATCCGCACCGCGGTACGCACCGGCGATACGCTGCCGGGCGAGCGCAGCGCGATGCTGCGGCGGCCGCCGCATATTCTCGTGACCACGCCGGAGTCGCTGTACATTCTGCTGACGTCGAAGGGCGGGCGGGGGATTTTGCGGACAGCGCGCACGGTGATCATCGATGAGATCCACGCGCTGGCGGCGAACAAGCGCGGGGCACATCTGGCGCTGAGCCTGGAACGGCTTGATGAGCTGACCGGGGCGCCGCTGCAGCGCATCGGCCTCTCGGCCACGGTCAAGCCGCTCGAAACGGTAGCGCACTACCTGGCGGGTGCGCGCGCACTGCCGCAGGTGGTCGCCGTGGCGGACAAACGGCGACTGGATTTGGCGGTCGAGACGCCGGCCTCGCCGCTGGGCCCCATCGCCAGCAACGAACAGTGGGAGGAACGCTACGAACGGCTGGCGGAGCTGGCTCGCGATCATCGCTCGACGCTGGTATTTGTCCCGACGCGGCGCATGGCCGAGCGCGTGGCGCACCGCATGCGCGAACGGCTGGGCGAGGACAACGTCGCGGCGCATCATGGGAGCCTGTCGCGCGCGATCCGGCTGCGAGCCGAGGAGCGGTTCAGGGCGGGCGCGCTGCGGATGATGGTCGCCACGGCATCGCTCGAACTGGGACTCGATATCGGCAGCGTCGACCTGGTGTGCCAGATGGGCTCGACGCGGCAGTTGGCGGCGGCGTGGCAGCGGGTGGGACGCGCGGGACATTGGAAAGGCGCGATTCCGAAGGGGCGGTTTTTTGCGCTGACTCGCGATGACCTGATCGAGTGCGCCGCGCTGGTGCGCGGGCTGCGCACCGGCGCCATGGACACGCTGCGGGTTCCGGCGTGGCCGCGGGATATTCTGGCGCAGCAGATGGTGGCGGCGGTGGCCGCACGCGAGCAGGCGGAGGGGTGGGGGGAAGACGAGCTGTTTCGTCTGATGCGGCAGGCATGGCCGTATCGGGAGCTGCCGCGGGCCGAGTTTGACGCGCTGGTGGAGTTGCTCAGTGAGGGGATCAGCAGCAGGCGCGGGCGGCGGGGCGCGTTTTTGCATCGTGACGGAGTGCATCACCGGCTGCGGCCGCGACGGGGTGCGCGGCTGGCGGCGATCACCTGTGGCGGCGCGATTGCCGAAACCGCAAGTTATATCGTGCAGGTGGAGCCGGAGAATCTGCCCATCGGTACGCTCGATGAGGACTTCGCCATCGAGAGCCACGCCGGCGACATTATTCTACTGGGCACGCATTCGTGGAAAGTGCGTGGCATCGAGACCGGACGCGTACGCGTGGAAGATGCGCACGGCGCGCCGCCAACGGTTCCCTTCTGGCTGGGCGAAGCGCCGGGACGCACGCGGGCGCTTTCGGCGGTGTTGTCGGAATTGCGGAAAGAGATCGGCAGGCACGAGCCGGAGTGGCTGGCGCGCGAGTGCGGGCTCGCGGCGGATGCGGCGCGGCAGGCGCTGACGTACCTGCAGGAGAGCCGCGCGGTGCTGGGCACACTGCCGTCGCAGCAGCATCTGGTGGCGGAGCGGTTCTTTGACGATGGCGGCGGGATGCAGGTCGTGATCCACGCGCCGTTCGGCTCGAACATCAATAAGGCGTGGGGCATGGCGCTGCGCAAACGCTTCTGCCGCGGCTTCGACTTCGAGCTGCAGGCCTCGGCGAGTGAGAACGGGCTGACGCTGGCGCTGTCGGAGCAGCACAGCTTTCCGCTGGAGACGATCTTTCAGTTTCTACGGGCCGAGGGCGTGCAGGCGATTCTGGAACAAGCCGTGCTGCAGGCGCCGATCTTCCAGACGCGCTGGCGCTGGGTCGTGAGCCGCGCCCTGGCACTGTTGCGCTTCAGCGGCGGACGCAAGCTCGCGCCGCAGCTGCAGCGGATGCGGTCGGAGGATTTGCTGGCGGCGGCGTTTCCGATGCAGGTGGGCTGCCAGGACAACCACGGGGGCGAGGATCTGGAAATTCCCGACCATCCTTACGTGCAGGAAACCATGCGCGACTGCCTGCACGAATTTCTGGATGTTTCCGGCCTGCAGCAAGTGCTGCGGGGACTGGAAGATGGCTCGATAGCCTTTAGCGCCGTGGACACACCGGCGCCGTCCGGGCTGGCGCAGGAGATACTCAACGTCGGGCCTTACGGGTTTCTCGATGATGCTCCGCTTGAGGAGCGGCGGGCACGGGCGGTGAACTTGAGAAGCGCGGCGGCGCCGCTGGGTCCGGGCGTGCTGGAGGGAGCGGCGGTGGCAGCGGTGTGTGCCGAGGCGTGGCCGCAGCCGCAGTCGGCGGATGAACTGCACGACCTTTTATTATCAACAGTTTACTGCCCTGACGCTGAAGTACAGCCAGAATGGCGGGCGGAGCTGGAAGCGCTACAGATCGACGGGCGCGTCGTGGCCCACGGCGCGGGTTGGGCGGCGGCCGAACGGGTGGCGCTGCTGAGGGGTGAGGGAGCCGCGGGGCTGGCGGGCGTGGTGTGGGCAGGGGTCGAGTTTTCGGGAGCAACGCCGACGCCGGACGAGGCAGCGATGGAGCGGATCGTGGGCGGGTGGATGGAGATTGTGGGGCCGATCAGCGAGGGGCAATTGGGCGCGCGGCTGGGACTCGAAGCTGGCGCGGTTGCCCAGGCGCTGCTCGCACTGGAAGGGCAGGGGCGGGTGGTTCGAGGCGAGTTCGGATGGTGCGAGCGGGCGCTGCTGGCGCGGATTCATCGGCGCATGGTGCATCGGCTGCGCGCTGGGGTCGAGACGGTGGCGCCGGCGGTGTTCTATCGGTTTTTGAGACGGTGGCAGCACGTGGAAGCGGGCACGCGGCTGCACGGTGTGCGCGGCCTCGAAGCCGTGCTCGATCAACTGCAGGGGTTTGAAGCTCCGGCGCAAGCGTGGGAACAGCATTTGCTGGGGGCGCGGGTGGCCGATTACGCGCCGGACATGCTCGATCAGCTTTGCCTGTCGGGCGCCTTCACCTGGGCGCGTTTGTCACCGGCAAGCGGCAAGCGCAGCGCGCCGACGCGCAATTCACCGCTCGCATTTTTCCGGCGCAGCGAAGCCGACTGGCTGCTGGCGGCGGCCGGGTGGTCACCGAAGGAAGAGTCGCTCAGCGCCGAGGCCAGTGCCATCCTGGCACGGCTGCGCCAGCACGGCGCCAGCTTTTTTGCTGAGCTGGTGATGCCAGGTATGGTGAAGAGCCAGATCGAAGACGCGCTGTGGGAGCTGGTCGCCACGGGGCTGGTCACCGCCGACGGCTTCGACAACCTGCGGGCGTTTCTGGATCCACACCGGCGCTCCGGCGCCAAACAGAGCGCTATGCCGCGCCACGCGCCGGGGCGCTGGGCGCTGGTCGCCGCCGGGATCCCAGCGCTGAGCGATGAAGCGGTGCGGATGAGCCTGGCCGAGCGGCAAGCGCAGCTCTGGCTGCGGCGCTACGGGGTGATCTTCAGGGCGCTGCTGGCGCGGGAGTCGTGCGCGATTGCATGGTATGAGATGCTGCTCGCCTGCCGGCGGCTGGAAGCACGCGGGGAGATTCGGGGGGGACGGTTTGTTTCAGGGTTTGCCGGTGAACAATATGCGCTGCCGCAGGCGATGGAGGCGCTGCGTGCACAGCGGCACCTTGCGCCAGTCGGGGTTGCGCCGGGCGTTGCTGCGGCCGATCCGCTCAATCTTGCCGGCATTATTTTGCCGGGCGAGCGCATTCCGGCGCAGCGACTGGAGACGGCCGCGGGCTGAGCACAGGCCCGATCCGCCGGGCCATAACAGGTCTGATTCCGCTCCAGGACCCGACGTCAGGCCGGAATATAGAACAAAATCACGATTTGAGCGGTCACAGCGCGCGTATTGCCCAGTGTGGCCGCTGCCTGAAAATGCCATTGGCGTACGGCCGCGACCGCTGCTTTTGCAAGACCGATTGAAGGCGCGCTGGCGACCAATACGTCGCGAATGGCGCCGTCTTTGCCGATGAGAGCTTGCAAGACAACACAGCCGGGACGGCGCTGGGTGCGATCGAGCTCCTCGGGCGTGGGCACTTTGCCATGGAGCAACGACACCTGGCGGGTGATGGTGTGGCCGATCGCCGGTGGTTGCCACGGTTGCTCGCCGAGGCGGCAACGGAGGTGATCGCTGACGCGGCAAAACGTTGCGCCAACGTCAGCCCAGGCGGTGGTGAGCGGCTCGGCCGCATCTTTCGGCTCGCTCCAGACTTTGGTGTGCGTGCCGCGGATGTCGACCCAACCGCCTTCAATCAGACAACCTTGGGAGTTGCAGTTCGACTCGTCAAGAGCGAGGGCAGTATTCACGTTCCAGTGCCCGTTGTCCAGCCGTGCGGTCACGTCTGAGCCGGTGGCATTTTCCATGCCGAGCAGCTCAAACGACGGGCCGCTGACGCGCACGGCGGCCCAGGTGAAGCGGTTGTGGAAGTTGTCGCGCGTCCAGTGCGCGCCGCCGTCGGTGGTCCACTCGACTTCGCTGTCGCCACGGATCACGGCGGCGCTGAGCGGGCCGCGCACGGCGAGGCTGGAGCCGTAGAGCGGGCGGTTGAGGTCACTCCAGAACTGCCAGTGCGCGCCGCCATCTTCGGTACGGCCAAAGCCGGTGGGGGTGAGAGCGTAGCCGACGCCGGGGTTGGCGAACCGCAGGCGGGTGATGGTGACCCGGGGATCGTTCTCATGATCGTGCCAGTGAACGCCGCCATCGGTGGAAACCAGGCGGCGGCCGCGGGTGCCGTAGGCCTGGATCTTCGCGGGCATGGGGAAGGCAAAAGCGAACAGCATCTCACCGCTCTTGTTTTCGTGCAGCAGTTTCCAGGTGCGGCCGCCATCGCTCGAGCGAGCGATCATTTCGTGCGCGCCGCAAACCCAGAGCACACCGTCGTGGGCGGCGATGCCGAGCGGCTGATCGGGCAAGTGCACCGAAGCCCAGGCGCCGCTGAGCGCCAGCGGAGGGATCAGCGGGACCATCGCGATCGCCTGCATGTGCATGCGTGCGAGCGGCTGCGGCGGTGGCGGGGCTTGCGGCGAGGGCGATCTGGGTTCAGGCGCTATGCCAGGCACGGTGATGGAGTGATCGAGCGCGGTGATGCGTCCACGATTGCCCTCGCGGACCACCTCGCGCAGGCGGTAGTGACCCGGGGGCAAATCCAGAGCTATGCGAACATCGAGGCCTTTTTGGCGGAACTTGTCGAGCGTGGCAGGGTTGAGCGCCAGCACCACGCGGCCTTCCTGGCCCACAACGAATTTGCCGGCCGGGCCAAAGACTGCTGTGATCAAGGTCAGGTTTTCGCGGTGGCGGCCATGGCGGTCGCGGAAAGGAAGCCTGGCGGCATCGACATGGACGTCAACGCTGAGCGCGGAAACCGCCTTCTTTACCTGCGTCAGTTTGGAGCTTACCGTAACGGCAAAACGCCGTGGCGTAGAGGTCGCGCGAACGGCGGCGGCGAGGGACTGCTGGGCAGCGGACGGAAGAGGCAGGATGCTGAACTGCGGGTCGAAATAGCCAGGACGCGCGCTGAGGTGAACGTGCGGGCGGTCAGCGGTCACGGCCAGCTTATGGAATTTGCCGTCGGATGGCATGGCGGCAGGTACGAAGCTCAAGACGTAATGCGCGCGGGGCGTCAGCAGGCGCTGCAGGCCAGCGGCGAGGTCGTTGGTATTTTGCACGAAGCGTCCGCCGGTGGCCACGGCCAGGCCTGAGAGCACCGCGTTCATGGCTTGCGGCGCTTCCAGCGTGAGGGTGGTCTGGCTCAAGTCGGGTTTGGCGAGATTCACAGCCAAGCCTTTGGCATCGAGAGTATTGATCACGACCTCGGCGCGCAGGGCGGCATCGCTGACCTCGTCCTGTGCGGCGGCGAGATGAGCGCTCAAAAAGCCAGCGGAGGTCATGAGCAGCATGCGACGACCGGGCTGGCGGCCGAGGCGAGCGATGACGGACAGCAAGGCATCGAGAGTGTTGTGGCCGGCAAGGGTGGCCTGATCGACGACGGCACGCGCCATGTCCAAGGCCATGAAGTCGCAATCGGTGGGCTTATGGCAGGCGCCCGCAGCGAGCAGGCGATGGGCGACAATTTGCAGGTAGCCGGAATCGCCGAGGGGGTCACGTGCAACCATGTAGGCGAGGTAGGGGCTGAGCGGGATGATGCCCTGGTTGGCGTTCTCGGGCGTCATCCTGGGATGAGCGCGAAGCGCGGCGAGGCCCGCAGTGAGTTGCGCCGCGGCGTTCGTGAACGGGACCGTGTCGAGACCGGAGACGGTGAAGATGCCGATGCGCGTGCGCGACGCCAATGCGTTCGCGATCATTTGCCGGGCCGCGCGGCGGGCGCGCTGCATGGCACGGTCATTCATCGAGTTGTCATCGAACAACAGCGCCACGGTTTGGGGTTCGGAGCGCGCTGTCCTGGGGAAAGCGGCGTTCTGGCCGGTTACCGCATGCTTTGCCGAGGCGGGAACCGGACCGACGGCGCGCAGGGCGGTGATGCGCTCCGCTTTGCCATCGCGGAAGAGGCGGAAATCAGATCGGGTGAGGCCGGAGAGCGGCTGACCGTTGCGGCCGCTGACGACCACGGCAACTTCGACTTCGTTCGAGGCCGTGGCAATCGCGACTACGCCGGGCAGGTAGGGATGGTTGGCGGTGAGGATCTGTGGCTGCTGTGCGGCGAGGCAGCTCGCCGCGGCCAGAAACAAAATCCAGCAGATCCCTGCTTTAGCGCAGCCAGCCGTTGACTTCCGCATAGGTCAACCCACCGGCGAGCGGGGCAAACGTGCCCGCGCCGCGCATCTCTTCGGCCGTCCGGCGCAGCAGCGCGAGCGCGGCCAAATAGGGCTTTGATCCTACGCTGATGCGGCGCACGCCGGCATCGCGCAACTCGGACACGCTGGGCGCGCCCGGGCCGGAGAGAATATTGAGTGGACCAAGGCTTGCCTGGAGCAAACGCCGGATAAGCGCCAGGTCAATCACGCCGGGCACGAAGATGCAATCGGCGCCGGCGGCGCGATACGCCTTCATGCGCTCGACCGCCTCGGCGGAGGGGTCGGCAGGCGGCGTGCTGTGCAGGAAGAATGCATCGACGCGGGCATTGAGCACGAGCGGCACGGCCGCTGCCGCGGCCACGGCGCGGACGGCTTTGATTTTTTCCACCTGGAGCGCGACGGGAACCAGCTTCGACTCGTCCTCGACGCTGTCTTCAAGGTTCATGCCGACGGCGCCGGTGGCCAGCAGCAGGCGGGTGGTTTCGGCAACCCCGGCAGCGTCGCTGGCGTAGCCGCCCTCACAGTCGGCGCTCACCGGAATCTGCACGGTGTGCACAATGCGCCGTACCGCCGCGAACATTTCCTCGCGCGGAATGCGCTCGCCGTCGGCATAGCCGAGCGAGTTGGCGATGGCGGCGCTGGAGGTCGCGACGGCGGGCATGCCGCACTCCTGCAGCACGCGCGCACTGGCGGCATCCCAGCAGTTGGCAAACAGGACCGGTTCGCTGCCGCGATGGAGCTGGCGCAGACGCTCGGCAAGCTCGGCTTGGCTCATAGCTACAGGTTACAGGTTGGAGAGTTCAGGTGCGGAGGAAATGGCGTAAATAGGGATCGGAGGAGGCGAGGAGGGCGTCGGCGGCACCGTGAAAGAGAATGCGATGGCCGTGCAGCACCAGAAACGAGGTTGCCGCGTCGTGGTCGGGAGCGAGCACGAGACGATTGCTTTGCGCGTCCCAGCGGTGGGTGGCCATCAGCCATCCATCCTGGAGACGGTGGGTGACGAGCAGAGCGGTCACGTGGTTCACGTCGCGCAGCTTGATGATCTGCTGCATGATGTTGGTTGCGGTGATGGGATCAAGGCCGCCGGTGGGCGAGTCGTAGAGCATGACTTCAGGCTCGGTGGCGAGCGCGCGGGCGATGGAGACGCGGCGCTGCATGCCGCCGGAAAGTTCGGACGGCATTTTGTCAATCGCTTCTTCGAGCTCGACGGTGGCGAGGCAGGTGCGCACTCGAGCTTCGATGGCGCCAGCATCAAGGCTGTGCTCTTCGTCGAGCCGGTAGGCCACGTTTTCGCGCACCGTGAGCGAGTCAAAAAGCGCACTCTCCTGAAAGACCATGCCGATACGGCGCCGCAGCTCGAAAAGCTGCGCTTCGGGCAGCGTGTCGAGGCGCTCTCCGAGAACCTCGACGGAGCCTGCATCCGGCCGCAACAGACCCAGGGCCAGCTTCAGCGCCACGGATTTGCCGGCGCCGGTTTCGCCCAGCAGGACTTTGGTTTCGCCGCGACGGACCTGGAAGGAAACCTCCTGGAGAACCGGAACCAGGTTGAAGGCGAGGCTGACGCCGTTGAATTCGATCAGGACGGGTTGCGGGGTGGGCATCCGCTCAGGCTCCGAGAATACTGATCAGGCCGCGGCTGATAATGAAGTCCAACAGAATGATCAGCACCGAGGACGACACCACCGCCGTCGTTGTCGCGCGGCCGACGCCGCGCGTGCCGCCGCGCGCCGACATGCCGTAATAGCAGCCAACGACGGCAACGACAATGCCGAAGATGATGGGCTTGATCAGGCCCTGCGCCAGATCAGGTCCGCCGATGGCGTGTAAAGCCGAGGACCAGTACTGCTGGGTATTGAGGCCGAGCGCCGAGATGGCATAAATCCAGCCGCCGAGCAAGCCACAGAGATCGGCCAGAATCACCAGAAAGAACATCATGACCGTCGTCGCCAGCAAGCGCGGGCTGACCAGCTTTTTGATGGGATCGGTGCCGAGCGCCCGCATCGCATCCACCTGCTCGGTGACCACCATGGAGCCCAGCTCGCTGGCCATGCCGGCAGCATTGCGTCCAGCGACCATGAGGCCGATCAGCACCGGCCCCAACTCGCGCACGAGGGAAAGCGCAACCAACTGCCCTGTGCGCTGAATCTGGCCGTACTGGGCGAGAGTGGCCGACAACTGGAGCGACATCACCGCACCGGTAAAAAAGCCGGTCAGAATGACAATTGGCAGCGAGCCGACACCGATGGAATCCATTTGCAGGAAGACATCGCCGCCATAAAAGGGGCGGGCGAAGAGGTTGCGGAAGGCGGAGCCAGCGAGCATGGAGAAGGCGCCGAGGCCTTCCAAATGGTCCCTGACCCAGCCGAGGATCGGCCACGAATTGGAATCCGGTTCCTGCGGTGGTGCGATAGCGGCCAAGCGAGTGCTCCTTCGGCAAAGCTATCATATCGTCTAAACTAACTTTTCCATGTTCACGTTTTCCACCGCGGGCGAATCGCACGGGCAGGCGCTGATGGCGCTGCTTTCGGGGTATCCGGCAGGGGTGCCGCTGGATGCGGCTTTCGTACGCCGCGAGCTGTGGCGGCGGCAGCAAGGTTTTGGGCGCGGCGGGCGCATGCGCATCGAGCGCGATACGCCCGAATTTCTCAGCGGCGTGCGCAATGGGGCGAGCATTGGCTCGCCAATCGCCATCCAGATCGCCAATCATGACTGGAAAAATTGGGAAGAGACCCTGGCGGTCGAAACGGCGGCGGGCGAGAAGGCGCGCCCGGTGGCAAGCCCCAGGCCGGGCCATGCCGACCTGGCCGGGACCATCAAGTACAACTTTAAAGAAGCGCGCTATGTGCTGGAACGTGCAAGCGCACGTGAAACGGCGGCCCGCGTGGCAGCGGGGGCGATGGCGAAGCTGCTGCTGCGCGAGCTGGGCATCGAGGTGCTCAGCCATGTGATCGCGGTAGGCGCGGCGCAGGTGGATGAGACCATGGCGGTGACGGCGGAAGCGCTGCGCGCGCTGGCCGCGCGCGAGGAGATTGTGCTGCACTGCCTCGATGCCGCGGCCGAGCAGCGCATGAAGGGGGAAGTCGATCAGGCGCTGCGCAGCGGCGATACCGTCGGCGGGGTTTTTGAGGTGCGGGGGTATGGGCTGCCACCGGGCCTGGGCACGTGCGCGACCTGGAATGAGCGTCTCGATGGCCGCATCGCGCAAGCCATGATGTCGATCCAGGCGGTGAAAGCGGTGGAGTTGGGCGCAGGCATCGACGTGGCGGCGGCGCCGGGCTCGCAGGCGCAGGACCCGATCGGCTACGACCGCACAGCCCACCACTTCACGCGCGAGGGCAATCATGCCGGAGGGATCGAGGGCGGCATGAGCAACGGCGAAGAGGTGGTGGTGCGCGGTTATCTCAAACCCATCTCGACGCTGCGGCGGCCGCTGGCGAGCGTGAGCTTTGCCACGCGGGAACCGGTCAAAGCGGCTTACGAACGCTCGGATGTGTGCGTGGTGCCGGCCGCCGCCGTGGTGGGGGAAGCCATGCTGGCCTTGGTGCTGACGCAGGCGGTGCTGGAGAAATGCGGCGGCGATTCGCTCGCCGAGTTGAGGCGCAATTACAATGCTTATGGCGAGCAGGTGCGCGCTTTCTGATGATTTATCCGATCGTCAAATTCCCCGATCCCGTGCTGACGAAGCGCGGCGCCGCCGTGAATGCGGAGCTGGGCACGCCGGAGCTGCATCAGCTCGTGGACGACATGTTTGCTTCCATGTACGCGGCCAGCGGCGTCGGCCTGGCGGCGCCGCAAATCGGCCGCAGCCAGCGCCTGACCGTGATCGACTGCAGCGTGGGCGAAGACCCGGCGCAAAAGCTGGTGCTGATCAACCCCGAAATTCTGGACCGGGAAGGCAAGCAGGTGGGCGAGGAAGGGTGCTTGAGCATTCCCGGCTTCCGCGCCGATGTTACGCGCGCGCTGAAGGTGCGCGTGCGCGCCCAGAATGCCGACGGGGAATGGTTCGAAGCGGAAGGCAGCGACCTGCTCGCCCGCGCCATGCAGCACGAGATTGACCACCTGAACGGCGTGCTGTTTCTTTCCCACCTGAGCACGCTCAAGCGCGATCTGATCAAGCGGAAAATCCGGAAGCTGCAGAAAGACGGGGAGTGGTAGGAAGAAGCTATCAGCTGTCAGCTATCAGCTTTCAGCTGGCGACTTTCAGCTTTGAGGGGAGCGCCAGAGGGTGGTGGCGATGACGGCCAGTGCTGGGTAGTGATTGACCAGAACGCGCCCGAGATGGAGGGCGGCGGCGGCGCTGGCCAGCAGGAGTACTGCCACTACGATCAATCGGCGGATTCCGGTTTTTGCCTCCAATGCCTGAGCCTCCATGCCTGATCTCAGAGCACGTGTGCTGCCAAAGCGCAAACCCTTGTGCGATAAGGAACTGGCAGCCGGCGCCGTGTTCGATTGCGGACGGTGGGGGTGCGGGTACGGACATTGACTGGCGCGGCGCCGGCGTGCAGTGGCGAATAATGGAACTATGGGGAAGAAAATACTGTGCGTGACCGCGCATCCGGACGATGAAGCGGCCAACTTTGGCGGGACGGTGTCATTGGCCGCCCGCGCGGGCGTGCATTGCAAGCTGATTTGCCTGACGGCGGGCGAGGCGGCGCGGAACCGGGGCGGCGCCAAGGATCGGGCCGAGCTGAAAGCCATGCGGCGCGAGGAGCTGGCGGCATCCTGCAAGCTGCTCGGATTTGCCGAACACGAAATCTGGGATATGGGGGATGCACACCTGCCCGAAGCGCCGTTTTACTACGCTACCGGGCGGCTGGTGGCCGAAATCCGGCGCTGGCAGCCGGAGCTGATCCTGACCATGGGTCCGGAGGGGTCGGTGACGGCCCATCCCGACCACGGCATGGCTGGAACCCTGGCGACGACGGCGTTTCACTGGGCCGCACGTGATTTTTATTTCCCCGAGCACAAACTGGCGCCTCATCGCACCGCGCGCCTTTACTACGCCACCGCCGCGGTGCAGCCGCCACAGTTCCCTGCCGTATGGCTGCCGTTTCCGGATGTCAGCGTGGATGTCGGCGAGTTTCTGGAGCGCAAGATCGAGGCCTTCCGGCTGCACCGAACCCAGGCGCCGCTGTTCGAGCGCGTGGAGGCGTTTTTGCGGCCGTATGGGCATCACGAACTGTTTCACC
>JBOGKK010000168.1:0-9573 GCA_050745425.1 Terriglobales bacterium
GCGCAGATCCTGGTAATGATCAGTGGGAGGGACGGGGAAATAGCCTTCTTTGATGCGGGGGCGATAGCCGAGATTGTCGGCTTCGCGGCCGGAATTCCAGCGGCCCTCCTCGGAGTCGATGAAGGAGAAGCCGTGCTGCTCGCGCTGGTCGAAGCGGATGTTGTCGAAGATGAAGAATTCGGCTTCGGCGCCGAAGAAGGCCTGGTCGGCAAGGCCCGTCGACAGGAGGTAGGCCTCAGCTTTCTGGGCGATGTAGCGGGGGTCTTTTTCGTAATGCTGGCGGGTGAGGGGGTCGCTAATGTTGCCGATGAGAACGAGCGTGGCCTCGGTGCAGAAGGGATCAAGCATGTACCAGGAGGGATCGGGGGTGAGAAGCATGTCGCTCTCGTGAATCGCAGCCCAGCCGCGGATACTGGAGCCATCCATGCCGAAGCCTTCTTCGAAGCTGTCCTCGGTGAGCTGGCGGATGGGGAAGGAGATGTGATGCCAGAGGCCGGGGAGGTCGGTGAAGCGGACGTCGACCATTTTGACGTCGTTTTTCTGGCAGAATTCGAGGATTTCCTTGGGCGTGGGCACGGGCGGTCTCCTTTGCGGATAAACTACGTTGTTCAGCGTAGCGAGTCAGCGGCGGCAACGCCAATCAGAAGTTTCTATTGGGGCTATGGACTTTGACCAGCTTCATGCGTTTCTTGAAGTCGCGCGACTGAACTCGTTCAGCCGGGCGGCGATGAGTTGCTTCCGCACGCAGCCGGCGATCAGCGCGCAGATACGGCTGCTGGAAGACGAGCTGGGCGAACGGTTGTTCGACCGCAGCGGGGGCAAGGTCGCGCTCACCGAAGGGGGGCGAGTGTGGCAGGAGTTTGCGCGGCGGCTGCTGGCGCTGCGGCAGGAGGGGCGGCGGGCGCTGAGCGATATGGCGCAGAGCCCACGCGGGGAGCTGCGGATTGCGGCCAACGAGGGGAGCTGCCTGCACGTATTGCCGGAAGTGTTTGCGGCCTTCAAACGGAAGCACCCGGCGGTGGCGGTGCATATCCGGCGCGGGGAGCATAACGAGATTTTGGAAGACGTGCTGGAGCACCGGGCGGATTTCGGGATTGTGTCGCTGCCGGTACGCGATGCACGGCTGAAGGTGGTGCCGCTGCAGCGGGATGAGATTGTGGCGGTGGTGAGGCCGGATCATGCCCTCGCGCGGGCGCGCTCGGTTGAGCCCGAGGCGCTGGTGCGGGAGCCGCTGCTGTTGCCGCGTGCGGGGCAGACGCGGGAAGCGATCGAGGAGATGCTGGCGGGGTTCGGGCCGCTGCAGGTTTCGATGGAACTCGACAGCAGCGAGCTGCTGAAAGGATTTGCCGCGGCCGGGCTTGGCGTGGCCTTCGTGGCGCGGACGCTGGCGACGGCGGAAGAGCGTGCGGGAGAGCTGGCACTGCTGGAGATCGAGGGACGGAAACTGTATCGGGAGCTGGGATTAATTTTCCGCCGGGACCGGGCGCTGGGGCGGGCGGCGCTGGCGTTCATCGAGATTGCGGTCAGCGGTAGAGTGCGTCAATGACGCCGCGGTAATGGGAGGCGACAGCGCGGCGGCGAACTTTGACGGTGGGGGTAAGTTCGCCGCTCTCGACCGTAAACTCGGAGGGGATGAGGGCAAACTTTTTCAGGGTTTCAAAACGCGCGAGGGTGGCGTTGACGCGATCGAGCTCGGCGGCAAACAGGGCGCGGACGCGTTCATCGGCACAGGCGGCGGGGCGGTCGGCGCAGGCGAAGCCGAGCGCCTCGAGGGCGGGCCAGTTGGGGGCGAGGAGGGTAACGGCGTAGTTGTGGCCGTCGCCAATGACGACGGCTTCGGCGATGAGGCCGGAGGCTTTGAGTTTGGCTTCGATGGGCTGGGGGGCGATGAACTTGCCGCCGGAGGTTTTGAGCAGATCCTTTTTGCGGTCGGTGAGGTAGAGAAAGCCGTCGGCATCAAGCTGTCCGATATCGCCGGTGTGAAACCATCCATCGGAGAGAGCGGCGGCGGATTCGGCGGGGAGGTGGTAGTAGCCGGCAAAGACCGAGGGGCCGCGGACGAGGATTTCACCGTCGGCGGCGACTTGCACCTCGACATTGTCGAGAGGGCGGCCGACGGAACCGAGGCGGCGATGGCCGGGGCGGCTGAGGGCGATGACCGGGGAGGTTTCGCTGAGGCCGTAGCCTACGTCGACCATGACGCCGAGGGCGAGCAGGAGGCGGGCAACCGCGGGGGCGAGGGCCGCGCCGCCGCTGATGATCTTGTTGAGGCGTCCGCCCAATCTGGTGCGCAACTTGCGACCGGCGAGGCGGTCGGCAAGCGCAGCGCGGGAGCGCAGCAGCAGCGGTGGACGGCGTGCGGCAAGGCGATAGGGGATCGCCGCCTCGCCCACCTTCACCGCCCAGCGGAACAGGGCGCGCTGGAGCGCAGGCTTTTGCGCCACCTGGGCCTGGAGGGCATCGGCGACTTTTTCGAACAGGCGGGGGACAGAGACCAGAACCGTGGGACGGACCTCGGCGAGATTGGCGGCGACGCGGTCGAAACTTTCGGCAAAGTACATCTCGCCGCCATAGACCATGTCCACATAAGCCATATGGCGTTCGGTGATGTGGGCCAGTGGGAGGATCGAGAGGCGGCACTCGTTATGGCCGTAGCGGAAATCAAGCGTGGAGTAATTGAGGTTGGCGCAGAGGTTGGCGTGGGTGAGGAGCAGGCCCTTGGGATCGCCGGTGGTCCCGGAGGTGTAGAGCAGGGTGGCGAGCTGTTCGGGCGGGGTGGCACGCAGGCGGGCCGCGAAGGCCGTGGAGGATTCGCCGGGCTCGGTTTCGAGCATGGCTTGCCAGGTGGCATCGGCGAAGCAGGAAACCCAGCGCAGTTCCGGCAGGCGGTCGATGACGGAGCGGATCTTAGCCTCCAGCTCTGGGGTGGAAACGAAGACACCGGCAGCGCCGCTGTCGCGCAGGATAAAAGCGACCTGGTCGGCAGTCAGTGTGGGATAGATCGGCACGTCAATGACAGCGGCGGCGAGACAGGCAAAATCGGCCAGCAGCCACTCCGGGCTGCTCTCCGCCAAGATGGCAACCCGCTCGCCGGCGGCGACGCCCAGGCGCTGGCGCAGGGCGGTTTCCAGGGCACGAACGCGGTGATAAAAACTGGGCGAATCGAGGCCCTGCCAGCCGCCGTCGCGCTTGACGTAGCGGCGCAGCGCGATGCCGCCCTCACCATGCCAGAGGAGGAGCTCGTTCAGGGACCGCAGCCCGGGCGAGGGAGCCGGACTGGCCGCGTGCGCTTCCATATCATTGAGTGTAATCGCTCGTACGCGCTACCATACAGAAGTGAAAACCAAAGTTTCTGAAACCAAGGCCGCTGATACGATTGCGCCCGCCAAGGGCAAGCTGGGTGTGCTCATCCCCGGCCTGGGGGCGGTCAGCACAACCTTTATCGCCGGGGTCGAGGCGGTGCGCCACGGTCAGGCCAAGCCCATCGGGTCGCTGACCCAGATGGGGACCATTCGCCTGGGCAAACGCACGGACAAGCGCACGCCGCTGATCAAGGACTTTCTGCCGCTGGCGGGGCTCGATCAACTGGTCTTCGGGGGCTGGGATATTTACAACGACGACTGTTTCGAGGCGGCGAGCCATGCCCAGGTGCTGGACAAGGATCTGCTGCAGCAGGTGAAGCCGCTGTTGTCATCGATCCGGCCGATGCCGGCGGTGTTCGACAAGAACTTTGTCAAGCGCCTGGATGGGCCGAACGTGAAAAAGGGCGCAAACAAGTACGAACTGGCACAGATGCTGCGGGAAGATATCCGCAACTTCAAGGCCAAAAACGGGTGCGACCGGCTGGTGGTGATCTGGTGCGCGTCGACGGAGGCATTCCGCACGCCAGGCGAGGTGCACGCCACGCTGGAGGCGCTGGAGGCGGGCATGAAGGGCAACCACCCCGACATTGCCCCGAGCATGATCTACGCCTACGCGGCGCTGCAGGAAGGCGTGCCGTTTGCCAATGGGGCTCCGAACCTGACCACCGATATCGGGGCGCTGCTGGAGCTGTCGAAGCGGATGCAGGCGCCGATCTGCGGCAAGGACTTCAAGACCGGGCAGACGCTGATGAAGACGATCCTGGCGCCGGGGCTGAAGGCGCGGATGCTGGGGCTGCGAGGATGGTTCTCGACCAACATTTTGGGCAACCGGGACGGCGAGGTGCTGGACGATCCGGAGTCGTTCAAGACCAAGGAAGAATCGAAGCTGTCGGTGCTGGAGCACATTTTGCAGCCGGATCTGTACCCCGACCTGTACAAGGATTTTTACCACAAGGTGCGCATCAACTATTACCCTCCGCGTGGTGATAATAAAGAAGGTTGGGATAACATAGACATATTCGGATGGCTGGGCTATCCGATGCAGATCAAGATCGATTTTCTGTGCCGGGACTCGATTCTGGCAGCACCAGTGGCGCTCGATCTGGTCCTGCTGATGGATTTGGCGCAGCGCACGCCATCACTGCGCGGAATCGGAATTCAGGAGTGGCTGTCGTTTTACTTCAAGTGCCCGATCACGCCGCCGGGGTTGTATCCGGAGCACGACTTGTTCATTCAGTCGATGAAGCTGAAGAACACCATGCGGCATATCAAGGGCGAAGACATGATCACGCATCTGGGGCTGGAGTATTACGACTGAGGGAGTGGCCGGGGCGCGCTGATGAACGAGGCGATGGAGGAGTTCCAGAATGTGCCGGGGATCAGGCTGCTGCCGGCTACCAGATGAAAGGAATCAGAGCCCAGGTGCGGCGGATGTAGGCGCCGTAAACATCGCCAAAGTGGGCTTCAAGGGCTTTTTGCTCGACGGAGATGCGACGCGAATAGGCGATGAGAATACCGGCGAGGCAAAAGACTACGCTCAGCCAATTGCGCATGGTCAGGCCAAACCCGAGCATCGTAATCGTGGCGCCGGTATAGGCGGGATTGCGGATAAAACGGTAGGGGCCGTGGGTGATGATGCGGTGCTCCGGCTGAATTTCCACGCGCACGCGGAAGAACGAGCCCAGGGTGCGGATCGCCCATAGACGGAAGGCCGCGCCCAGCCAGGTGATCACGATACCGGCAGCAAACCAGGCGGTCGCGGCAGGTGGGAAGGCGCCGGGGCCGAAGTTGTACATGGCCAAAAAGCCGGCCCAGATGCCGGCCCAGACCCAGAGGACAATCCAGAGGACGCTGCCACGATCCTGACGCTGGCCGCGGCTGAGGCGGCGCTCGCGCATCCAGACCCAGGTCTCGACCCCAAACCAACCATAGAAGTTGACCCAGAAGGCGACGCGCAACCACGAGGGGGCGAGAGTCAGACTGGAAGGAGCGACCATTGCAGAGGTTCCTCGAAGGAGCAGCAGCCGAAGCTGAGAAAGAAACGGCGGACGGCGGCGAGGGGAGCGGGGTATTGGGGATCCGGGGAGTCGAGCAATGCCATGATTGCCGCAGGCGGAGCACCGGCGGCGACGGCGGCAGAGGCGAGCGTCAAATTGACAAAGCCGTGCATGAGGGCTGTAGGGGCATCGGGCTCATAGGTCAGGGGATAGCAGCCGCGATAGGGGTGGTGGAGACCGGCGGTGGCTTTAAAGGATACGCCGGCATGGTGACAGGCGAGGAGGAATTCGACGACGTGCTCGGTGGACGGAATTGCGGCGGCAACGGTGCCGCCGGTGCGGAGTTTGGCGCGGGCAGAGGAGGCGGCGACGGCGGCGAGAGCGGAGCGGAACTCGGGCGAGGCGGGATTCAGTTCACAGAAGCATTCGAGGCCGCTGCTGGCGGCGATGCGCGAGCGGACGGTATGGTCGTCGGGAGTTTTGGCCTCGATGGTCTCGACCCGCAGCCGGCCGAAATGATCCTGATTGAAGCGGGCGATGGCGGCGGCTTCTTCGTGGGGCTCGCCGCTGGCGACGGCGGCAATGGGCCAGACGCTGCCGCCGGAGCCGCGGGCGGCGGCCAATTCATCGAGGCGGCCGACGGGGCACACAAATCGGCCCAGGGCCCAGCGGTGATCGCCGGCGAGATAGCGGCGGTAGTTCCCTGCTGCGGCGACCATAGCGAGGCCGGCGGGCGGGAACAGGCCGGCGTAGTCGATGGCGCCGGCAAGCAGGGCGCGCTGTTCGGCGGTCATGACTCGATCCAGGAGCGGTAGTAGGCGGAGTCTTCGATGGCGAGGGCGGGCTGGGCGACGTGGAGGGGGCGGAAGGTATCCATCATGACGGCGAGCTCGCTGGTGCGGGGCTTGCCGAGCGATGCTTCGGTGCGGCCGGGGTGGGGGCCATGGGGGATGCCGTCGGGATGGAGGGTAATGGAGCCGTACTCGATCCCCTTGCGGCTCATGAACTCGGAGTTGGCGTAGTAGAGCACCTCATCGGACATGACGTTGGAGTGATTGTAGGGGGCGGGAACGCCCTGGGCGTCAAAGTCAAACGGGCGCGGGCAGAAGGAGCAGACCACAAAGCCATCGCCTTCGAAGGTCTGATGGACGGGCGGGGGGAGATGAAAGCGTCCGACGCGGGGCTCGAAGTCGGCGATGTTGAAAGCGACGGGATAGTAATATCCATCCCAGCCGACGACATCGAAGGGGTGGTGATCGAGGGTGACTTCCTGAACCTGCTCGCCTTTTTTAATGACGGTGAGAAACTCGCCCTGCTCATCATGAATCGGAAGCTCGGAAGGGGCGCGGAAGTCGCGCTCGCAATAGGGGGCCGATTCAAGCAACTGTCCGAACTCGTTGCGATAGCGTTTGGGGGTGCGGATGTAGCCGGTGCTTTCGATGACAAGGCAGCGGAGCTCGCCCGTGAAGACGAAGCGATGGAGAATGCCACGGGGGATGAGGACGTAGTCGCCGGCGCGGACCGGGAGAGAGCCGAGGAGGGATTCGAGCGTGCCTTCGCCTTCGCTGATGTAAACGAGCTCGTCGGCAGAGGCATTGCGGTAGAGAAACGCATCGGGACGGGTGGCGCGCACAAAGCTCATGGCCACGTCCTGATTGAAAAGCAGAGGCTGACGGTCGAGGGTGGGGCTGGCCGCCGGGGCGAGCTGCGCGGTCTTGAAGTGGCGATGACGGAAGGTGGCTTCGGGATCGGCCGCCAGCGGCAACGTGCGCAGGTGGCGGATGGCGGTGACGCGGGTGGGAGCGTGGAGATGATAAAGCAGCGAGGAGGGGCCGGTAAAGCCGTGATTGCCGATCAGCTCCTCCGGGTGGAGTGCGCCGCTGGCCTGGCGGAAAATGCTGTGGCGCTTGGGCGGTAACTGGCCGAGGTGATGGTAGACGGGCATAGAAAGAAAGTTTACGGTTACAGACTATAGGTTGCCGCGGACGGCTTGTTCGCGTTCGATGGCCTCGAACAGGGCGCGGAAGTTGCCCTTGCCGAAGCCGCGGCAGCCGTGGCGATCAATAATTTCGAAAAACAGGGTGGGGCGGTCTTCGACGGGTTTGGAGAAGATCTGGAGCAAGTAGCCGTCCTGATCGCGGTCGACGAGGACGCCGAGCTTTTTGATTTCCTGCATGGATTCGTCGATGGTGCCGACGCGATCGGAGAGCATCTCGTAGTAGGAGTCGGGAACGCGCAGAAACTCCATGCCGTCGCGGGCCAAAGCGCTCACCGTGGTGATGATGTCGCGGGACTGCAGGGCGATGTGTTGGACGCCGGCGCCGCCGTACCAGTCGAGATACTCATCAATCTGGCTTTTCTTGCGGCCAGCGGCGGGCTCGTTGATGGGGAACTTGATGGACTCGGACTCGTCGGTCATGACGATGCTCATGAGAGCGCTGTATTCGGTAGAAATGTCCTTGTCATCGAAGCTGATGAAACGCTTGAAGCCGAGGACGTTGGTGTACCAGTCGGCCCACTGGTTCATTTCGCCGAGGCCGACGTTACCGACGACGTGGTCGACGCGCAGAATGCCCTTCCCTTCTGCCGCGATCGGGGCAGGCTTGTAGCCGGGGAGAAAAGGACCGGAGTAGGCGTTGCGGGAAATGAACGAGTGCAGCGTCTCGCCGTAGGTGTGGATGGCGGCGTGGCGGACGATGCCGATTTCATCTTCCCAGTCGTGGGGCTCGACGGCGGGCTCGGCGCCACGGGCGACGGCAGCGGCGAAAGCGGCATCGGCGTCATCGACCTCGAAGGCGACATCATGCACGCCATCGCCATGCTGGCGGATGTGCTCGGCCATGGGGCCGTTGGGGGTAAGGGGCGTGGTGAGCAGGAAGCGCGCCTTGCCTTGCTCGAGGACGTAGCCGCTGTGCTGGCGATTACCGGTTTCGAGGCCCGTGTAGGCGGTCTGAGAAAATCCGAGCGCGTTGCGATAGAAGAACGAAGCCTGCTTGGCGTTGCCGACCCAGAACTCAATGTGATGAACACGCTTCAGCTTCAAGGGGTTATCCGGCATAGTGGGCTCCTGTTTATAGCTTACAGTTTACCGCTTGCAGACAGCCTCGTATAGCGTGTGCCCTACTCCGGCAGCAACGGCTGAGCGAAAAAAAAGGGCTGCGCTTGCGGCGCAACCCCTTTCCCCCAAGCCCGTGCAGACCTCAGACCGCCAGCACGGGAGCGGCAGTCCGGCGGTGCAAGCACAGCCCGAGACCCAGCACAAGCAGGCCAAGACCGGCCAGCGCGAGGGTGCTCGGTTCCGGCGTCGGAGAGATGCCGCCAGCGCCACTGGCCGACAGGGTCGAGGTCAGCGACAGATTCGTGCCGACCAGCGAGGAGATGTTGGCGTTGCTGGGGAACTGGACGTTGAGGTTGAGAATGCCGCCGGTTGTGGTGAAGGCATTCGCCAGCAAACCCCCAGTCACGTTCAGGTTGGCGCCGAGGGCGGTGTTGAACGAACCCTGACTGGAACCCTGTGCCTGCGAAAAGTTGAGCAGGTTGAGGGCGCCGGAAAGTAAGGTTCCGGTTTGTCCGTTGGCCGACCCGCTGAGGTTGAAATTGATCGGCGCGGAAGCTGAGGCGGCGAAGCCTCCATTGCCATTCGGCGTGAGGACGATCGAGTTCGCCGTCGAGTTGATGGTGAATGAGCCCGAGGAGGCCAGTGAACCCGTGCCTGCGCCGGAGCCCGACAGAGTGCAGCCGCCGAACAGCCCGCACGAGCCCAGCGCGACGCCGACATTCTGGGATCCCGAGCCCTGGCCGCTGAAGGTCACCGACTGACCCGCCCCTGCGTTCAACTGAATCGAGCTTTGCGCAACGGCAGCGACACCGAGGGCGAGTACCACGGCGAGTCCGGTCGTAAATGCCATCGAAATGCTTCGTCTCATGGTTTATTAATCTCCCTAATCAATGAAAGTTAGAAGACCTGCCTGTTGCACAAGCAGTTCATCCATGACTGCAACAGAGCAACTCTGTGGCCAAACCCCTCCGGCCACGACAAGCCCTTTAGCGTCAATACGAGGCGATGCGCATTGCGGCGCGGAAGCAGCGGCGCAGCGGGAAAAGACGCAAATGCTTGCGGTGGTGTGCGGGTTGCGGTGCACAAGGAAAAAGGGCCGCGCCGGTGGCGCAGCCCCTGGAGGATTCGCGTGATGAGATGACGCTATAGCAGTTCC
>JBOGKK010000169.1:0-14173 GCA_050745425.1 Terriglobales bacterium
TGAGGTAACCTTCCGAGGCCGAAAAAACGAACTTGCCGCTGGTGATGTCCACCTGGCCGCCGCCGAAGTTGACCGCGTAGAGGCCGCGCTTGACGCTGCGGATAATGTCTTCCGGGTCGTCTTCGCCGGCCAGCATGTAGGTGTTGGTCATGCGCGGCATGGGCATGTGGGCATAGCTTTCGCGGCGGCCGTTGCCGGTGGATTGGGCGCCCGTGAGGCGGGCCGAGAGCTCATCCTGCATGTAGTTTTTGAGGATGCCGTTTTCGATCAGCGTGGTGCAGTGGGTAGGAGCACCTTCGTCGTCCATATTGAGCGAACCGCGGCGGCCGGGGAGGGTGCCGTTGTCGACCACGGTGCATTTCGGGCTGGCGACGCGGTGGCCGAGAAGGCCGCTGAAGGCGCTCGTATTTTTGCGGTTGAAGTCAGCTTCGAGGCCATGCCCGATGGCCTCATGCAGGAGAATACCGGGCCAGCCGGGACCGAGCACGACTTCCATTTCGCCGGCGGGGCAAGGGCGCGCGGCCAACTGCTGCACGGCTTCGCGGGCAGCCTGCTCGCCCAGCGACTCCGGCGTGAGTACGTCGTCGAAAAACTCGAGCGCGACACGGCCGCCACCACCGGAGTGGCCCTTTTCCGTCACGCCATTTTCGCGAGCGAGGGCGAGAACGCTGAGGCGGGCCATCGGCTGGGCATCGCCGGCGCAGCGTCCGTCGGAGCCGACCACAAGCACGTGGCGGAGCTCATCGGCATAGCCCACCTGCACCTGGACTATGCGGGGATCGTGGGCGCGGGCCGCGCGCTCGGCACGCCGGACCAGACTGAGTCTGCCCAGCATGCCGGTGTCGCCAGCCGCCGCGGCAACCGGATACAGGTTGCGGCCTGGAAGCGTTTGGCTCAGACCCACGATGTGGGTCGCCGCTGCTCCGCTGGCGATGTGAGCGGCGGTGGCAGCAGCCTGGAGAATTTTCTCAGGAGCGAGATCGTCGGTGTAGGCGTAGCCGGTACGTTCGCCCGACAGTACTCGCACCCCAACCCCGAGCGATATGCCCTGGCTGGCGGACTTGATCAGGCCTTCTTCCAGGCGAAGAGAGGAGCTGGCTTGGTGTTCGAAGTACAAATCGGCGAAATCACCACCGCGGGCGAGCGCCGCGGCGAGATAGCGTTCGAGGTCGGCCGGGCTCACGCCGTAGTGGAGGGAGAAGAATTCGGAGCTTGCGTTGGGCATGGCGTTACTTACTAGTTTAGCGGCGTCCGGAAGGCGGACTGCTTTGCTATCATCACCCTCATGGCTGTTCAGCCCGCCCCACCCCCGCTGTCCGATGTAGCCGGCTTTATGCTGGAAGTAAGCGATCTGGTGTCAGGCACGCTCGATCTTGACCAAGTGCTCCAGCGCGTTGCGGAAATGGTGAGGCGAGTTGTCCACTACGAAATTTTTGCCATTTTGTTGGCGAGCGAGCGCACGCAAGAGCTGCGGATCCGGTTTTCGGTTGGCCATTTGCCGGAGGTGGTGGAAAAGGTACGAGTCAGATTCGGTCAAGGCATTACCGGACGCGCCGCCGAGTTGCGGCAGCCGGTGTTGGTCAATGATGTCAGCCAGCACGCCGATTACATTCCGGTGTTGCAGGACATTCGCAGCGAGTTGGCGGTGCCGATACTGTGGAAGAGCCGGTGTATTGGCGTCATCGATATCCAGACGCCGGAGCGGAACGCGTTTTCCGAAGCCCACCAGCAGGCATTGGTGCTGGTGGCCAGCCGCATTGCCAACGCGATTGAGAACGCCAAGCTGTACCGCAATGCCGTGCAGCGGGAAAAAACGTTGAGCCTGTTGAACGATATCAGCCGCGAGATGACCTCGATTCTGTCGGTCGATGACCTGCTGCAAAGGACGGCGGAGATGGTGCGGCGGGTAATCGAGTATCAGTTGTTCAGCGTGCTCATGGTCAACGCCGCCGGCGACAAGCTCGAACACCGGCTGTCGGTCAAGATGGGCGAACACATCCAGATCCGCAGAGACATCCCACTGGGGCAGGGGATTACGGGGGCGGCGATGGAGTTGCGCAAGCCGGTGGTGGTGAAGGATGTGCGCGAGGATGCCCGCTACATTCCCGTCAACGCGGAAGCGCGCAGCGAGCTGGCCGTACCGCTGGTATACCAGGACCAGGTGCTGGGAGTGCTGGACCTGGAGCACAACCGCAAGGGGTACTATACGGAGCGCCATGCGCGGACGGTGAGCACACTGGCGGCGCAGATGGCGATTGCCATGGTCAACGCGCGGCTGTACGAAAAGGTCTCGCGGGCCGAGCGCAAAATGGAACGCGATCTGCGCATGGCGCAGGAAATTCAGGAGCACCTGCTGCCGGCGCGGCGGCCGGAGCTGGAACGGCTGAAAATAGCGGCGCGCACGGTGCCGGCGCGGCAATTGGGCGGGGACTTGTACGATTTCATTCCCTACCGCGGACAGCGCACCGCAATCGCCGTCGGCGACGTCAGCGGCAAGGGGACAGGGGCGGCGCTGTACGGAGCGGTCGTGAGCGGGATTCTGCGCACCCAGGCGCTGCGGCACCCGCGGCCGGCCGAGCTGCTCACCGCGTTGAATCAGGCGCTGCTCGAACGGCGAGTGGAATCACAATTCATGACGCTGATCTATGCGCTGTGGTCGGAGCGAAGCCGCATGCTGCGGGTGGCCAATTCCGGTCTCCCCTACCCGATTCATGTGAGCGCACACGGGTGTGCCATCATTCCGGCAGCAGGGATTCCGCTGGGCATGCTGGAGGGTTCACAGTACGAAGAATGCACGCTGCGGCTGCCGGCCGGCGAGATGGTGGTATTTGTCAGCGACGGCATCACCGAGTTCATGGATCGCAAGGGCGAAGAGTACGGGCGGACTCGCCTGGAGGCGTTGCTGCGGCGCCACCGTGAGGAAACGCCAGAAGAGGTTTTGGCCGCGATCTTCGCGGATTCGGAGCGATTCGGCGCAGGCCTGCCGGCGGCGGATGATCGCACCGTGGTGGTGCTGAAGTCGGTTTAGGCCATGCCTCCGGTCCGCCCTTTCACCTTCCGCGGCGCGCGCCTGCGCTGCGGGAACACAGCGCTGGAGCCCATCGCGGAACGCTTCGGCACACCTTTGTATGTTTACGATTTCGACGCCATTGGGGTGGCCTACCAGGGCTATCGGCAAGCGTTCCGGCACCTGCCGCTGCAGCTGTGTGCGGCGGTCAAGGCCAACGGCAACCTTTCTCTGTTGCGGCATCTGGCGCGGATGGGCAGTGGTTTCGATGTCGTCAGCGGGGGCGAACTGGAACGCGTCTTGCTCGCCGGAGGCAAAGCCGCACACGTCGTTTTCAGCGGAGTGGGCAAAACCGCCGCGGACATGGATCTGGCGCTGCGAGCCGGCATCATGCTGTTCGAGGTGGAATCAGAACCGGAACTGGAGTTGCTGGAGGAGCGCGCCGCGCGATGCCAGCGCCGGGCCAGCTTCGGGCTGCGCGTCAATCCGGATATCGCGGTGCGAACGCATCCCGCTATCGCAACCGGGCTGAAGGAACACAAGTTCGGAATGGAAACGAACCTGGCGCGGCAGTTGTATCGACGCTATCGCGGCAGACGCTGGCTGGATGCGGCGGGAATTGGATATCATATCGGCTCCCAGATCCTCTCGTGCCCTCCGTTTGGACAAGCCATGCAGCGCATCGTGAGGCTGGCGGCCGAACTGGAAGCCGACGGTATACGGCTGCGCTATCTCGACGGCGGGGGTGGTCTGGGGATCGCTTACCAACCGGGACAGCGGGCGCCGAGCCTGAGGGCCTATGCCGCTGCACTGCGAGCGGCGGCAGGAAGCTGGCTCGGCCAGCCCG
This sequence comes from Terriglobales bacterium, assembly GCA_050745425.1. Taxonomy (GTDB): domain Bacteria; phylum Acidobacteriota; class Terriglobia; order Terriglobales; family SCQP01; genus SCQP01. Next base: position 3,855 of record JBOGKK010000169.1, read on the forward strand.
GACGCACGCTCCTGCTGGAGCCAGGGCGCCGGTTGTTTGCATCCGCCGGGGCGCTGCTCACACGCGTGACTTACGTCAAACATCACGGCGGGAAAACATGGATCATCACCGATGCGGGCAGCAACGACCTGATGCGGCCCAGCCTCTATGGGGCATACCACGAGATCGTGCCCCTGCGGCGCCGCACGGGGGCACGGCGGCGGGTGGAGGTGGTGGGACCGATTTGTGAATCGAGCGACTGCTTCGCCCACGGCCGGCTGCTGCCGCCGCTGCTGGCAGGCGATGTGATCGCCTTGCTCGATACGGGAGCCTATGGGTTTGCGCTCAGTTCGAATTACAATGCCCGTCCGCGCGCCGCCGAGGTTGCGCTTCAGAATGGGCGGGTTCGCGTGATTCGGCGGCGCGAACAGAACCCGGACCTGTGGGCGGCTGAACTCTAGCGTTAGGCCGTCTTCTTCTTGGCTACACGCTCGCGCGCCCAGCGGCGCTTCTGCGCCTCGGCAATTTTGCGGCGTCCCTCCGGTGACAGCCGGTGTGTGCCCGCAAGCCCCGACGCGACGCCGTTGTGATCCAATTCGCGCAGGATGCGGATGGCGGAATCGATCCGCCGCTTCTGGTCCTCGAGATCCTGAATTGCTTTGCTAATCGTAGACATTGTGGCCTTGGCGCTCCTTAAATCCGCTGCAGCAAAACCAGACCGGCTATGAAAAGCCGCCCGTAACTTCCCGAAGCCCGCTACACCGAGTCTGGTTTTGCTCTGGATGTACTTAGCGAGTTATACCGGTGCCAGATGCGATTGTCAACGAACAATTCAGGTAGCTCGCTGCATTTTTAGCGCAGGCAGGCTAAGCTAAACTAGAAATGCGGGGCGTAGCGCAGCCTGGTAGCGCACCTGCCTTGGGCGCAGGTGGCCGCCGGTTCAAATCCGGCCGCCCCGACCAATTTTTCCCTCGTGCCCGTAAATCAGAATTATGAGTCTGCGAGGAATCACCTCCGGACCAGGTCTGGCCACCTGCATCGTTCTGCCAGGAGGCCGGTTGCCATCCGCCGCTGGGCCCGATCGTAGTGAACGGTTACATTGCCTGTCACCAGATCGTGTAACCGGCGATGGTGCCCGTGTCGGTAAGATTGCCGGTAAGCGTCACCGGAGAACCGCGCGCTGGACCGGCAGCCTGGCAGCGCCGGAGCCTGGGCCTGCACGCTCGAGGTGCTCATCGACTAGTCTAGAATGGAACCATGAACGGCGGACGATTGAGCAACGATGAGACGTTCCTGCTCGGAGTTGAGGAACTGCGCGCCCAAATGTGCACCGCCTCGCCTGATGCAGCCGCTGCGGAGCGCGCCCTGGCGCGCATCGGCATCCGCTACCCGGAAGAGGCAGAACAGCTCGCTACGTTTTGGCGAGACACGCAGATCGACCGCTGCGAACAGTTGCTTGGCGAAGTTGTCGCCCAACATACAGCCGACAATGAAGATTAATCAGCCCAAAGGCCGCTAATCGTCGACGGCTGCGGCCGTCTCCATTTCGCGCGACGACATGGGCTTGTGGAAAATGCGATACCGCGCGATGAGAGCGTGCTTCAGTGCCCACTGCACATCCTCATCCTCGGGTGCCTTGCGGCCGCTCTGGCGTGCATAGGTTTCCAATTTCTGAGAATCCACCAAGCCCAGGCGAATACTTCCTTCGCACACAATCGCCCGGTTGCCTTGGGGGATCAGGCTATACTTGCCCATTCGGGAGGTTTTAGACATTGAACGTATCCCCTCGCCGTTTCGCGTGGATGAAAAGCCACGAAAACCTGTAGTGTTGAGGTATTTCAGGTTTATTCTAGCACATAGCCGCAACTTTTGAAATCACAAAGACAGCATTTTCCATTTTTCATAAAGCGTAAGCAGAATGCACGAGCGACACTGGACGGAGTTTGAGCGGCGCGTTGCAGCCGCCAAAGTTGGTGGTGGAGAAAAACGGCAGCAACGCCAACACGAACAGGGCAAATTGTTGGCACGAGAGCGCATCGAGCGCCTGCTCGACGTGGGAACATTCCAGGAAATCGGCCAACTGGTCGAGCACAGAGTCGACGATTTCGGCTTGGCCGCGCAGCGCATCCCCGGCGATGGCGTAGTGTCGGGATGTGGCCGCATCGACGGCCGCCCGGTTTTCGTGTTTGCCCAGGATTTCACCGTGCTCGGCGGAACGCTGTCGGAGGCCAATGCCGCCAAAATCTGCAAGATCATGGATCAGGCCCTGCAGGCGGGCGCTCCCGTCATCGGATTGAACGACAGTGGCGGGGCGCGAATCCAGGAAGGGGTGGCCTCGCTGGGCGGTTACGCCGATATTTTTCTGCGCAACACGCTGGCGAGTGGCGTCATCCCTCAGATCTCAGCCATCCTCGGCCCCTGTGCCGGCGGTGCGGTTTATTCGCCCGCCATTACCGATTTCATTTTCATGGTGCACTCGACAGCGCACATGTTCGTCACCGGGCCGGACGTCATCAAGGCCGTCACCCACGAAGAAGTCAGTAAAGAGGACTTGGGGGGCGCGCTCACCCACAACCGCACCAGCGGCGTGGCGCAATTCATCGCCAGAGATGATGAAGACTGCCTCGCCATGATTCGCGAATTACTCAGCTTTTTGCCGTCCAATAATCTCGACGATCCGCCCCGGCGCGCGACCAGCGACCCGCCGGACCGCGCCGCAACTGCATTGGACACGCTGGTCCCGGCCGCCAGCGATCAAGCCTACGATATACGCGATGCGGTCCGCGCCATCGCCGATGATGGATACTTTTTCGAGATCGCCGAACAGTATGCTCCCAACCTCGTCATCGGCTATGCCCGCTTGAACGGCCGCAGCGTGGGCGTGGTTGCGAATCAGCCGCTGCATCTGGCCGGAGTGCTCGACATCAATGCCAGCGTAAAGGGCGCGCGCTTCGTGCGCTTTTGCGATGCTTTCAACATCCCGCTGCTGACGCTGGAAGATGTCCCTGGATTTTTGCCCGGCACGCAGCAGGAATGGGGCGGCATCATCCGCCACGGCGCCAAACTCCTGTTTGCGTTTGCCGAGGCCACGGTGCCCAAACTGACCGTCATCACGCGCAAAGCCTATGGCGGTGCGTATTGCGTGATGGCTTCCAAACACATCCGCACGGACGTGAATCTGGCCTGGCCCACCGCGGAGCTGGCGGTGATGGGCGCCGAGGCGGCCGTCAACGTTATCCATCGGCGCGAAATTGAGGCCGCCCCGAACCCCGCCGCGGCGCGCGAACGGCTTACGGCCGAGTTCCGCGAACGCTTCGCCTCGCCCTTCCCCGCGGTCGAGCGCGGCTATGTGGATGCGATCATCCGGCCACGGGACACCCGCGCACGGCTCATTCAATCGCTGGAGATGCTGCAAGGCAAGCGCCAGACGCTGCCCTACAAGAAGCACAGCAATATCCCGCTCTAATTTAGTTCGTGAGCTGGGCGGTGAGGGTGCCCCAGAAGGCGTGCGATTGGATCTCAACCGGCAGATGCCGGGCATCATCGCTGAACCAGACCCAGAGCTGGCCCAGTTTCTTATTACTGCCGTTGATCAGCTCCGGATGCACACGAACGGCCGAGAAATGGCCGGCCGGCGTGCTGATGGTTTCGTGCAGGTCGACTACGCAGCGGACATCGCTGGTTTTACCGCCCTCGTTCACGCGGAAGCTGTAGCTGTCGCCTACGTGCAGCGGCTGGGCGCGAATGTAGTCCAGTGCGGTGAGTAGATCGGCCACACACCCGGGAATCGGCTTCACCGCATGCTTGTGCGCGGGCGGATGGGCGGCCGGGTTGGTCTCGTCGAGAACCAACTGGTGTTGCTTCGGCTCGTACTGGATGGTGGTGAGGCGATGACGCCGGCCTTCCAGGGTATTGTTCACAGCCCTGGCGGTGCAGAATGTGGCCGGATCGTAGCTCGATTCCATGACGTCGTGGACGGGGTAAAACAGATCGACGAGTTCGGAACCATTGGCGGTGAAGGCGATTTGCCGCTGGCCGTTCCGTGCCGTCCAGCTCAGGCTAGCCGTACCAGCGGGCAGTAATCGCCAATGCGCGACGTAATGCAGAGTGCCGGGCAGCGGTGGCGCGGCCGGCGGCGTGCCCGCTTGCGGCGCCACCCCGAGTGCCGCAAAGGCGAGCAGGCACAGCAGACCACGTAGCGCCCGTATGGTTACCAAGGCGCCACCACATGGAGCTTCCATTTCAGCACCAGCACAACGGCTAGAAAGCAAAACCCTGCCAGCGCCTGATACTCACGGTGGCGGCGATACAAGGCCAGCGAAAAGCTGCCGCCGGCCTGCTTTCCGCCAAAACCGAAGCGCGGAATCAGGCGCGGAACGCGGCCTGCGTATTCGTGGAAGGCAGCACCGAAGCGCTCGGCAAGATAGCCTTCTTCGGCGCGAATCACAGGCAGGTATACACCAACCAGCAAGGCCAGCGCCAGAACGGCCAGGAGCCAGTAGTCGGCGGCAATCACAAAACCAGCGCCCAGCAGCGCGCTGCCCAGGTAGAGCGGATTCCGGGTAAAGCGATAGGGGCCGGTCGTGGCCAGAGCATCGTTTTTGCGGATGTGGCCGGCAGCACAGGCGCGCAATCCAAGACCGGCGGCGGCAATCGGCAACCCCGCGGCCAGACTCAGCGGCCGCGGATGCGCGCCCACAATCAGCGCCACGGCGGCGGCGAAGCCCAACGGCACGCGCCATCGTTGCAACACCGTACCCGAGGCGCTCATCGCGTCGTTGGCTCCATAGCCCCGTGCCCGGCGGCCAGCAATTCGCCACAGGCGGCGGCGACTTCTTCGGGCGTAATCGCCAGCATGGATGGTGAGTACACCGCCTTGCGTTTGTAGCTGGTCTCAGCGGTGTGGCGCAGCACGCGGCTGCACTGGGAATAGGGGCCATTGCGCGCAGGATCGGTGGGCCCAAACAGCGCCACCGTCGGCACGTTGAGCGCTGCGGCTAACTGCAAGGGGCCGGTATCGCCGCCAATCACCACGCGCGCGCGCTGCAGCATGGCCGCCAGCGCCATGACATCACCGGAAAACAAGCGCGCGCGCATGGCGTTGGCATGGCGGTAGGCTTGCTCCATCTGCTCTTCCCCCGGCCCGCGATTGAGTACCGCGGCCAGGTTGAATTGGCTTTCCAGTAGCTCAGCCAGACGGCTGTAGCGCGCGCTGGGCCAGCGTTTGGAAGCCCATCCGCCCCCGGGCGATAAAAAAGCAAACTCGCCGACGCGATTGCTGGCGATCCAGGCGTCCGCTTCGCGCTGCGCGCCGGCTGGAATCGGGAACGGAAATTGGTCAATGCGGCGGAATCCACCGCCCGCTACCGCGGCCGCAGCGATATCGAGATTCTGGTCCACTATATGCGCGCTGGCGGAGTCGATGCGGCGGGTATAGGCGATCCCGGCCAGACGTTCACGCCTGACCGGCTTGGCAAAGCCAACGCGCTGCGCGGCGCCGCTCAGGCGCGTGAGGATGGCCGACTTTACCGTGCCCTGCAAATCCAGCGCAACATCGGCGTGAAAATCCCGCAAGCGCCGGATATCGTCGCGGAATTCGCCCCAGGGGCGCGGCGCCTGCCGCAAGGACTGGCTATCGACGGTAAATACCTCGTCCAGGTCCGGATGGCGCTCGACCAGCGGCAGCCATTTTTTCTCGACGACCCAGGCCAGGCGGGCGCCGGGCAGGCTGGCGCGCAGGCTGACCGGAACCGGCAGCGCATGCACGATATCGCCCAAGCTGCTGAGCTTGATGATCAGAATACGAATCGGGCCGGCACGGCCGATGGCTGAGGCAGTTTCCACGACAATTTCAGTATCGCTTAAGCGGGCGCTTAAAGGGGGTGGTGGAGGCGGTCGAGCAGGGCTTGCGTGGAGTGACATTTGGCATCCCCCACAATGCGGATAGCGACGCCCAGCTCGCGGGCCAGTGCGGCCTCAGGCACGGACTCAGGCGTGTAGTCGGTGCCTTTGGCATGAAAATCGGGCCGCAGGGCGCGCAGAAGCGGGGCGACGGTGGTCTCGTCGAAAATCGTGACCTGGCTCACGCCGCGCACCGCAGCTACCAACTCGGCGCGCGCGCGCTCAGGCAGAACGGGGCGGCCTGGTCCTTTGAGCCGGCGCACGCTGCTATCGGCGTTGACCGCAACCACAAGATGATCGGCCAGCGCCGCCGACGCTTGCAGGTAGCGGATGTGGCCGACATGAAGAACATCGAAACAACCGTTGGCCAAGGCGATCGACGCGTGCTGATCCCGCCAGGCCGCCGCGCACTCGAGCAAGGCATCACGCGAGACAATTTTGTCGAGGTAGTTCAGCATTGCCGCAGCGCCTCACCTAGCTCGGTTGCCGAAACGGTTGCGGTTCCGGGCTTCATCACCACCAGACCGCCGGCAACATTGGCCAGGTGCGTGGCGGTGGGGCCATCGGCTCCGGCGGCCAGGGCGGCGGTGAAGACGGCAATCACGGTATCGCCGGCTCCGGTGACGTCGACGGCTTGCTGGGAGCCGAACACCGGGAGGCGAAGCGTACGCCGCCCGGGCTCGAAAAGGGCCAGGCCGTCGCGGCCGCGCGTAGCCAGCAAGTGCTGGCAGCGCAGCCGGCGCAGCAGTTTGCGTCCGGCCTGCTCGAGCGCCGCCAAAGGATCAGCGGCGTCGGCAATGGTGCAATGGAGCGCCGCTTCGATTTCCGGCTCATTGGGCGTGGCGGCAGTGAACCCGGCGTAGTCAGCAATCTGAAAGCGGGCATCGACGGTCGACAGCGGAATGCGGGCGGCGGCTTCAGCCGCCAGCGCCGGGGTCACCGCGCCGTAGCCGTAGTCGGAGAGCAGCAGCGCCTGCGATGAGCGGAGCGTGCGCCGGGCCGCTGCGGCCAGCACCTTTTGCTGTGCGGCGGGCAGCAGCGGGGGTTCCTGGTCCAGACGTACCACCTGCTGTGGGGTGGTATGGGGGTGATGGGCCAGAAGGCGCGTTTTCGTAGGGGTGGGGCGGTGCGGCAGGCGCAGGATATTGTCTACAGAAATACCAGCTTGGCGGAAGATTTGCAGCAATTCCCTTCCCGGCTCGTCCTCGCCGACGGTGCCCACCAGATGCACGCGGATACCCAGGGCCGCGAGATTCAGGGCAGCATTGGCAGCGCCGCCGGCGGCGACCTGGTGGCGGCGCTGCTTCAGGATCAACACCGGAGCTTCACGCGAAACGCGGGCAATTTCGCCGTCAATGAACACGTCGGCGACCAGATCGCCCCAGACGGTGATGGTGAGCGAGGGAAAGCGCTGCAGAGTTTGCGCCGCAGTCTGATTCATGAGGCGTGCCCCAGTATCCATTGACAGGCGGCAAGAGCATCTTCGGCAATATAATCGGGCGCCAAGTCGGGGCGGGCCTCGAGTTCCCGTTCACCGTAGCCGGTGCGCACGAGCGCGGCATGGGCGCCGACGGCATGCGCCAGGTCGATGTCGTGGTGACGGTCGCCGATCACCCAGGATTGAGCCAGATCGACGCCCAACTCGCGCTCGGCCTGATGGAGCATGCCGGGGGCGGGTTTACGGCAGCCGCAGACGCCGGCGTAGCCGGGCACCACGCCTTCGGGGTGGTGCGGGCAGTAATAAGCCGCGTCCAGATGGGCGCCACCGGCGGCAAGGTTGGCGCTCAGGATGGAATGCAGTTCGTGGATGGCGGCCTCGGCGTAGTAGCCGCGCGCCACGCCCGCCTGGTTGGTTACCAGCACGGCGGCCCAACCGGCATCGTTGACGGCGCGAACGGCGGCGGCGGCATAGGGGAAAATGTGGAACTGCTCGGGACGGCTGGCGTAGCCAACCTCTTCGTTGAGGGTTCCATCGCGATCGAAAAACACGGCCGGGCGCATGGTCTCCTCATGGTAACCGGGTTAGTACCTAGCCGTGGCGGGGCGGCGCAGGTACGATGATACAAAGGCATGCTGTCCCGGATTTTTCGCGTTCATTTCGTAGGAATTGGCGGCATCGGCATGAGCGGCATCGCCGAGGTGCTGCTGGTGCAGGGCTGGCCGGTTTCCGGCTCGGATTTACGCTCGTCGTCGATCACCGAGCGGCTGCAGGCGATGGGAGCGCGCATCCACATCGGGCATGGGGCTGCGAATCTGGGCGATGCTGAAGTGGTGGTCACCTCAACTGCGGTGGCGGCCGACAATCCCGAGGTAGCCGCGGCGCGTGCGCTGCAGATTCCGGTAATTCCGCGAGCGGAGATGCTGGCGGAGCTGATGCGCCTCAAGTTTGGCATCGCGGTGGCGGGCATGCACGGCAAAACCACGACCACCTCGATGATCGCCACCGTGCTGGCCGCAGTTGGACTTGACCCGACGGTGGTGGTGGGCGGCAGGCTGGACGCCATCGGCTCCAATGCGCGGCTGGGCTCGAGCCAATATCTGGTGGCCGAGGCCGATGAAAGCGACCGCTCGTTTCTTGCGCTGGCGCCGATCATGGCCGTGGTCACGAACCTCGACCGGGAGCACCTCGACTGCTACCGCGATCTCAGCGATATTCAAGATGCTTTTGTGACGTTCGCCAATCGGGTTCCTTTTTACGGCACGGTCGTGGTGGGCGCCGATGACGAGGCTACGCGTGGGATACTGCCGCGCATCCGGCGGCGGACGCTGAGTTACGGCCTGCACGAGGATTGCGACCTGCGGGTTGTGCGTGCGCAATTGGAGGGCATGGAAGCGCGCTTTCACCTGCAGCCGACGGCCGGGGCGGCCCACCTGCTGGGGCGCGAACACGTTGCCAGCCGCGATTTGGGCGAATTTCGTCTGCGGCGCCCGGGCATGCACAACGTGCTGGATGCGACTGCGGCGATCGCGGTGGGTCTGCTGCTGGGCCGGGATCTGGAGGTCATTCGCGCAGCGATTGAGAACTTTGGCGGGGTGGACCGGCGCTTTCAGCTTAAAGGTGAAATCGGCGGGGTACGAGTTATCGACGATTACGGACACCATCCGACCGAGCTGGCGGCGACGCTGGCGGCGGCGCGCGAAGTGGTCCACCATCCTACGCAAGGTCATGAAGCGGGCAGGCTGCTAATGATCTTCCAGCCGCATCGCTACACGCGCACGTTTCATCTGCAGCATGAGTTTTCGCAGGTGCTGACGCTGGCCGACCAGACTTGGCTGCTCGATATTTATCCGGCCGGGGAAGCGCCGATTGCCGGAGTGACCAGCACGGCACTGGCTGAACAGGCGCGCGCGGCGGGCGCGCACGTGAGCTATGCGCCGAGTGAGGAGGCCGCCATCGCCGCCATCGTGCAACAAGCGCGGCCGGGAGACCTGATTCTGACCCAGGGCGCGGGCAGTGTCTCGCGGCTGGGTCCGAAGCTGCTGGAGGCGCTGCACGCGGCGCAGGCAGTGCCGGTGAGAGTAGAACGGCCATGAGGAAAGTACGGATTGTACGCGACGGGCCGCCGCCCCCGGCTACGGGCGGCGATGACGAATTCGACGACACCGTGAGCGAAGCGCCGGTTGATTCGCAACCGGGAGCCGATGAGACCGGCTACCGGCGGCGGCGGGCGCCCGTTCCCGTCCGGCGGCGGCCAGGCCGCGCCTGGACCGGCTATGTGCGCCGCGGCTGGAAGCCGGCCGCGGTGGCCGCGCTGGTGCTGGTGGCCTGCTACGGACTTTACAGCTTGGTATTTCGCAGCTCCTGGTTCCTGCTGCAAGGCTCGGATCAGATAACGATCACCGGCGCCCGCCATACCGGCATCCAGCGCGTGCGCGACGTGTTCTCGGCCGACCTTGGCCGCAATACGTTTTTCATCCCCCTGTCGGCGCGGCGGCGCGCCGTCGAGCGCATCCCCTGGGTGCAGAAGGCGGCGGTTCTCCGGCTCTGGCCAGCTCGGCTCGAGGTCGAGATCCAGGAGCGCAAACCGGTCGCTTACGCGCGGGTTGGCCAAAACCTCGATTTGATTGACGCGCAAGGTGTTCTTCTGGAAAGACCGGCGAAGGGCAATTTCGATTTTCCCGTGCTGACCGGCTTGGATGGCATCCATGCCGCCAATCCCAATGCCGGCCAGTGGCTGGCGCAACGCCGGGTGCAAATCGCACGCTGGACGGCGCTGCACGCCGCGCTCCAGGGGCTGGGGCAACACAGCGCCTATGACATTTCCGAGGTGAACCTCAGCCATCCCGACAATGTTGGCGCACGCGTCAGCCTCTCGGCCGGCAATTCCGTGCTGGTCGATCTCGGCAACCGCAATTTTGCGCCGCGCTTTCAGCTCTTCCTCTCGCAAATCGCGTCCTGGCGGCAGAAGTACCCGAATATGACTTCCGTCGATCTGCAC
>JBOGKK010000170.1:0-4153 GCA_050745425.1 Terriglobales bacterium
GTGTTCAGCGTGCCGCCCTGGCCGTTGCGAAACACCACCGCACCGAGGCGCCCTCCCCCAGCGGTGGGCGCGAAACGGACATGCATGGTGCAACTGGAACCGGGCGCGAAGGCGCCGATGCAAGCGGACGAATCGGCACTGGTGAAATCCAGATTGGGCACGCCCTTGGTCACCACCGAAACCGACTGCACCCGGGCACCGCGGGGCCAGCTTACCCGCATGGGCAAGCTGGCGGTGGGCTGGTGCAAAGCCTGCTGAGCAAAGATCATGGCCGGGAGCGGACGCGCCAGCGCCAATGCCGGTGCGGCGGTGTTGTACGGGCCGCGCACAATCCACGCCCCCGCAAAGAGCGCGACCGCAGCCACGGTTGCTAGGGATCGCCAATGACGATGGCAGAACCAGTGTGCACGCTGCGGCCAGGGCGAGGGCACGCTGCGCGGAGGGCGGCGCTGGCCATAGCGCTCGAGGTCGCTGGTCAGGGCGGCGGCAGTGGCATAGCGCCGTTGCGGCTCGCTTGCGGTCGCATGTTCCAGAATGGCAGCCAGCGGCGAGGACAAGCGGCGGGTGACCGGGGGCAAGGTACCGGTCAGCATTTGGCCTAGTACAATGCCGAGCGAGTAGACGTCACTGGCAGCGGTCGCCGGTTCGCCGCGTATCTGCTCGGGGCTGGCGTAGAGCGGAGTAAAGCGGCGCAGGGCGGCCGGGTCGGCAACGTCGCCGGCTATTTGCGCGATGCCGAAATCCAGCAGCTTGACGACGCCATGCTGAGTCACCAGAATATTGCCGGGTTTGAGATCCCGGTGCAAAATCCCGCGGCTATGGGCATATTCCAGGGCCGCGGCGACCTGCGAAAACAGCTTCAGGATGTCTGCTTCGCATAGCTGCTGCGCGCGGCAGAACGCATCGATGGGCTGGCCTTCGGCGAACTCGGTCGCGAGCCATCCCATGCCGTCCGCGGTCGTGCCCCAATCCAGCAAGGTCGCGATGTTGGCATGCTGCATGCGCGCCAGCGAGCCGCGCTCGCGCCGCAGGCCGCTGGCCTCCTCGGCCGCGGATTGCAGAAAGCGCAGCAGTTTGAGCGCCACAGGGCGGTGAAACTCGTCATCACTGCGCTCGGCCAGCAACACCAGGCCTGCGCCGCCACGCCCCAACTCGCGTACAACGAGATAGGGCCCGATTGCGGTGCCGGCGGGCACGCCTTGAGGGAAGCGCTCCTGCCACGAGGGCTGCGGCATCATGTCAATGGTGGCCGAGGCGGAATCTTCGTGCGCCGTGAGCAGCGTCTCCAGCTCGGCGGCGAGCGCGGGCGCTTGCTGGCGGACGCGGGCGACAATCGACTGGCGTTGCTCGCCTTCGGCGGCAATGGCCTCGCCAAACCATGACTTCAGTTGCGCCCATTCGCTGGCGGTCACCGGGCGGTAATCTCCTGCTTCAGCCAGGCGCGCGCCATGGCCCAATCGCGCTTGACGGTGGCTTCGGAAATCTGCAGATTGCTCGCCACCTCCGGCACGCTCAGCCCCAGAAAGCAGCGCAACTGGACGATTTGCGCCTGCTGGGCATCCCAGCTTTCGAGCCGCTGCAGGGCATCGTTCAACAGCAGCACGTCGACCCCTTCCGGTTGCGCCACGTCCAGGCCGCTCAGCGTAATGTGGGCGGCGCCGCTGCCCCGCTTTTGGCTTTGCCGGGCGCGGGCGTGATCCACCAGAATCTGCCGCATCGCCATGGCCGCGGTACGGAGGAAATGTTGCTCGTCGGCATAGCTGCGCGCATCTCGCACCAGCTTGAGGTAGGCTTCGTGCACGAGCGCGGTTGCCTGCAGGGTGGGCACATTTCCGAAGCGGCGCATGAATCGCTCCGCGAGCAGGCGCAGGGTGCGATACGTTTGCGCAAAGGCGCTACCGTCGACAAGGTTGAAATCGCTACTGCCCATAGGCAAAAACGCGGTTCGTGCCCCCCCACTTTCGGATGGGGATCGGCTAACGATACACGAACATTACAAAAGAATTCACTCGAATTCTGCAAAAAATGATTTTGCCTGAGCTGGTCGAAGGGGCAATTCTCGTTATTAAATTTAGTGGAGCTTTAGCGGCTCCCGACAGGAGCTTCCCCTCATGCGCCTACTACGCCTGGCTTTCGTTTCGCTGATTTGCCTACTGCCGCTAGCTATTGCCGCCCAAACCATCAAGCCTGCGGCGGGCGGGGCGCCGGTAGCAGGGCAGAGCTACACCGATGCCGGCTTCAGCATGGTGCCGACCGCAATCACTGAAGACAGTCAGGGCAATTTCTACGTGGCCTACGCCGGCTTCCAATCGGGCACCGCCGTTTTCGACTACAACGCCATCTTCAAAACCACGCCGGATGGCAAGACGACGCTCTACGCCGGCGGCTTCGGGAAGGGCGACACCGGTGACGGCGGTCTGGCGACGGCGGCGACGCTGGATCTGACCTATGCGACAGGCATTGCCGTCGATGCCTCCGGAAACTTGTACTTGCCCGACTACGACAATTGCGTGGTGCGCGAAGTTGACGCCAGCACCGGTGACATCAGCACGATTGCCGGGATCAAGGGGACCTGCTCCTACAGCGGCGATGGGGGTGCGGCCACGAGTGCGGGGTTGAATGCGCCTCTCTCGGTTTTGCTCGAGTCGTCGGGAAATTTACTGATTGCTGCCTACGGAGGCGACCGGGTACGCGAGATCAGCGGCCGCCAGATCTCGACCTATGTGGGCAACGGCAACGCTTCCGGAACCGGGGCGATCGACGAAGTGAGCGGGATTGCGATGGACAGCTCGGGAAACTTGTACATTGCCTCCTTGGACTCGACCGGCTACGGGCTAGTTTATGAGGTAAACACAAGCAAGACGATCACCCTCCTTGCCGGCAACACGACGGGTACGGTGTGCGCAGCCCATACCTCGACCGTGGGCGATGGCTGTCCTCCGACCCAAGCGCTTCTGGAGGGGATAACGGGCGGCATTGCCGTCGATGCCTCCGGCAATGTCTACGTATCCAACTGGACCACCACCTTCGCCGACATCGTTGAAATTGAACCCGGCTCGCCGGGGGTCGTGGTCAACTTCGCGGGAAGTGAGGCGGCGAAAGATAGCGCAGATCAGCCGGGAGACGGCGGGCTGCCGACGTCGGCTTTGCTGGGCGGCGTGGACTGCATCTATGTGGACGCGAACGGCGACATGTACCTTGCGGACGGGCCCGATTACCGGGTACGCAAGATCTCCGGCAACGTGATCTCGACCTTTGCCGGGAACGGCCTGGTGAACTCGAGCGGCGACGGCGGCTCGCCGCTGCTGGGGCAGGTTTCGCCGGTGCAGGTGGCGGTGGATGGGAGTGGCGACCTGTTCGTGAGCGACGACAACGATAATCAAATCCGCGAGATCACCAAACCGGGGACGTCGAATGCGAAAATCAAGACCATTGCGGGAACCGGCGTCAGCGGCTATAGCGGGGATGGAGCGCAGGCGACGGCGGCCAAGCTCTCGAGCCCGGGCGGGATTGCGGTCGACGCCAGCGGCGATGTGATCTTCGCCGACCAGAGCGGCGCGGTGCTGCGGATGATCAACTCCTCCACCGGGGTGATCTCGACCATTGCCGGCGTTGCCGGCGCTGCCGGCGACAGTGGAGATGGCGGGGTGCCGACGAGCGCCGACATTGACGCCACCGCGGGGCTGGCGGTCGATTCCACGGGGAATGTGTATTTTACCGATCCCACCAAAAACGTCATCCGCGAAGTCACGGGAATCGGCGGGAGTGGTCCCCTCATCCAGACGATTTCGGGCGTGGCAGGCAATTCCGGAGGCTTCACCAACGGAACCGCGTTCGCAGGTGCCGACCTGGCGTATCTCGGCGGGATTGCCGTGGATAGCAGCGGCAATTTTTACCTCCGCGACAACGGCTATATAGCCAAGGTAGCGAAAGCCACGGGCGAGATGGAGCTGATCGGGGCGAGCGAGATTTCGCCGGCCGAAGGCGTTGCAGTCGATGGCCGCGGGGATGTGTTCTTCCTGAACAACGATGGGACCATGGGGGTGGACGAAATCCAGGTCGGCAGCGGCAGCACCGTTGAACTGGCGGGCGCAGGCAGCCAGACCAGCGCCCAGTTCACCGGCTCGGCCGCCGACGCGGCGCTGTGCAGCAG
>JBOGKK010000171.1:0-14646 GCA_050745425.1 Terriglobales bacterium
GGTTGCGGCCGACCTATTACGATTTCAATGTGTTGATGGATCCGATTCATATCACCCGCTAGATCATTCCCGTGCTCATGCTGGGCCTGGGCTCACAAAACATTCAGGGTTTTGAGGGTCTGGGGAGTTGCGGAGGGCTGAGCAACTGCGCGCAGTATGCCGGCAATCATCTGGCCGCCCACGTCGGCGTGGCGATCAAAGCCTATATCACCGAACACATTTTTGTGCGCCCCGAGGCGCATTTCTACTTCATCCACAACAATACCCCGTATCCCAATGCACAGCGCTGGGGTGTTTCGTTGGGGTACAGCTTTGGGAGCTGAGGCTCCCCGTCCGCAGGAGGTAGCGTGAAATACACTCGTTGGATGGTGGCTCTGGCGGCATGCTTGGCCATGGTTGGCTTTGCTGCGGCCCAATCGGTCGATGCCTACGTAGGCCTGGGAACGCTGCTGACCAAAGCCAGTCCCAGTGGCGTACCCAAGATGGGCGGCGGAGCATACTTGAACGCCGGCGGCGATTTTATTTTCCTGCCCCATGATCTCGGCATTGGCGCGCAAGTGCAGTGGCGTGCCAGCCAGAGCGATTATTTTGGAGTGGGCGCGCGCCCGGTGCTGTACACCTTCAACCTGGTGTGGGATCCGGTGCCCACAGGCTTGCGATTTCGGCCGGACATCTCCGTGGGCATTGGCGCCGAAAACCTGCGCCTGTATCAAGGCATATTCACCTGCGGCAGCTTTACCGGCTGCACCAACCACCAAAGCTCGAACCACTTTGCCTTTCATGCGGGGCTGGGTTTAAAAGTCTACTGGGGCCAGCATTTGTTCCTCCGACCGGCGCTCGACTACTATCATATCCACGACAACACTGAGTACGACGTGCCCACCGCCTGGCAGGTGGGCCTCTCGTTGGGCTACACCCTCGGGCCGAGCCAGTGAGGGTTGACAGAGAGTAGCTTTCGCGCCAGCATCAAATGAAGATCACGAAGCGGGCAAAAGCGGGAGGCGGAAATCATGATTACCAAGCAATGCGCGGGCTGCGGCCGGTATTTTGCAGGCCAGTTTGACGGCGATTATACCTGCGCGGAGTGCCATCAGCTGGGGGCCGTGCAACTGCGCCCGTTGTCACCCCTGGGCGTTCAATTTGCCGGGTCGCCATCCGATACAGAGGCGCAGCCCGGCCGCTTCAACGCACGCGGGCAAGCCGCCTGAAGCGATTACGTGCCTTGCCTGATTTGCGATCTGCGGCCTGAGGCTGCCACGTTGCTCGAGGAATACCGTGCCTTGCAGTCGGCGGGGGAAGCCGTGGCGCTGTTCTGGCCTGCTGCCTCCATCGTGCCCGGCCTCCGGATCGCCAGCGCGCAGCAATTGCAGGAGTGCTTCGAGAACGAGCAGGTGGCATTTCTGGCCGGCTCGAGCTTGCCCGATTGGTTAAGCCCGGACGAGTTCCACCGGGTGCTGTTGATTGGCGCCGCCGCCGTGCTGCAACCGGAAGAGCGGGCGCTGGCCGACTTGCTGCTCGCGCACGGAGCGGAGGAAGTTGAAGTGCTGACTCCAGCCGGAGCCGCTGATCTCGCGCAAAGCTGGGCCAGTGGGCGCCCCACCGGCGGCGTGGTCTTGCGCTAGAGCAAAAACAGCTCTGCTGTAGCATCGCCGACCGTACCGCCTGCGGCTTTGACCCCAGGAAAAGCCGCACGCAATCGCCCGAAGCTTGCTACACCGACGCTGTTTTTGCTCTAGTCTAACTGGCGGCTGCCAAGGCAGAACGCCCGGCCATGGAAACCGGGCCGGCGTCTGCGCCGCCCTTGCTGGGCAGCGGCGGAGGCAGTGGAGGCAGCCCCATCAGCGTGCGGTATTCGGGGCGCTTGCGCAGCGGCGCGAATATGGGGTCGGTGAGCGAGGCCTTCAGGTCTTTGTAATGCATGTCATAGGCCTGGCTGAACTCATGCACAGCCTCCTGGACCATGCCCATGCTGCAAAACAGGCGCGCCAGATCATAGTGAAAGCGTGCCGTGTTGGCGCCTTCCACGTCTTGTACCACGGGCCCGCCGCTGCTCATCGGGAACAGCGAGTCGGGATCAATGCGCAGTGCGACCCGGAACGCCGCAATCGCAAGCCGGTATTTTTTCCGCGCGAACAGCACACCGCCGAGATTCACGTAATAGGTGGCTTTGGTCGGGTCAAGGCGGATCGCTTCACGGAATTGCTTGCCGGCATCGTTCCATTTGCGCTTCATGTAGTAGACGGTACCCAGGTTGTTGCGGTATCGCCCGGATTTCTTGTCTTTTTTGATGGCCTGCTTGTAATACTTTTCGGCTTTCCCCAGATTGTTCAACTGCTGGTAAGCGATGGCCAGGCGGTTGTACAGCGGCGCCGTGCGCATGTTCTTGTCGCGCAACGTTTGCTGCAGCAGTGAGACTGCCTGCGAGTAGTCGCGTTCTGCGAGAAAAATGTCGGCGCGCTCGCCTACCGTCAGTTCGGGTGTCTTTGCCGCCGCGGTTGAGCTATAGGTTTGTCCGGCTGCGGGAAGCAGCAGGGCAGCCGAAAGAAGGACAGAGATTCCGATCGCGTTTGCCACTCGCGTCAGCATAGGGCCTCCACACGTGCATGACGCCAGTATCCTCCCGATAGGAGCCCATGGCAAGCTCATCCGCCGCCGGGGCCGCCACCGCCGTCTTTGTTGCTACCGCTCCCGCTGCCCACGATGGCGTGGAGCAGGCGGCCGAAGAAGCCTCGCTTTTGTTTCTTTTTCGGCTTTGCCTGCGGTTTGGGCTTGGGCGCGGCGGCCGTGAGCTGCGCCGCCGCGGGAGTTGAGCTGACAACGGTCGGCGGCTTGGGCGGCGGCGGGGATTCGATGTGCAGCAGTTGCAGCGCCTTGTGGGTGGCTTCGGCAATGCCGCGCGGCATCAGCGGGCTGGGGTGCAGTTGGCACATCACCGTGGGCTGTGTGCCGTCGATGTAATAGTCGACCAGGACCTGCGCCGGCGGGCACAGCGGCGTTGCGACCTGTTTCGACACCGTGTCGATGCGTACCGCGATCACGCCCGGAGGCGGAGCAAACGGCTGAGGGTTGGAATAAGCCGGCAGCTTTACGGCAGCCTTCATGAAATCGGTCCAGATGGGAAGCGCGGCATGCGCGCCTTCGATGTCGATGTTCTGATAGTTATCGAGGCCAACCCAGACGACACAGAGCAGGTTGTTGGTAAAGCCGGCGAACCAGGCATCATGCGAGGTGCCGGTTTTCCCGGCGGCGGGGGCATCGAAACCCATGGCGCGCACGCGCACCCCGGTGCCGCCCGCTTGCAACACCGACTCCATCAGATTCGTGGTGAGAAAGGCAATGCGGGGATCAAGCACTTGCCTGGGCTCGGCCTCGTGCTGCAGGATGACCTGGCCTTGCGCGTTCTGCACCGAATCGATCAAACGCGGCTTTTCCAGCACCCCGTTGTTGTCGAACATAGTGTAGGCGCCCGCCATGGTGAGCGGCGATGCGGTGTAAGTGCCGATGGCCTCCGACGGGGTGGGCTGGGCGTTGACGATGCCGGCGGCATGGGCGAGATCGGTGACGGCCTGCAGGCCAACTTCCTCCGCGAGCGCGATGGTGGCGTTGTTGAGGGAGTGTTCGAGAGCGACGCGGAGCGTCACCGGGCCGTAGTACTTGTTTTCGAAATTGGCGGGTGCGTAGCCGCCCGGAAACACCGTGGGCTCGTCGTTGAGGATCGACGTCTGGGTGATGGCGGTAAGGTTCGGCAGCAGGCCGGTTTCCAGTGCGGTGGCGTAGACAATGGGTTTGAAAATGCTGCCGGTGGGGCGTTCCGCAAGGGCGTGGTTGAGCTGGCTGAAGGCGAAATTGCGTCCACCCACCAGGGCGAGCACGGCTCCCGTGTGAGGGTCGAGGGCGACCAGGGCGACTTGGGCTTTTTCCTGCGGCTTGCGCGGCTTGCGGCCGTGGTTGCGCTGGTCGCGCAGGGCTGCGAGTTCCTTGTCCACCCCCTTCATGCCTTCGGTGACGGCCTGCGCGGCTGCTTCCTGCAGCTCGGGGTTGAGGGTGGTGTAGATGCGGTAACTGCGGGTGGATAGATCCTGGTTGGAGGCGGCGTCGCTCAGGCGGTCGCGCACCATATCGGTGAAATAAGGCGCATCGCTGCCTTCATTGTTGGCGGAGGTGGTCACCAGCGGCGCCTTGTCGGCCGCCATGCGCTGGGCCTCGGTGATGGAGCCGTCGGCAACCATGTAGCGCAGCACTTGATCACGGCGCGCGCGCGCTCGCTGGAGATGGCGATAGGGCGAATCGCCATTGGGAGCGTGGATAATACCCGCCAGCAGAGCATCTTCGGGCAGCGTCAACTGGTTGACTGACTTGCCGAAGTAAGCGTCGGCGGCCTCGCCGAAACCGTGAATGGCGTAGCTGCCGCGCTGGCCCATGTAGAGTTGGTTGGCGTAGAGCTCGAAGATCTGCTGCTTGGTGAGACGTTCTTCCAGCTCCATGGCGACCAGCACTTCTTCGAGCTTGCGCTTGGCGGTTTTTTCAAAGCCAAGATCAAAAATATTGCGGGCCACTTGCATGGAAATGGTGCTGGCGCCCTGCTCCTTGCGGCCCGCGCGCACGTCACGGTAAAAGGCAGCCAGAACGCGCTTCCAGTTCACCGCGCCATGGTGGAAAAAACCGCGATCTTCGGTATCGAGCACCGCCTGAATGAGCATGGGCGGCAGATCCCGGTAATGGACGATGCGGCGCTTGATGCGCTTCTCGTTGAACAGCGTGGTGACCAGCTCGGGGGCGAGCGCATACTGATCCATCGCCTGCTGGTTCTGCAGGTCGGTGATGGTGGTGACCTCGCCATTTTGAAACTGCACCTGGACAGGGATGGCAGCGTGGTACGCCTCCGGCCCCGGGCTAATGCGCACCTCGCCGCCGGCAACGAGAAAGGTGCCGACCGGAGAGGTTTCGTTGGAGGCGTAACCGGCGGCTTGTAGCCACGCGGCCAACTGCTGCGGCGTAAGATCTTCGCCCACGGCGACCACTTTAGGCGCAGCAAAGACCAGCGATGAGGGATGAAAAATAGGGGAGCTTAGGCGGGTGTCGATGACCTCGGCGTAGTAATTGTAGTAGTGAATAAAGGCGATCCCGGCTGCGACAAAAATCGCAAATACCAGCGCCAGCACCACGCGCCCCGCTGGCCGCGCCAGCCATCGCGCCCAGCCTCGGGCTGTGATTCTTACCCGCACCTGCTTGCCTCTTTGCACCTAAGTTCAGGATACATGGGACTGGCTTCGCATTTCAGGATTGGCGTTCGCTGCACGGCGGTTGCGCCGTAGTGTTGATTCACCAGAAAGATGCTGCTGGCCGCAGCGTTGGGTGCATCCTAAGTGTATGGTGCCAACACGGGATGTTCTGCGCGCTTGGGGTGCGCTGTTGCGCGGACGCAAGCCGGCGCTTTCGATTGAAATCACCAAAGAGTGTCCGTTGCGCTGTCCTGGATGTTATGCCTTTAGTGAGGACCACGTCGGCGATGGGGTGAATCTGCGCGATCTGCACGATCTGCGCGGCGAGGCTTTGATTGAGGGCGTTACCGGTCTCGTACGCCATTATAAACCGCTGCACGTTTCCATCGTCGGTGGCGATCCGCTGGTGCGTTACCGCGAAATGGAGATTATCGTGCCGCGGCTGCTGGCCATGGGAACCTTCGTACAGGTGGTGACCAGCGCCTTCCGGCCGGTGCCGGAGAGCTGGATTGGGTTGCCGAATTTCGAGCTCGTCGTCTCCATCGACGGCCTGCAGCCGGATCATGATGTTCGCCGCGCCCCGGCGACCTATGAACGCATCCAGAAAAACATCGCGGGTCACCACGTCGTGGTGCACTGCACCATCACCGCACCGATGATCCGTCAGCCCAACTACCTCGGCCGGTTCATGCAGCAGTGGTCGGCGAACCCGCACGTCAAGAAAATCTGGATGAGTATCTTCACGCCTCAAATCGGCGAGGAGCTGGCCGAAATACCCACCACGCCCGAGCGCACCCAGATCATCGCCGAGCTGTTCCGGCTGCGCGAAATCTATCCCACCCTCGACATGCCACGCGGGTTAGTGCAGGCGCTTCAGGAGCCTCCGCGCTCGCCGCGCGAGTGCGTGTTTGCGCGCGCGACAACGGTGGTTTCCGCCGATCTGCACTCCACCATTGCGCCCTGCCAGTTTGGCGGCGAGCCCGATTGCGAGCGCTGCGGCTGCATCGCCTCCATGGGGTTGGCCGCGATTGGCAACTATCGCTTGCCAGGTGGTCTCAAAGCAGGCACGATCTTCCACACCTCGGCGAGCATCGGCGACCATATTTCGCACTGGTTGCATTAAAGCTTTGCCAAGGCCGCTTCCGCACTCATTTCCTGCTTGTCGCGACGGGCGCGTTCGACCAGCTCGACAACGCCGGCACCGGCTTTTTTGCCGACCGTGATCCGCCACGGAATGCCGATCAGGTCGGCATCCTTGAACTTGACGCCGGGGCGCTCGTCGCGATCGTCGAGCAGCACATCGCGGCCCTTCGCCCGCAGCTCATCGTAGAGGCGCTGGCTGAGGTCCGCAACCGCCTGGTCGGCGAGATTGGTGGGCGTGATGACGATCTTAAATGGCGCTATCGCTGCAGGCAGCCAGAAGCCATCGTTGTCGTGGTTCTGCTCTATGGCTGCGGTCAGAATGCGTTCGATGCCGATGCCGTAAGAGCCCATGATGGGGACCACTTCCTTGCCGTTGGCGTCCAATACGCGCACTCCCAGACTTTGGCTGTACTTGCGCCCGAGCTTGAAAATGTGGCCAACCTCAATCGTCTGCGCCACCTGCAACGCTTGCCCGCAGCTCGGGCAGGCATCGCCGGTGCGCACCGTGCGGACCTCGGTCCATTCCGGCTGAAAGTGCTCGCCGGGGGTTACATGGCGGATGTGAAAGCCGTCTTCGTTCGCCCCCACGGTCAGGTTCTTGCGTCCGCGTAGCGCCTCATCGGCCAGAATGCGCACGGGCTTGGCCGTATGCAGGGGGCCGACAGAGCCGGGCGGGGTGCCGAAGTGCTCGACAATTTCTTCGGGCCGCGCGGGACGGAACTCGCCGCCGAGCGCGGTCGCCAGCTTGGCATCGCTGGCTTCGTCATCGCCGCGGACCAGCACCAGAACGGGTTTGTCCGCGACCATGTAGACCAGCGATTTGGCCAGACGTGCTGCGGCTTCCCCAGTGAAGGTGGCAAGTTCGGCAATCGTATGCTGTCCGGGCGTGGCGAATTTTTCCGGCTTGCCTGCCGTTTCCGGGTCGCTCACGGCGGCGGGCGTTCCCGTCGCCTTTTCCAGGTTCGCCGCGTAGCCGCAGGCCGCGCATTGCGCGATCATGTCTTCGCCGGCTTCGCCGAGCACCATGAACTCCTGCGATTGCGCTCCCCCCATGGCGCCCGAGTGCGCCTCGACCGCTACGTAGCGCAAGCCGCAACGGTCAAAAATCCGCCGGTAGACGGCATCGTGTTTGCGGTAGCTTACGTCGAGTCCGGCTTCGTCGATATCGAAACTGTAGGCGTCTTTCATGATGAACTCGCGCACGCGCAACAGGCCCTGCCGTGGGCGCGGTTCATCCCGGAACTTCGTCTGGATCTGATACCAGATTTGCGGCAGTTGTTTGTAGCTGCGCAGCTCACCGGCGGCGATGGAGGCCATGACTTCTTCTTCGGTCATGCCCAGGCACAAGTCACGCTGGAACCGGTCCTTGAGCCGGAACATATTGCCGCCCATCAGCTCCCAGCGCCCGCTTGCCTGCCACAACTCCGCCGGGTGCAGGGCGGGTAGCTGAAATTCCTGACCGATGGTGTCCATCTCTTCGCGCACGATCTGCTGGATTTTCAGCAGCGAGCGCCACGCCAGCGGCAAATAGCTGTACAGCCCGGCCGCAAGCTGGCGGATGTAGCCCGCGCGCAGCAAATAAATATGGCTGGCGACCTCGGCATCGGCCGGCGCCTCGCGCAGAGTGGGGATGAACAGTTGGCTCCAACGCATAGTACAACAGGCTATCAGCTTTCAGCCGGCGGCAAGCAGCTTTGCATGCGTGGGTTCCGCGCCGTTGGCACTGTGGGCCAAGTCGGCGCGGCAGGCCGCGAAATTACCGCCGCGCACCTGGCTCGATCAAGGTCGAACTCACCCCCGGCGTGCCCTCCCATCGGGCCGCCTGACTTGCTACAATAGCTGCTGCCCTCCAATCGGAAGCCGACGTAGCTCAGCTGGTAGAGCGGCTGATTCGTAATCAGCAGGTCCGCGGTTCGACCCCGCGCGTCGGCTCCACAGATTCAAATTAATAGTGCCGTTCGACTTCTCGTTGCCTGACGATGCCGGTGGCGCCGGTGGCGAAGCGATCCCAGGGGCTGCGCTGCCAATTGTCGGGAAGGTTCGGATTGCCGAGCCATCGCGGAGGGTCCAGCTTTAAATAGGCGGCAATTCCCAGCAAGTGCGGCTCATAGAGCTGGCGCAGGGCGGAGAGCTGGTGCAGGTTCGGCTCCTCCCAACGCAGTCCCACTCCGGCTTCGGTCAGCACCGCCTGCAACCGGATCAGATCGGCGCCGGGCAGTCGATCGGGAATCGTTTGCGGAAGCCCGTGGATGAAAATCTGCGCTAAATCCACCACCGCATGCCGGGCGGCGGCAAAGGTGAGTTGGGCTTGCCTGGTGCAGCCATCCTCGCCGCCGGCCAGCAGCAACGCACACCCATCCAGCATGGTTCCGAGCGCCGCCACCCACGACTGGTTCACGTGTTGCGACCGGAAATATCCGAGCACCGGGTACGAAATATGGCTCTCCAGAAGCTCGGCCGACCACCGCTCCCACTCGGCCAGATAGTTCTGTAACTCATCGAGCGCGCCGGCATGGCGGCGCAGCAGCTCCGACGCCGACGGTGGCGAGCCGGCCCGTGCGTCGAGCATCGAGATCGAGGTCTCCCGGCGCGAGAAGCCGGCGTACAGTACCGGCAGGTAGCTGATGATGATCGCCACAAATCCGAGGCCCAGGCCTCCTTCGGCGATTGCCAGCACGCGGCTGAAGGCAGTGTGGGGCACCGCCCCTCCGATGCCGATAGTGAGCAGCGTGACCCCGCTCAGATACAGATCCATGCCGAAGCCGCGCAGCGGTTCGGGGGTCTGCAGTGGTGACCCCAGCGACCAGTACACGCAAGCAAACCCACCGACCAGGACCACCGCCCACAGCACAAAGAGCAGCAGCATGGAGAGCGGGCCAAAAAAGCTGAGCGTCGATTCCCGCCGCCGTCCGCGAAGCCGCGCCGCTGCCGCCGACCACAAGGGCCACATGCCCCGGAAATAGACTCTCGTGAAACTAAACCGCCCGTTCAGCCGCCGCGGCAGAATCATGGTCTCGAACGCATCGCGCAGCACGAAGGCGATCATCGCCCATCCCACAATCCCGGCGAGTACCTGGGCAATCACTGGATCGGGCCCCCCATGGGCATATCATCGCACGCACTGGGGCTCGCGACCTGCGGGGGGACGCGACGGAATTCCATTTTATCGGTACCGTGTTAGACTACCGCCCATGGACAGCGCAACCCCCTCTGCGATGCCCGAGCAACGCTGCTTCTGCAGCCGTTGCGGAGCTCCGATGAGCACCGCCTCTCCCGCCTGCCCTCACTGCCGTGCCGCGCCAGCAGGCAATCCCACAGCCTACGCTCCCGCGCCTGCCGCCGCTATCAAAACCAACGGTCTCGCCATTGCCAGCCTGGTGCTCGGCATTCTCTGGTTCGGCTGGTTGGGCTCCATCCTCGCTATCGTTTTCGGCCACATCGCTCACAGCCAAATCCGCGATGCCCAAGGCAGCCAGAAGGGCCATGGCATGGCTACCGCCGGTCTCATCCTCGGCTACATCGGCATTGCGACCTTGATCGCCGCGATCGCTCTCGGCATGCTGGGCGCCATGTTCTCCGCTACGTGAACCCGGTCACGGTGGCCTCCATCGCGCGCTTGAACCGGCCAAATCACCTGCTAACCAATCCGGCCAGGTCAAATGCCAACTGCGCTGCGGCAAGTTGTTGTGGCTGAATCGTTCACGGCTGAGCTACACTACGCCTTCAGGTTTCATCAGGGAGGCTTGGCATGTTTGCTCGTGCGCTTCGTTTGGCATCGGTTGCTGCTTTTGGCTTGGCGCTGACCGCGCTGGCTCAGGTAAATCCGCAAATGGTCGCCGGTTTGCACTGGCGCGATATTGGGCCCCATCACGGCGGACGGATCGCCTCCGTTACCGGCGCCATTGGCAAGGGACAGGATGGCGTGTTCTACGCCGGGCTGCCGCAGGGAGGCATGGAAAAAACCACCGATGCCGGCGGGACCTGGTTCTTCATCTTCGACCAGTTCAAGAACGTCAACAGCGTTGGTGCCGTGCAGGTTGCACCCTCCGATCCCAACATCGTTTATGCCGGCACGGGCGACTCGATCGGCGGTAGTGACGGCGACGGCATGTACAAATCTACCGATGCGGGCAAGACATGGACGCATATCGGCCTCGAAAACACCGTCAAAATCAATGCCATTCTGATTTCGCCGACCAATCCGGATGTTGTGCTGGCCTCCACCCAGGGCGATGCCACGCGTGACGGGCGCGGCGTGTTCCGCACCACCGATGGCGGCAAGACGTGGGCCAACGTGCTCGACCCGAAGGGCTATAACGGCACGCTCGACATCGCGCATGCGTTTGACGCACCGGACGTCATCTTTGCGGCCACCGAGGGGCGTGGCGGGTTCCGCTTCGGACCTCCCTCGCCACATGCTCCCAAGCCGACGCCTGCCGAGTTGTTCAAATCCACCGATGGCGGCCAGACCTGGACGCAGATTACCTCCTTACCCACCCTGCCCGAGCGCATCGGCGTCGCCGTGGCCATGCACACCAACGCAGAGCGCGTGTTCGTGATCGGCAATAGTGTCCATGGCGGCTCCGGGCTGTTCCGCTCCGATGATGGGGGCCAGACCTGGAAGCAGATGGACCCGCACGACGCGCGCATCGCCAACGGCCAGGGCGGCTACAACTGCGGGGTCTACGTCGGTCCCCACGATCCCAACGTGGTCTACACGGTTTCGACCGCGCTCTATCGCTCGACCGACGGCGGCAATACCTTCGCGCCTTTCAAAGGCGCGCCGGGCGGCGAAGACGCGCACCCGATGTGGATCGACCCGACCAACGGCAACCGCATGATTGAGGGAATGGATCAGGGCGCCGGCATCACGATCAACGACGGCAAGACCTGGAGCAGCTACTACAGCCAGACCATCGGCCAGCTTTACCACATCACTACGACGAATACCTACCCGTTCTGGATCATCGGCTCACAGCAGGATACGGGTGCGGTTATGATGCGCAATCGCGGCGACTTCGGGGAAGTCAACTATGACTGGCATCCGTTCCCGTCCTCCGAGTTCGGACGCCTGGCGGTCTCGCCCGTCGACCCCGACATCGTCTATGGCGTGGGCTACGGCCCCGGCGGCGGCGGCAGCGGCTTGGTGAAAGTCAATTCGCGCACCGGGGATTGGGAAAATGTAGCGCCGAATTTCGGGGTGAACGCCCGCAAGTATCACCAGGGCCGCGACTTCGCCAAGCACTTCGACACCGCTTTCGACCCGAATGCCTTCTACGTTGCCTACCAGTGTCTGATGGAAACCACCGATGGGGCGACGAGCTGGAAGACTGTCAGCCCCGATCTGACGACTACGAAAAACCAGCCGCAGATCGCCTGTGGCGCACCCGAGCCCAAGCCGGCGCATGCCGGCCCGCCCAGCCCGTTTGGCCCCCGTGGGAACTCGATCAGCGATTTCTCGATCTCGACCGCGAAGAAGGGCGTGATCTGGACCGTGAGCAGCAACGGCCAGGTCTTCAACACCACGGACGGCGGCAAGCACTGGACGAATGTCACTAACATTCCCGATGCCAAAAACGTGAACTTCCTCAACATCCAGGCGAGCCATCAAAACCCCAAGGCGGCCTACATCGCCGGGCGCCTGGGTAGCAGCCGCGGCGCTCCGCAGGGCATTACGCCCGCCGACGACGATGTGCCTCTGATCTGGCGCACCCTCGATAGCGGCAAGACCTGGACGAAAATCGTCAGTGGCCTGCCTGCCGACCAGCGCACAGGGAGTTGGGTGAATGTGGTGCGCGAGGATCCGCAACAGGAGGGGTTGCTGTTCTGCGGAACCGAATCGGCGGTCTACGTCTCGTTCGACGATGGCGGCCACTGGCAATCGTTGCAATTGAACATGCCGACGACTTCGATTCGCGATCTGAAGTTCCATACCTTCGATCACGAAAACGACATTGTGGTGGCCACCTACGGGCGCGGCGTCTGGGTGCTGGACGACTATAGCCCGCTGCGGCAGATCGCGACGCAGGCAGCGGCCATTGCTGCCGCTCCGGCGTACTTGTTCCCGCCTGCCGACGCCATCCGCTCCCGCGTCAATGTCAACTGGGATCAGCCCACCCAACCCTGGGAGCATCACGCTGCCAACCCGCCCTACGGCGCGATTGTTTACTATCACCTGAGCCAGGCGCCGAGCGGTCCGGTCACGCTCAGCATCTACGACTCCAAAGGCGGGCTGGTCGACACCGTGACCAGCACGCTGCCACCGCCGATTACCGGCAACGCGTTTCCCGCCTACTGGCTGGCGACGCCGGCCAGCCGCGCTCTACCCATTGCGGACGGCACGAACCGGTTTGCCTGGAATCTGCATTACGCGCCGCCGCCGGCCTTCCGGCACGACCTGGAAAATCAAATGAACTCGGTGGAGGGCGAAACGACGCCGGGCCCCAAGGGGCCGCAAGTCATTCCGGGCGTATACACGCTCAAGCTGACCGTCGATGGCCAAACCTACACGCGCAAGTTGACCGTGATCAATGACCCGCGTGTAGGGCAGAGTCCGGAGCTCATGGCGGCGCTGCGCGCGCAAAACAAACTCACCCTGGACGCCTACCACGCCATGCAGGGCAGCTACAGCGGCCACACCGCAGCGGCGGCAGCGGAGGCGCAAGTGAGCGCGCTTGCGCGACAGTCGAATCTGCCGGCCGCGGTCACGACCCAGGCCCACTCACTGCAGACCCAGCTCGCCGCGATTGCGGGCACGGTGCGCACGGGCGGGTTCTCCTTCCGCCGCGGACCAGCGCCGAAGCCGGGCGCACTGCGTTCCTTCATCGCTGCCAACAACGACTTCAATACCTTGGTCAGCATGATGCAGGTGGGACTCGATATAGCGCCGACGCCAGCCCAGATGGCGACGTGGGCAAGCGATTGCCGCAACTATCGCCGGACGGTGTCGGCGTGGAACACCATGCGCTCGCAGACGCTGGTGGCCTTCAACCACCTGCTGGGCGAAAACCACGCGCAGTCGATTACGGTATCCCCGGCCGTGATCGCGAACCCGAGCTGCTCGTTCAAGCCTTAGGAGCAAAAACAGCCCTGCTGTAGCAGCGCCGACCGCACCGCCGTGCGCCTTTGACCACGGGAAAAGCCGCACGCAACTACCCGGAGCGTGCGGCGCCGGTGCTGCTATTGCCCGGGAGTCTGCAGCGCCAACACCGCACACACTGACTTTCCTACTGTCGCTTTGGTTTTTGCCGAAGTGACCAGCCGGATACGTCTTGTGTTTGCCTTTTCACGGTGATTGTGAGACACTACGGCGGTATCAGTACTCCCCGGATTCTTATCCAAAACTATATATGCGGTCTTCAGGTTCCCCCCCCCTGATGCTGGCTGTGGCGCTGGCCCTGACCCTCGCGATTGGCGCGACGGCCCAGGCTCCCGCGCTGGGAGTTCCCAGTGTGTTCAGCCTGCCTGGCCCCAGCCGGTTTGCACCCACGGGGGGTGTGGCCGTGGATGGCGGCGCCAATGTCTACTTCGCCGGAGTCACAGGCGCCTCGGGGCGGTTTCTCTGGGCCTACAACCGCGCTACCGGTCAAGTCACATCGGTAGCCCCCAATTCCTCCATCGCATCCGCGCAGGCGCTGGCCGTCGACCACCAGGGCAATCTCTACGTAGCCGATGCCAGCGCCAATAAAATCTGGAAAGTCACGCCTGCGGGCACCGTGAGCGCGCTCGCCGCGACCTCGTCAGCGCCGATTGCTCTTGCCGTCGATGGCTCCGGCAATCTCTACTACGCGACCTCTTCGGAAGTGTTCCGGATCGCCGGCGTAAACGGCGTCCCGGGCTCGGGCGCCGCGCAAGTGGTTGCCGGTGGCGGTCATTCCGCCCTCAGCAACGGCACCATCCGGAAAAAACAGGCCACCGACGTGCGGCTCGAGCCTTCGGGCGTGGCCACCGACGCCAGCGGCGATCTCTACATCGCGCTGACGGACAACAACATCGTTACCGAACTTGCCAGCAACGGGACGCTGCAGATTGTCGCCGGCCAGCTCAATCAGACCAGCGGCGGTAGCGGCAACGGCAATATCGGCCACGGCGGCCACGGCGGCAACTACGACGGCAACGGCCATTCCGGCAGCAACGGCGACGGCGGCCCGGCTACGAGTGCCTACCTCAGCGGACCGCAGGCGCTGACCTTTGGTGCCGCCGGAAACCTGTACATTGCTGAAAATGCCGGCACCGATATTCGCGAAGTGTTTGCCGCGACCGGGGCGATCGCGACCATCGC
>JBOGKK010000172.1:0-2713 GCA_050745425.1 Terriglobales bacterium
GTTGTTGGTGTTCAAGGCGTTTTGCAGGTCCTGCAGAGCCTGAAAGACGCTGCCGCTCGGGTTCTGGAAGATCTGGCTGCCGGGAACATTTATGGCGACGCTGGCGCCGGGGGCGATCTGCACTTGATTGACGTTGGTGTTGCCGTGGTAGAGCACGCCATCGGGCTGGCTGGTGTCGGCAGAATAGGCGGGGCTGGTACTGGCGGTACCGGCAAAGATGTAGATGCCGTTGAAGTTGGTGTTACCGATGTTGATCATTTGCTGCTGAATCTGGCTGATTTCCTGGCTGATGTCGGTGCGCTGGCTACCGGAAAGGCCGCCGTTGGCGCCCTCAGTACCGATGGAAACGGCGCGGGTGAGGAGGGTGACCGCGGAGGAGAGTGCGGAATCGCCGACCTGCAGCTCACCGCTCACGCTGTTGATGTTTTGCAGATATTGGGTGACTTGAGCCGCTTGCGACTGGTTGGCCGAAGAGAGCGCGGCGGCTACGGGGTCATCGGAGGGCTGGTTCACGCGGCGGCCGGTTTCGACGGCGGTGAGCGCGTTGTTCTGGGATTGCTGGGTTTGATTCAGTGCCTGCAGGAGGTTGTTGTCGAGCAGCGAGTTGGTGATGCGGGTGACCATGATGCACTCCGGAACTAATCCTGTCCGAGATTGATGGCGAGGCCAGTGAGGGTGTTGATGACGGTGACGACTTTGGCGGCCGCTTGATAGGCCTGCTGGAACTGGGTAAGGTTGATCGATTCTTCGTCCATGGAAACGCCGGAAACGGAGGCGCGCTGGTTCTGCAACTGCGTCAGGACGGCCTGCGAGGCTTGTTGCTGGGTATCGGCGCCCTGGACGAGGCTGCCGATATTGGAGACCATGGCGGCGTAGGCGCCATCGGGTGTCAGGCCATCGGAGTTGGTCTGCTGCTGCAAGCCGATCATGCCCAGCAGGTTGGCATTGTCGCCACTATTGGTGCTGCTGGCGCTGGCGGCAATCGCAGCCGGATCGGTGGTGGCGAGGCTCATGTTGGCGGCGGCGTTGGCGGCCGTGGGGGGAGTGAAGAGATTGCCGCCGGCAGTGCCGTTGAGATCGTAGCCCAGCGCGTTTTTCTGGTTGACGCCTTGCGCCAGAGTGGTGGCCAGGGAATTGAGCTGCGTGGCGAGGGCGGGCAAATCGGTATCGCGAGCCTGGATGAGGCCGGCAAGGCTGCCGCCGGCGATGGTCGAGGTGATGTCGGTGCCCTGGCTGTAGATATCCTGTACGCTGCCGGTGGACTTGACCGTCAAGGGGATGGACTCGGTGCCGGAGACCAGCTCCTGGCCGCCGTTGGTGGTGAGGGTGGCTTGTCCGTTGCCGCCATCACTGACCGTGAAATCCATTAGTTGCGAGAGATTGCGGATCAAGCCGGTGCGCTGATCGACGAGCGCAGCGGTGTTTCCTGATACGCCCTGCAGGCTGGCGATCTGACCGTTGAGTTTGGCAATCTGGGAAGTGAGATCGTTGACCTGACTGACGTCCTGGCCGACGTACTGGTTGGCGCCGGCGATCTGCTGCGTGATGCCGCTGGCCACCTGGTTGAAAGTCTGCGCCATGGTCTGCGCCGCGGTGATCACGCTTTGGCGTTGAGCCCCGCTGGCGGGATTGGTGGAAAGCTGTTGCAAAGAACTGAAGAAGTTATCGATGGCGGTATTCAGTCCGGCGCCGGTCTGGGCGTTGAATAGCGATTGCACCGGGCCGAGCTGTTGCTGCAGCGAGGTGAGGCGGTTCTGGTTCGAGGTCTCCTGGTTGAGGCGGATTTCGAGCACATTATCCCGGATGGCCTGCACCTGCTGGAGGGTGACCCCGCCGCCGCCGGCCGCACCTTGATTGGTGGAAAATGGTGCCTGTTCGGCAAGATCGGCGACACGGCGGGTATAGCCGGAGGTATTGATGTTGGCGATGTTGTTGGCTGTGACCTGGAGGCCACCTTGCTGCGCCTCGAGGGATTGCTCCGCGATCGACATAATGCCGAATAAACCCATGATCAGAGATCCTTTCCCGGAGCAGAGTAGCTGGGAGCGCCGAGAGCCCAGACGCGCTGGAAGCAGCGGGCGGAGCGGCTACCGAGTTCGATCAGTGCGGTTTGAATGCCGGCGAGGCGGGTGAGTTCGGCGTTCATGGCGCGCACGGCGGCGGCGAGGTGCCGTTTTTCGCCGGCATCGGAAGGGAGATCGGGCATGTGCGCATCGTGAGTGAGCAGGCGGTGCGCGAGTGCATCCTGGCGCTCGACGGAGTCGAGGTAGTCGCGGGCGTGAAAGTCAGCGACGGCAGCAAAGCCGGCGTGCAGCTCGGAGGAGAGCTCGGCAACCAGGTTCTGACGCCTTTCCAGCCAGGAAGGCACCGTGACCGGCGCCGAGACCAGCCCCGCCAGTACGCAAGTGGAAGGCTGATTATCCATTGCCTCGCGGCCCCAGCGCTTGCGGGTCGGCGAGCATGGCATCGGCCACCTGGGCGGGATCCACCGCATAGGAGCCATCTGCAATCTGCGACCGCAATTTCTGTACCAAATCCGTGCGGGTGTCAGGCTGGGCCATGGCTGTGGCCGTCAATTCGACTGCCGAGGAGCCTAGCGTTGTCTGATCGCCCGTGGATACGGTTGCGCCGGAGCCGGAGGTAAGAGGAGAGGACTTCGCCTTGGTGATCCGCTCGGATATCGATGCCTTTTTTTGTTATACCAGCGAAATCT
>JBOGKK010000173.1:0-17040 GCA_050745425.1 Terriglobales bacterium
TCCTCAACCCGGGCCTTCTTCTCTTTCATCTCGCTCTCGGTCGCCGCACCGACCTTGACTACGGCCACGCCGCCGACCAGCTTGGCCAGCCGCTCCTGCAGCTTCTCGCGATCATAGTCGCTGGTGGTGTCCTCGATCTGAGTGCGTAACTGCTTCACGCGGCCTTCGATCTCGGAGGTCTTGCCGGCGCCTTCGACCAGCGTGGTGTTGTCCTTGTCGATGACCGCCTTCTTGACGCGTCCGAGCTGGCTCAGTTGAATCGACTCCAGCTTCACGCCCAACTCTTCACTGATGAACTCGCCGCCGGTCAGCACCGCGATGTCCTGCAGCATGGCCTTGCGGCGGTCGCCAAAACCCGGCGCCTTGACGGCCGCGGCGTGCAGGGTTCCGCGCAGCTTGTTGACCACCAGCGTCGCCAGCGCCTCGCCTTCGACATCCTCGGCGACGATCAGCAGGGGCTTGCCGGCACGCGCGATCTGCTCCAGCAGGGGCAGCAGGTCTTTCATCGAGCTGATTTTTTTCTCGTGGATCAGGATGTAGGGTTCTTCGAGCACCACTTCCATGCGGTCCGGATCCGTGACGAAGTACGGCGACAGGTAGCCGCGGTCGAACTGCATACCCTCGACCACCTCCAGCAGCGTCTCCATGGTGCGCGATTCCTCGACCGTGATCACGCCATCCTTGCCGACCTTCTTCATGGCTTCGGCGATGATGCCGCCGATGGTGGAGTCGTTGTTGGCGGAAATGGTGCCCACCTGGGCGATCATGTCGCCCTGCACCGGCTTCGACATTTTCTTTACCGACTCGACGGCGGCGGCCACGGCCTTGTCAATCCCGCGCTTCAGCGCCATAGGATTGGAGCCGGCGGCGACGTTCTTCACGCCCTCACGGTAAAGCGACTGCGCCAGCACGGTCGCCGTGGTGGTGCCGTCGCCAGCAACATCAGAGGTCTTCGAGGCCACCTCGCGCACCATCTGCGCACCCATGTTCTCCAGCAAATCGGGCAGATCAATTTCCTTCGCCACCGTCACCCCGTCCTTGGTGATGAGGGGCGAACCAAACTTCTTCTCGATGACCACGTTGCGGCCTTTGGGGCCGAGGGTGATTTTGACCGCGTCGGCCAGGATGTTCACACCGCGCAGGATCGCCTGCCGGGAGTTCTCGCCATGCACAATTCTTTTTGCCATTGTTGTCAATCTCCTTCGATTCCGGGTTCCTTACTTGCTGATTACGCCCAGCACTTCTTCCTCGCGCAGAATAAGCAGTTCGTCGCCGTCCAGCTTGATTTCGCTGCCCGAGTACTTGCCAAACAGGATGCGATCGCCTTCCTTCACATCGAGCGGCAGCACCTTGCCGTCCTCGGTGACTTTGCCCTTGCCGACGGCAATCACTTCACCCTCCTGCGGCTTTTCCTTAGCCGTGTCGGGGATGATAATGCCGCCACGCATCGTCTCTTTGTCCTCGATCCGCTTGACCAGCAAGCGGTCGTGTAGTGGTCGTACTTTGGCCATGAGTGGTTCTCCTTAGCAGAATTCGCGGGGTTCTGTTCGCCCTGCGGCGGGACTCTGCCAGCTTACGCCGGGCGATTAGCAGTCTCCCATCACGAGTGCTAATCATAACTGCTAACGAGCTTTGTGGTCAATCCCCACGGATGGGCGTAATCGGCCAGCGCCTGAGGTATACTCGAACTAGCCACTCGCGCCGGCCCTGGGTGGTGAGAGGTGTACTCCATGTTTGACGGCATTTTCCGACCCGAGCACCTGATCATCATCCTGGTGATCTGCCTGCTTATTTTTGGCCCGAAGAAGCTTCCGGAATTGGGCCGCGGCATCGGTGAGAGTATTCGGGAATTTAAAAAATCCATGGCAGAGGCCAAAGGCCACGAGCCCGCCAAGGCCCCGGCGCCTGCAGAAGAGAAGAAATAACGATCGGCCTGCAAGCCCCTGCAGCCCTGCGCCTGCGCCAGCAAAAAGCGCTGCTGATTTTTGATCTCGACGGCACCCTGATTGACTCGCGCGCTGATCTCGTACAGAGCGTCAACGGAGCGCTGCGGGCGCTGCATCGCGACCCGCTGCCGGAGGCGACGGTCGGCACCTACGTGGGTGACGGCGCCCGGTTGCTGATGCAGCGAGCGCTGGGGTTGGCGCCAGCCCCCGACCGCAGTCGTCCGCCCACACCGCTCCCCAATCTGAACCCGGCCGATGAGGCGTTGAGCATTCGTGCTGTCGAGCTGTTTCTGGCCTACTACGCCGAGCACAAGCTTGATTTTACGGTGCTCTATCCAGGCGTGGCTGAAGGGTTGCGCGCACTGGCCGCCACCGGTGCGCGCCTGGCAGTGCTGACCAACAAGCCGGTGCGGCCCAGCCAGGCCATCGTCGCGCATCTGGGCATTGCCGAACTGCTCTGCGCCGTCTACGGCGGCAACAGCTTTGAGCAGAAGAAACCGGACCCGATCGGAATTACCACGCTGCGGAAAGAGTGCCGCGCCGAGGCGCGCCAAACGGTGATGATCGGCGATTCGGCCGTCGATGTACTGGCCGGCCGGAATGCCGGGGTGTGGACGGCGGGCGTGAGCTACGGTTTTTCGCCCGAGAGCCTGCAGCAGCAGCCACCTGATTGGGAAGCGGGCAGCTTCGCTGCTCTGACTGCCGACTTGCTGGCAGCCATGAAAGAATAGGTAAGCAGGAGGAACCGCAATGGCTTTGAAACCAGGAGTCGCCGCTCCGCAATCAGGCATTTACTGGTGCAGCGTGTGCAAGCTGCCGGGGCAATTTGCCGCCGGCCAGGTCCTGCCGGAATGCCGCAACAAGTGTGGACGCGGCGGCTGGGACTTCATCCAGGCAACGGAGGATGCGGCCGCGGCCCCGGGTGCGAACCCCTCTTGACCTTACGCGGCGGCCGTGCTGGGGCTCCAGGGGTCCCCGGCCCGGCCGAGCGTCAAGCGGGTGGCGTGGCGCACGTGCCCCGGCGCCTTTACAGCCGGGGCCGGCAGCCACGCCAGGCCCCGCGCCAGTCAATGCCCCCGAAGCCCTACTGAATGGGGCTTTCGGCTGCGATCAGCGATTGGAAAATTGCGAGCACGCGGCGGCGATAAGCCAGCATCTGGCCGGCAACGGAAGCGAAGTTGGGGTCGCGCGCTGAATTACGCTGCCATTCGTTTTGCACCTCGGGTGGCACTTCAATGTCCTGGCGCAATTCCTGGTAGCTGTAGCCGCGCAGGAAGAGCCCGAAGAAAAATGCAGCTTCCTGCTCCGGCGCTTCCTGGCTCGGGAGGCGAAGCGCCGATGCTGGTGTCGAGCTCGATTGCGGAAATGTTTCCATGGCCAAACTCTTTGATACACCCGCCCGGCGCTGGGTACAAGCAATCGTGCAGGCGCGCAGGCGCTTTGGCGCCGCAGCCGCTTGACGGCGCGCTAAAAATCGAGTTCAATCTTCGGCCTTGAAAAATGCGAGTTGGCTGTCGCCCAGGCGATGGAGGCGTGTCCGGCGCCAGCAGCCAACCTCGGTTGCCAGGGCAGCGCCCGCCCGCGTTTCGATGATTACGCGCACCTCCGGCGCCAGCGCCTCCCGGTGCTGCTCCAGGCCCAGCAGCACTTGCTCCGGCGCGCGGTTCTCGGCATAGGGAGGATCGAGAAATACGAATTCTGCTCCCCCGGCGGCGCGCAGCCGCGGCTGCCGTGCGAGCTCGTTCAGGGCTGCAGGTAAGCGCCGGGCGAGCACGATGGCATCGGGATCGGCGGCGATGCCGAGCGCGGCCAGATTGGCCCGCAGCAATTTCTGCGCCGGTGCGGCGCCCTCGATCCAGACGACGGGTCGAGCCCCGCGGCTGAAGGCCTCAAGGCCGACGGCGCCGCTTCCGGCAAACCCGTCGACGAACGCCGCGCCCGCCACGGCTGGGCCCAGAATGTCAAAAAGCGATTCCCGCAGCCGGTCCGATGTCGGGCGCAAGTTGACTCCGCCCGGAGAGCGCAACCGGCGGCTGCCCCATTCCCCTCCCACCACACGCATGCTTGAAGATTATACTGGTAAGACATCCCACGGCACGGAGAGATGGCCGAGCGGCTGAAGGCGCACGCTTGGAAAGCGTGTATATCCGAAAGGGTATCTGGGGTTCGAATCCCCATCTCTCCGCCATCCCCGCCGCGGCCTTCCCCATCCCGAACAAATAGCGAAGACAATGTAGCGAAAGTGTGTCACAATTCTACGCGGAAAATCTCTATCGCTGCGTGAGGAAAGTGTGGCAAAATCTCGCCTTACCTCACTCAGTGGGGTGTTATAGAGACTTTAGTTCGAAAAAGGGGATGCCGGACATGAATGAAGTACAGTGCCAATTTTCCAGGCGGGAGCGGCAAATCGTATACGCAGTACTGCAGGCGAAGGCGGTCAAGGACATTGCCCACGAACTCGATTTGAGCGTCAACACCGTGAAAGACTATCTCAAGACGATCTATCGCAAGGCCGAGGTGCACTCCGCGCGCGAGCTCATGCGCAAGTGCCAGGCCGATCGAGTCATGCCGCCCGACACTGGGCTGGCGCAATTGCTGCAACACGTGCAGCAGCTCAAAGAGCAAGCCAGCCCGTCCGAGGCGCTGGCGCAATTGCACGGAGCGGTGCGCGCCTGCACGCGTGCGCGGCGGGTTACGTTCTGGCGCTGGCTGCGCACCGGCTCGGAGCTTTATCTGGTCGGGGAGTTGTCGAGTTCGCGGCCCGGTGCGGTGCTGCGCGTCGGGGACTTCGGCCGGCGGCTGCGCGAGCGCGGCTGGGGACGCCTTGAAGTCCACGAAATGGGCAGTGCCGATGGACGCGAGCTGAGCC
The DNA here is from genome assembly GCA_050745425.1 of Terriglobales bacterium. Lineage (GTDB taxonomy): Bacteria > Acidobacteriota > Terriglobia > Terriglobales > SCQP01 > SCQP01. The sequence goes on from JBOGKK010000173.1 coordinate 4,816, forward strand.
TGCAAGGACTAAGCGGCGAAGTCATCGGGCTGGAATGTTCGCCGGCGCCGCGCGTGCAGGTGATGCTGGCGGGCGATCCCGCCGGCGAGCACTTTGGCCCGCTGGATGCCGCGGTCATGCGGCTGCTGGTGCGGCTCACCCACTGCAGCAGCGAAACCCGCCTCTACGCCCTGAGCGCAACGGCTTAGCGCTTCGCTACTTTCGCTACTGCTCCGCGATGGCGATGCGCTCGACCTGCTCCATGTCAGCCTTGGAGCGGCGCTGCTGGCGCACCGGTTCGGTATAAGGATCGAAACGCGCTCCGTTGGCGGAGGCAACAAAGCCGAGACCTCCGACGGCGGTCTGAAAACGGTTGAATAGTCCGGCGCGCGGGGGCAGCGTAGCATTTTTCTTGCGCATGGTTGTGAGCCGATTTTACCTCAATTCTTGCGTTGCGTGATCAATCGCGCCAGCGCGACCAGGTGCTGGGCTGAGGCACCGAAGCCGCTCAGTGCGGCTTCCGCTTCGCCGGTCAGGCTGGTGGCCGTCCGCGCCGCCGCCTGGATGCCCGCCGCGGCTACCCAGGTAGCCTTATCCTGAGCGGCATCTTTACCCGCGGTTTTGCCCAATTCCGCCGAGGTTGCCCCCGCGTCCAACACGTCGTCGGTGATTTGAAACGCCAGTCCGATCGCCTTACCGTAGCGTTCCAGAGCCTTGTTCTGCGCGGCGTTTGCACCCGCCGCCCGCGCTCCCAGCACGACGCTGGCGCGTAATAACGCAGCCGTCTTGCGTTCGTGAATCCAGCGCACTTCGCTCAGTGCGGCATGGCTGTGGGTCTCCATATCGGCCACCTGCCCGGCGACCATGCCGGCCGGCGTTCCGGCGGCTTCGGCCAGCAGCGCCACCATCGCCGCTGCCTGCGGCGCCGCTGCCAGCACCGCGAAGGCGCGCGTCAGCAACGCATCGCCGGCCAGAATCGCCATGGCTTCTCCATACACAACGTGGCAGGTCGGCCGCCCGCGCCGCAGTTGGTCGTTATCCAGCGCCGGCAAATCGTCGTGGATGAGCGAATAGGTGTGGACCAGTTCGACCGCGACGGCAGGCGTCCAGGCCGCCTCGCAGTCGAGCGTCTTCTCCTGGGCGCTGACGACGGCGCGGGCCGCCGCCCGGCACAGCAGCGGCCGCAGCCGCTTGCCGCCCCCGAGCAGGCTGTGGCGCATGGCCGCGTGCAGCCGCTGCGGCGCCTCGCTGGCGGCCGGAACGGCAGCTTCCAGCCGCCGTTCGCATTCTTCCCGTTCGCACAAAATCCAGTCCGTCGTCACTGCTCGCCAGTGTAGCAGGGCAAAAATTGGTGTAACCGGCGATCTATTCCTCGATTGCTGCGTATATAGGGGGAGCGAACCATGTGGAAAGATTTCCGGTATGCGGTGCGTAGCTTGGCCCACGCGCCTGCCTTTGCCGTCATTGCGGTGCTGACGCTGGGTTTGGGTATTGGTGCCAATACCGCGATCTTTAGCGTGGTCGATGCCGTGCTGCTGCGGCCGCTGCCCTACCCGCACCCCGAACGTCTGGTCGCGGTGCGTGAGAGCGACCACAATTTCCCCTCCATGTCGGTTTCCTTTCCCGATTACCTCGATTGGGTGAAAGACAATCACAGCTTTGCAGCCCTGGCTGCATACCGCGGCACGGGCGCCGTTATTACCCATGCCGGCCCGCCGGCGGTAATTAACGGCCAGGATGTCACTTGGGAGTATTTTCCTGTGCTCGGCGTCAAGCCGCAGCGGGGCACCACCTTTACTGCGCAGCAAGACCATCCCGGCGCCACGCCGGTTGCGATGATCTCCGATCATTTGTGGCGCACGCGCTTTCACGCCGATCCCGCAATTGTCGGCAAGGCGATTGAGCTCGACGCGGTGGCGCACACCATTGTTGGGGTTATGCCCGCCGGCTTTCCCGGACTGGCGCCCGTGAAAGAGGCAATACAATTCTGGGTTCCGGCCGGCGCGAAGGCGACCGCCAGGTCCGGCATGATGAATCGCGGCAGCCACCCTGGTTTTACCGCTCTCGGGCGCCTCAAGCCGGGCGTGAGTATCGCGGCGGCACGGGCCGACCTCGAGCGCATCGAGCGCAACCTGGACCAGCAATACCCGAAATCGAATGCGGGCGAGAACACCGTCACCACCACCTATTTGCAGTTGGTGGTCCGCAACGATGGCCCCAGTGCGCTCTGGGCGCTGCTCGCCGCTGTTGCTCTGGTATTGCTGATTGCCTGCGCCAACGTGGCTAACCTGTTGCTCGCGCGCGCCGCTACGCGCCAAAAAGCCAACGCCATCCGCGCCGCACTGGGTGCCTCGCGCGCCCGCCTGGTGAAGGAGCATTTGCTTGAAAGTCTTTGCCTTGGCATCGCCGGTAGCGCACTGGGGCTGGCGCTGGCGTGGCTGGCGCTGCGCGTCGCTCCGGCCTTGATCACGCCGCAAATGGGCATGCTGCGCGTCGATCAGTTGGGCCTGGACTGGCGCGTCCTCGGCTTCACCATTGTTCTGGCACTGGGCACCACGGTCTTGTTTGGCCTGGCCCCGGCCTGGCACGCCAGCCGCGCCGAAGCGGCTGCCGTGCTCAAGCAGGGCGGGCGTGACAGCTCCGGTGCCGCGAGCGGCGGCGGGGGGCTTCGCGGCGGGCTCGTGGCTGTAGAAATGGCGCTGGCCCTGGTGCTGCTGATCGGCGCTGGCTTGCTCATCCGCAGTCTCGTGCAGTTGCAAAAAGTCAACCCCGGCTTCAATCCCGGCCACGTACTCAGCTTCGGCATCAGTCTGCCCAGCGCGCGTTATCCCAAAGCGGACCAGGCGCTCCAATTTTTCCATCAGGCACGCCTGAACATCGAGCATCTCCCCGGCGTTGTCGCGGCTGGCAAAGTGTATCCTCTGCCGTTTGGCGGCAACGATTGGGAGAACAGCTTCACCATCGTGGGCCGCCCGCAACCTTTGCCGGGCCATCAACCCTCCGCCAACTACGCGATGATCTCGGGTGATTACCTCAAGGCCATGGACATGCATCTGCTGCGCGGCCGTTCCTTCACTGAGAACGACACCGCGAAGTCGACGCCCGTAGCCATCATCGATACCATGTTTGCCCGCCGTTACTGGCCTGGGCCACGCCCGCTCGACGGCGCGCTCGGGCAGCAGTTCTCGATGAACGGCAAAACCTGGACGATTGCCGGCATCGTGCAGCGCGTGCTCGACTACGGCCTGGACCAGTCCACGGAAATGGACAAGCTGCCGGAAGTCTTCGTGCCCAGCGCTCAGAGCGGCGACGCCACTGACGGCTACATGGTCGTGCGCACGCGCATGGCCGACGCCATGCAATTGCGCACCGCGGCAACCCATGCCATTCAGACCATTGATCCCGACGAGCCACTCTACGACATGATGACCATGAATCAGCGCATCGCGCTCTCGCTCGCCCAGCGCCGCCTGACGCTCTGGCTCATGAGCGGATTCGCTCTGCTGGCGCTGATTCTCGCCGCTATCGGCATCTACGGCGTGCTGAGCTACGCGGTGGCACAGCGTTCCCACGAAATCGGCTTGCGCATGGCTCTGGGGGCGAATCGCCCGCGGGTGCTGGCCTTGGTTTTGCGCCAGGGCATGCGGATGGCGATTGCCGGTGCGCTGGGCGGCTTGGTCGTGGCGCTGATCGCCGCACGCTTTGCGGCTTCATTCCTGTACGGCGTCAGCGGTCATGATCCGCTGACCCTGATTGCTGTCCCGGTGCTGCTGCTCCTGGTGGCGGCGCTGGCCTGCTACGTGCCCGCCCGGCGGGCGACGAAAGTGGACCCGATGATTGCGCTGCGGGGGGAATAATGCTCGTGGGCTATCCCCGATCCTGTATTCTGAAGCGGGGGCCTCATGGAGTACCAGTTCCTCAACCGTATTGATTCACCCGCCGACCTGAAGAAGGTCGCGCGCGCGGATTTGCCGCGTGTGGCCGACGAACTGCGCGACTACATGATCGCGACCGTCAGCAAGGTTGGCGGCCATCTTGCCTCCAGTCTGGGCGCGGTTGAGCTGACGCTGGCCTTGCATTACACCTTTGCTGCTCCCGATGACAAAATCGTCTGGGATGTCGGCCACCAGGCCTACGGCCACAAAATCCTGACCGGCCGCCGCGACCGCTTCCCGACGTTGCGCCAGTACGGCGGCATCAGCGGCTTTCCCATGCGGTCCGAAAGCCCCTACGATGCTTTCAACGTTGCCCACGCCTGCACCTCGATTTCTGCCGCCCTCGGCATGTGTACGGCGCGCGATCTGGCGGGCAAGAGCAACTACGTGGTTGCCGTGATCGGCGATGCTGGCTTGACCGGCGGCGTTGGCCTCGAGGGCCTGAATCAGGCCGGCCACCTCAAGCCCCGCTTGCTGGTGATTCTCAACGACAACGAAATGTCGATTTCGCCCAATGTCGGGGCGATCGCCGGCTATTTGAACCGCATCGTGCACGGGCAGGCTTACCAGCGCGTGCGCGAGGAAATTGAGCAGCTCATCACCTCCGTTCCGCGTATCGGCAAGCGCCTGTTCCGCCTGACGCGACAGTGGGTCGATGCCGTGAAGGGCCTCATCCTTCCCGGTCTGGTCTTCGAAGAGCTGGGCTTCAAGTACGTGGGGCCAATCAACGGTCACAGCGTCGAGGCACTGCTCGATGCTCTGGCCGCCTACAAGGATGTGGACGGCCCGGTGCTTCTGCACGTGGTCACGCGCAAGGGCAAGGGCTATCCGCAAGCCGAACAGTTGCCCATGAAATACCATGGCGTCACGGCCTTCGATATTGCCACCGGCGCCTTCATCAAAGCTCCAGCCAGCGCACCCAGCTATACCAGCGTGTTCGGCCAGGCGATGTGTGCGGCCGCCGAGTCTGATCCCCGCATCGTTGCCATCACCGCCGCCATGACCGAAGGCACCGGTCTCGGCGAGTTTGCCCGCCGCTTTCCGCGCCGGTTTTTCGATGTCGGCATTGCCGAGCAGCACGCCGTCACCTTTGCTGCCGGCCTGGCCTGCGAAGGGCTGCGGCCCGTTGCCGCTATTTATTCAACTTTTTTGCAGCGCGCCTACGACCAGGTGATTCACGACGTTTGCCTGATGAATTTGCCCGTCACGTTCGCGCTCGACCGCGGCGGCATTGTCGGCGCCGACGGGCCCACGCACCACGGTCTTTACGACTTGGCCTATCTTGCCGCGGCGCCCAACATGACCGTCATGGCGCCCAAGGACGAAAACGAGCTGCGTCACATGCTGCTCACTTCGATCGCACACGGCGCTCCCATCGCATTCCGCTATCCGCGCGGCAACGGCATGGGCGCCGAGCCGGAACAGCCGCATACGCTCGAAATCGGCAAGGCGGAAATCCTGCGTGAAGGCAGCGATGGGGCGATTCTGGCGCTCGGCAGCATGGTCTATCCCTGCCTCGAAGCGGCCACGCGCCTGGCCGCCGAAGGCCTCTCGCTGACGGTGATCAATGCCCGCTTCCTCAAGCCCTTGGACGAAGACCTGATCACCTGTCTGGCAACAGAAAAGCCGTTCCTGGTCACCGCCGAAGAAGGCACACTCGAGGGTGGCTTCGGCGCGCTCGTTGCGGCCCTGGCCGCCGACCGGCGCATTCCAGTCTCGCTGCTGCGCATCGGTGTGCCAGACCAGATTATCCCTCATGGTTCGCCCGCGCTGCTGCATGCCAAGTACGGGCTCGATGCCGATGGTATCTGCCAGCGCATCCGTGCCTTTGCCACGGGGCGCGCGCCCGCGCATCGGTTCCAGGCTGCGCGCTCGCTCTGATGGCGAAATCGCGCCTGGATCAACTGCTGCTGGCGCGCGGGTTGGCGCCGAGCCGCCAGAAAGCCCAGGCACTGATTCTGGCTGGGCAGGTTCTTGCCAACGGCCAAAAAGCCGAAAAGTCCGGGCAGTTGGTCCCTGCCGACGCCGATTTGCGCCTGCTCGGCCAGCCGCCTCGCTTCGCCAGCCGTGCCGGCGAAAAGCTGGCGGCTGCTCTGGACCATTTTGCCATTCCCGTCGCCGCGCGTGCGGCCCTCGACATTGGCAGCTCGACTGGCGGTTTTACCGACTGCTTGCTGCAGGCCGGCGCACGCCATGTCTATGCCTTTGATACCGGCACGAATCAGATGGTCTGGCGTTTGCGCACCGACCCCCGCGTCACGTTGCGCGAAAACACCAACGCACGCTATCTCCGGCCCGGCGACGTGCCGGAACCGGCCGATGTTCTGACCGTCGACGTCAGTTTCATTTCCGCCACGCTGGTTCTCCCCGCGCTCGTCCCGCTGCTGGCGCCCGATGCCGATGCGCTGATTTTGGTCAAGCCTCAGTTCGAGGCTGAGCGCGGGCAGGTCGGCAAAGGCGGTATTGTCCGCGACGACGCTGTGCGCCAGCAGGCGATCGCGCGCGTGCAGGCCGCTGGTGCTGCCGCAGGCCTGCGTCCGCAGGGTGTGTTGCCGAGCCCGGTTCTGGGTGCCGGCGGCAATCAGGAGTATCTGTTCTACGCCAGGCTGCAATAATAGAAACGTGTCTGCGCCCATCCCCACCGGATCATTGATTGCTCTCTACGCCAAGCCCGGGCACGCGCGCGGTCCCGAGCTGGTGGCAGATCTGGAAGCCTGGCTACGCGCGCGCGGCTATCAGCCACTCTACAATGCCGCGTTTCGTCCGGCCCCTGCCCTGGCGGTGGTTTTGGGCGGCGATGGCAGCATGCTTCATGTGGCTCCGAAGCTGGCCGCGGCAGGCACGCCCGTACTGGCGGTACATTTGGGTACGCTTGGGTTTTTAACCGACACGTCCCTTGACGACTTGTATCCGAGTCTGGAAACGATTCTCGCCGGCCGGGGCGCCGGAACGCGCCGTGCGCTGCTGCACGTCAGTGTGGTACGCAACGGAGCAATCCTGCACGAGTCTGACGTCTTGAATGAGGCCGTCGTAGGCAAGTCCGGACTGGCGCGCCTGCTGACGATTGGTCTGGAAATCGACGGCCATTCCGTCAGCCGGTACCGTGCCGATGGCGTGCTGATAGCCACCCCCACCGGCTCGACTGGCTACAATTTCAGCGCCGGCGGCGCCGTCGTCCATCCTGACGTCGCAGCCTTGCTGATCACGCCCATCTGCCCCCATGCCCTCACCGAACGTCCTTTGGTCGTGCCTGCCAGCGCCTCGATTGAACTGACACTCCAGGCCGGTGATCCTGCATTTCTGACCCTCGACGGACAGCAGGGCATAGCCCTCGCCGCCGGTGACCGCATGACCTGTACCCAGAGCCGGTACGCGCTGATTTGCGTCTCCGCCGCACCCCGTTACCGCTTCAGTCCCCGCTTTCGCCCAGCTCGCGAAGATACTCCCACGTAAATATACCGGTCTTGTGACCGTCGCTGAACTCGAACTGCAGCGCATAGCGGCCCACCGGCTTTACCCCGTGCAGGGTGGCGCCCGTCGGTTTGAATATGGGCAATAGATCGGCGCCAGGCAGTTTCGGCGCTTCGACCTTGGTCGAGAAATCCCCGGTGTGATGGGCGTCGGTGCAAGTGGCGCAGGGACAGGCGGCGCGCAGCGCAGCGATGGCGTAGTGGCTGCTCACGCCGTCGCCCCAGATGATGGTCACGCCCTCGGTGAGGGAGACATCGACCGACTTCGGTTGTGCGGTCATCAACGCTGCTCCGGCCGCAAGGGCACGTTTTCGGCGACCGTCAGCCCGTAGCCTTCGAGTGCGGCCAGGCGCCGGGGATGATCCGTCAGCAGCCGGATCTGGGTCACGCCAAGGTCGGCCAGAATCTGCGCCCCCAGGCCAATCTGCCGCTGCACCAGAGAATGGGCGTGCTCGTGATCTTGCGCCTCCGCGGCCGAGCCACTGTGGCGGATTACGCCGCCGTCCAGGATGTAGCCGGCGCTGGATTGGTGCAGATAGACGAGCACGCCCGTGCCCGCTGCCGCCAGCGCCCGCATCGCTGCTTCCAGATTGGCTGCGCAGTCGCACTCGGTCGACCCCAGCGCGGCCAGCAGGCAATGGCTATGCACGCGCACCAGCACCGGCGCGCCTGGCCCGGGCGTTCCGAACACCATGGCGGTGTGCAATTCCTGATCGAGCTGGCTGCGATAGGCAATCAGGCGGCAGGGCCCGAATTTGGTCACCTGCTTTGTCTCTCCGGTGCGTTCCAGTTGACGTTCATGCTGCAGCCGGTAGCGGATCAGGTCGGCGACGGTGATCATCTTCATCCCGTGCTCGCGGCAGAAGCGGTCAAGCTCGGCCACCCGGGCCATGCTCCCGTCTTCGTTCATGATTTCGCAGATGACGCCTGCCGGCTGCAGACCCGCGAGGCGTGCCAGATCGACCGCCGCTTCGGTCTGTCCCGCACGGCTCAACACGCCCCCAGCGCGGGCGCGCAGCGGAAAAACGTGGCCGGGCCGGGCTAGATCCTCGGGCCGCGTGGCCGGCGCCACCAGTGCCTGAATCGAGCGCGCACGATCGGCAGCGGAAATGCCCGTCGTCACCCCCGCGCGCGCATCCACAGACTCGCAAAACGCCGTCCCGAAATTGCTGGTGTTGTTCTGCGTCATTAACGGGATTGCCAGTGCCTGCAGTCGCTCGGCGGTAAGCGCCACGCAAACCAGTCCTCGTCCATGCCGCGCCATGAAGTTGATGGCGTCCGGCGTGGCACACTCGGCCGCCAGCGTCAGATCGCCTTCGTTCTCGCGGTCGGCATCGTCCACCACCACCACCATGCGACCGGCACGCATATCCGCAATGGCCTCGGGGATCGACGCGAACACAGTTGCAGCCAGCGACGGGGTCATGCCTTTAAGATTACCAGCCAGCCCGCTGCGTGTTTTGTCATTTCATCGCGCGCGGGTGCGCCGTTTCTTCCGCGGGCAAAACGCGGGGGCCGCGCTGGGGCTCCAGGGGGCCCCCGGCCCGGTCGAGCGTCAAGCGGGTGGCGTGGCGCACGTGCCCCGGCGCTTTTACAGCCGGGGCCGGCAGCCACGCCAGGCCCCGCGCCAGTCAATGCCGGCGAGAGAAGGCGGCGAACTGTCCCGGTGCTGTTTTTGCGCTAATGGCTGCTGCCCAGGGCACGCTTGCGCGCCGTGCCGCCGATCGACTGCAATTGCCTCAGCAGGATCTGCGATAACCGGCCCAGTTCGTGATGATGCAGCTCGGCCAATTGGGCGATCAGATCTTCGCCTTTGGGCGTGAGTGAAACCTGCACCGTTCGCCGGTCCTCTTTGCCCTGCGTGCGCTTCACCAGCTTCAGATTTTGCGCGCGTGTGACCAGCGCCACCGCCGCGTGATGGCTGACCTGAAGGCGTTCAGCGATTTCGGCCACGTTCGCCCAGGTGCGTCCGTGCATGCCCTTGATTGTCATCAGCAGCTGATGCTGTTGGGGGGAAACTCCCGCTTGCCGGGCAGCGCGCTCGCTAAAGCGCAGGAATTGGCGCAGCGCATAACGGAACTGGGCCAGGGACTCAATATCGGCTTTGCTGATTCGCATGGATCACCCAGCGCCCCGGTAGCGGTTTCAGAGCCGCGTGAGCGCGTCCTATCATCTTACTCCGGAAACGCATCCCCGCAATACCTCAAAGAGTGGCGCATTTTTAGGTCCCCGGCGTGTAGGTATAGGGAGCCCATTGGCAATCCCCTCGCACTGCTCTACACTGGGGCGTGCTCTCTGCTTGTCTACGCCGCCTGCCGGCTGTCACGGTGATCGCGGCCATGCTCTGCCTGGCGGGTTGTTCCCGTCTCGAGGGTTGGTTTCACTCCTCCCCGCCCGGCCCGAATGTGGTGGCTGCCGTTAACGGACAGCCCGTTACCGCGGCCGAACTCGACCGCCTCTACGCCCAGCAGACCAGCGGGGCCAGCGCGCCGCTGCCGGCCCAGCAAAGCCTGCAACTGCGCCTTTCGCTTTTAAACCAGCTCATTGACCGCCATATTCTGCTGCAATACGCCAGTCATCTCGGGCTGCAAGCCAATGCCGCTCAGGTCGAGCGCGCCCTGAGCGTCGCCTCCGTGCATCAGAGCCAGCCGGCCCAGGCTGCCGAGCGCACGCAGATTTCCCATTCGCTCATTCTGAATCAGTTGCTGCAGCGCGAAGTGGGCGACAAAATCCACATCACTCGGGCTGAAATCGCCGCCTACTATCAGCAGAATCAGGCCAGCTTTCACCTGCCCGAGCGCCAGTACCATGTACTCGAAATTGTGGTGACGCCTCATCCCGGCCCGGTAACCAACCTGGCCGAAGATAAGGCTGCCACCCCGGCGGCGGCGAAAAAGAAGATTAAAATGCTGCAGCAGCGCCTCGCCGCCCATGCCGATTTCGCCACCCTGGCCGAGCAGTATTCCGAGGATCCGGCCACCGCTTCGAGCGGTGGCGATCTGGGGTTGATTCCGCAGTCGGTGCTTGCATCGCAGACGCCGCCACGGCTGCGTGCCGCGATTCTGCGCCTCCATCCCGGTGAAATTTCGCCGGTGATCTCTACCCCCGCCGGCTATTACCTGCTCAAGCTTGCCGGCATCGAACCTGCCGGGCTGCGCCCCTTGTCGGATCCGCAAGTGCAACAGAGCATACGCGACTTGCTCACCAATGCGCGCCAGCAGGTGCTGCAGGCAGCCTTTTTGACTACCGTGCGGGATCAGGCCAAAGTGGTGAACTATTTCGCCGAACGCCTGCTGCAAGGCGCCCACTGAGGGCGGCCCGGCGCTTTGCAGTAAACTGAGAACGGGTAGCCATGGCCGTCATCGCTTGGATCATTGCGGGAGCTGTCGCGGGCTGGGTCACAGCACGGTTCATGCGCGCGGGCGGGCAGCCTCCGGCCATGGAGTTCGTCAGCGGCATCATCGGCGGCGTGCTGGGCGGCCTCGTCATGCGTTTTCTCGGCACCGCACCAGGCGCGGGCATGGTTCCCTCGACCTGGGTCGCGTTGCTGGGCGGTTTTGTGCTCACGCTGCTGTTGCGTGTACGCGGGCGCATCGCCGGATTCGCCGCCGCCGCCCCTCCCTCGCTACACTAGCTGCGTGCCCACTTTCCGTCTTGCCAAAACCGGGTTCCGCTTCAACGCCGTGCATTCGTTTCCGGACGATGACGGCTACGACCGCCTGCCGCACGGGCATGACTACGAGTTCACGGTCATGCTCGAGGGTGACCTCGATGGCCAGGGCATGTTGTACGATCTGCGCGGGCTGAAAACGCTGGTGGAATATTCAGTGATTGCCGCACTCGATCACCGCAATCTGGACGCGATTCTGGAGCATCCCTCGCTGGAGGCGCTGGCTCTCTGGATTTGGGAGCAGTTGCGGCCTGCCCTCCCGGCCCATTTGCGCGTCGGCCTCACGCTCTGGGAAACGCGCTCGCTTTACGTCGAATTCTGGGGCAAGTGAAAGATTTCCGGTATATAGCCGCCCCCCCGGCAGGTGGCGATCAGCATTGCCGCCGATCCGGCAATAGCCTCCGGCGCCAGCGCATCCTCCAGCACCTCGGCAGGAAAGGCGCGCTCCGTGAGCGGCGTACGGACCAGGCCCGGCGAAACCACCGCCACGCGGATCCCGCGCGGCTTCAATTCCGCATCCTGGGCTCTTGCCAGCCCCATCACTCCGTGCATGGCCGACATGTATGCGGTCTCGTCGGCAAAATCGCGATGGGCAGCGAGCGATGCCACGTGCACCACGGCCGCCGGCGGCGCCAGCAGCGGGAGAAGCATGCGGACCAGATAGAACTTTGACCACACCGTCACCCGCCAGATGCGCTCGAATTCGACGCTGGCCATGGGTGAGTCCATCGCTTGCACCAGAAAGTCTCCCGCCGCGCAAATCACCGCCTGAATGCGCGGCTGCCATGCCGCAATCTTCCGGCCCGCCGCATCCACGGCGCCGGCATCCGTGAGGTCCACCGCCAGTGCCATCGCGCCGGTGGGCACGGTCGCGATGCGCCGCGCCAAGCCTGCCACCTGCCAGCCGTCGTCCAGAAAGCGCCGCACGCAGGCCGCGCCGATCCCGCTGGAAGCCCCGGTGATGACCACTGCCCTGGTCACTGTTCCACCGCTGCGAAAACCGGCGCCGGCTTCAGCAGACGCCATAACTCCGCTCCCGTCATCCCAACCAGAAAGCCGCGTTTACCGCCATTAATGTACAGCCGCGGCAGCTCGCCTATGCTCGCTTCAGCAAATACCGGCAGCGCCTTGTGCGTGCCAAACGGAGAGGTGCCGCCCACCAGATCCCCGC
>JBOGKK010000174.1:0-2882 GCA_050745425.1 Terriglobales bacterium
GGACGAGCTCGACCGCGTCCGCGGCAGCATCGCCTTGCGACAGAACCGCACCCATCCAAGGCGACGAACTGGTGGCCAGTATCAGCGGGCTCAGCCCGGAAGCCTCGTGCAGCCAGTCTTGAGCCTCAAGGGCAACATTGCGGCTGATGCGGTTCAGGGATTCGCCACGCCAGCGAGTTTCGGCATGAGCGGTCGCGCTGATGCGCAGCAGCTTACCTCTCATCGCAAGGACGCTCATGCCGGCTGGCTCCCGGGTTTGGTTCAGGCGGTGGACGTGGTCGTTCAGCCGCCGCCGCCGGTCCTGGAAGCGGGAATGCGTTTCCTCGTACGTGGGCGGTACGGCTGCGCGCACCTGATTGAGCGCCTCGGATAGTTGGCGCAACGCTTTCGCGGGGGACACATTCGCGCCATGAAGATCTAGGGCCAGGTGGCCGAGCCCAACCTGATGGAGACGGTGGAGCACCACTTCCAGGGCCGCTCGCTTTTCGGCGACGAAGAGCACGCGCTTGCCTTGCGCTGCAAGCGTGGCAATCAGGTTGGCTATGGTTTGGCTCTTGCCAGTGCCCGGCGGGCCATGGATGACTACGTGCTCACCGCGAGCGGCGTTCGCGATCGCGCAGGTCTGGCTGGAATCGGCATCGAGGACAAGGAATTCGTTCTCGGGGGCGATCGAGTCCAAATCCTCCTTTTCGATTTCCCCAGTTTTAGGGCCGAGCGAGCCGGGCGCGTTCGCATCTCCAGCGATTGCGGCGATGAGATCAGAATCTGTGTACTGCGCCGCGTTGTCTTCTAAGTCCTTCACCATAGCCATTTTCTGGAAGGCAAAATTGCCTAGGATGGTGCGTGCGGAGAGTACAAATCCCGCGATGCCACCGGTACGCTCGCGAATTTGCGCAAATACCTGATCGATGTCGAAGCCGCCCTCATCGCCGTCCGCAGCGGCGAGATCGTGCAAATCGTCCAGAGCGATATCGATGTCAAACTTCGAGCCCAATACGCGTTCAAGCACCGGGTTGATCTGCAGCGGCCCGCTACGGCTCAAGTCGAACCGGGATGAGCCCTTCGGCACCAGTTTCATAGGCGCCAAAAGAACCGGCGCATCGGTCGGCCGGCCGCCGTCCTCGCTGGGCCATGTGGCGCTGCCCAAAGCAAGTGCCAGCGTATCCAGGCCCTTTTCTTCAAGGTTGGCTTGGGCGCGGCGCACAAGGACTTGCAGGGAGAGGTGCAGGACTTTGTAATCGTCAGTCGCGCACAAATCTCTCGTGTCCACCGCCTCTTGGCCCGACAACAAGTGTGCGAGACATTGTGGGTCTGTGGCAGTGAAGTCAACCGTACCGGTTCGGTACGCGCGGAAGTAGAGCAGGATATTTCTACGGGAAAAGTCGGTTAGTTTGTGGCGCCAACCTGCCAGAGCGGCTTGCACCAAGGCGGCTCGGGCCGGGTCGATGGCTGCGGTTGCCGAAGTGGCCGGTGCCGTACTCTCAGTGGACATGCGGCAAGAATAGCAACAAGCGTTTCCGAATTGCCAGCGGGCGAGCGGCTGGTGCGCTGCACGAGTGGCTCACAAGCTGCTATGCTGCTGGCGTGACCTACGTCAGCCATCTGGAGTGCAGCCGGTGCGGGGAGCATGCCGCGGCCGATCGTCCGCAAACGGTGTGTCCGAAGTGCCAGGGGTCGCTTTATGTGCGCTATGACCTGCCAGCAGTGGCCAGAGTGCTGAACCCGCAGGTGCTGGGCGCACGCTCGCAGGCGGAGCGCTCCATGTGGAAGTACCAGGAACTGATGCCCTCCGATACGCCGGTGACGCTGGGCGAGGGGCAGACGCCGTTGCTGCACGCGCAGCGGCTGGGGGCAAAAGTGGGCGCCCACCGTTTGTACGTGAAAGATGAAGGCCTCAACCCCACCGGCAGCTTCAAGGCGCGCGGCCTTGGCTGTGCGGTGACCATGCTAAAGCAGTTCGGCGTACGCAAGATTGCCATCCCCACCGCGGGCAATGCCGGCAGCGCGCTGGCGGCCTACGCGGCCAAGGCGGGGCTGGAGGCGCATATTTTTGCGCCCAGGGATGTGCCCAAAGGCAATCTGGCGGAATATCACTTCTACGGTGCGCAGGTGACGTTAGTCGACGGCCTCATCAGCGACTGCGCGCGTTTGGTGCGCGAGGGACAGGAGCGCGAGGGCTGGTACGACGTCAGCACCATGAAAGAGCCCTATCGCGTTGAAGGCAAAAAGACGATGGGGTTCGAGGTGGTGGAGCAGTTAGGCTGGAAGGTCCCGGATGTGATCTTTTATCCGACTGGCGGGGGCGTGGGGTTGATCGGGATGTGGAAGGGATTTGGCGAGCTCGAGGCACTGGGCTGGATTGGTGCCAAACGTCCGCGCATGGTCGCCGTGCAAGCTACTGGATGCGCTCCCGTGGTGCGCGCGTTCACCCGCGGCGAAACCAGCATCGAAGCCTGGAAAAATGCCGCCACGCTGGCGGCCGGACTGCGCGTGCCCAAACCCTACGCCGACAAAATTGTTCTTGATATTCTGCAGGCGAGCCACGGCACCGCGGTTGCTGTGACCGACGAGGCCATTCTCGATGCGGTACACGAGCTGGCGGCCACCGAGGGCATTTTTGCGGCGCCGGAAGGAGCGGCGACGGTCGTCGCTGCACGGCAGTTGTATGCTTCCGGATGGATGCAGCCGGAAGAAACGGTGGTGCTGTACAACACCGGCGGCGCCCTGAAGTACCTCGACGTGCTGCAGTAAAAAAAGAAGGGCGGCTCCGCAGAGCCGCCCTTCCACGTTTTGACCGGGCTGCTTACCAGCGTTGTTCACGCCGGCCGCCGCCGCCGCCGCCGAAGCCGCCGCGTGCGCCACGGCCACCGCCGCCGCCGCCG
>JBOGKK010000175.1:0-4016 GCA_050745425.1 Terriglobales bacterium
GGTCGCGGCGGCGCGCGAGTTCGGGGTCAATATCCTGCTGGTCGGCCTCCAGGCGCGGCTCGAAACCGCGCTCCACTCCTACTCCCCCGCCGACCGCCGCAATATTGAGATCGTTCCCGCCACCCAGGTCATCACCATGGAGGATAAGGCCGTGCGCGCCGTCCGCACCAAGCGCGACTCCTCCATTCACGTCTGCGCCCGTCTCGTCAAATCCGGCCGCGCCGTCGGCCTCGTCAGTGCCGGTAACACCGGCGCCGTCATGGCCACCAGCAAGCTCATGCTCGGCAGCCTCGAAGGCGTCCATCGCCCCGCTCTCGCCACCGTCGTGCCCGCCGCCGCTGGCCGCGCCGCCATCCTCATCGACGTCGGCGCCAACGTCGACTGCCGTCCCGATCACCTCGAACAGTTCGCCATCATGGGCGCCATCTATTCCCGCGTCATCCTTGGCTGCGACCGCAAGGATGCCGTCGCCGGCCCGCGCGTCGGTCTCCTCTCCATTGGCGAGGAGGAAATCAAAGGCAACGAGCTCACCCGCGAGGCCTTCACCCTCCTGCAGCAACTGCCCCTCAACTTTGTCGGCAACGTAGAGGGCCGCGACATCTATCGAGGCAAGGTCGACGTCATCGTCTGCGATGGCTTCGTTGGCAACGTCGCGCTCAAGATCAGTGAAGGCCTGGTCGAGGTCGTCCGCGGCACCTTGCGAGAAGAGCTTTCCCGCACCCTGCGCAGCAAACTCGGCTTCCTGCTCTCCCGCCCTGCCTTCATGACCCTGCAAAAACGCCTCGACTACAGTGAGTACGGCGGCGCTCCCTTGCTCGGCGTCCGCGGCAGCGTCATTATTTGCCATGGCCGCAGTAATTCCAAGGCCATCAAAAACGCCATCCGCGTCGCCGCAGATTCCGCCTCGCACGCCATCAATCATCAAATTGAAACGCAGATCCAGCACCTCCGCCCCAGCGATCCTTCCGTAACCTGTAATCTGTAAACTCATGTCTCTCGCATTCCTATTCCCCGGACAAGGCTCTCAATTTGCCGGCATGGGTCACGACCTCCAGCAGCATTTCCCGGTCGCGGCCGAAGTGTTTGCCTTGGCCGATCAGGCTCTCGGCGAACCCCTCTCTCAACTCTGCTTTGCCGGCCCTGAGGAACAGCTCAAGCTCACCGCCAACACCCAGCCCGCCATTTTGAGTGTCTCCGTCGCCACCGCCCGCGTGCTGGCCGCGCACGGCGTGCGCCCTGACTACGTCGCCGGCCACAGCCTGGGCGAGTATTCCGCTCTGGTCACCGCCGCCTGCCTGGACTTCAAAGAAGCGGTTAAAGTTGTCCGCCGCCGCGGCGAGCTCATGCAGGAGGCCGTTCCCGCCGGCGAAGGCGCCATGGCCGCCCTGCTCGGCATGGAACCGGACGCAGTCGCCGCCCTCTGCGCCGAAGCCGCCCAGAACCAGGTCTGCTCGCCCGCCAACTACAACTCCCCCGGCCAGATCGTCATCGCCGGCGCTCGCACCGCCATCGAACGTGCCGTCTCCCTCGCCACCGAACGCGGCGCCCGCGCCATCCTCCTCCCCGTCAGCGCCCCGTTCCATTGCGCCCTCATGGCACCCGCTCAGGAAACCTTGCAATGGGACCTGTGGAACACCTACTTCAACGAGCTCGAAATGCCGCTCATGACCAACGTCGACGCCGAACTCATTGAAGCCCCCGAAGAGGCCCGCGATGCCCTTATCCGCCAGGTCACCGCCCCCGTCCAGTGGGAGCGCTCCATGCGCGGCCTCCTCGCCAAAGGCGTCACCCACTTCGTCGAGGTCGGCCCCGGCAAGGTACTTTCCGGCCTCCTGCGGCGCATCGACCGCAACGCCGTCTGCCTCAACGTCGAAGACTCCGAATCACTCGAAAAAACCGTGGAGGTCCTGGCTCATGCCTGAGCAGCCCTCGCATGTGGCCCTCGTCACCGGCGCCTCCCAGGGCATTGGCGCCGCCATCGCCAAAACCCTCGCTGCCGACGGCATCGCCGTCGCCTGCGCTGCCCGCAATCTCCAGAAGTTGACTGCCGTCGTGACCGAAATCACCGCTGCCGGCGGGCGCGCCCTGGCACTGTCGATGGATGTGGCCGACGAGGCACAAGTGAAAGCAGGCGTCACCCAGCTCATCGCGCAGTTCGGCAAGTGCGACATTCTGATCAACAATGCCGCCCTCACCCGTGATCAGCTCCTGCTCCGCATGAAACGCGCCGATTGGGATGCCGTCATCGCCACCGACCTCACCGCCGCCATGCTCACCTCCCAGGCCGTCCTCCCCGGCATGGTCCGCGCCCGCTGGGGACGCATCATCAACATCGCCAGCGTCGTCGCCCAGAGCGGCAACCCCGGCCAGACCAACTACGTTGCTGCCAAGGCCGGCCTCATTGGCTTTACCAAAGCGCTCGCCCTCGAGGTCGCCTCGCGCCAGATTACCGTCAACGCCGTCGCTCCCGGTTTCATCGCCACCGCTATGACCGCCGCGCTCGGCGAAAAAGTTCATCAGGCCCTGCTCGCGCGCATCCCGCTCGGCCGTATGGGCTCGGCAACCGATGTCGCCGCCGCCGTTCGCTTCCTCGCCGGCGACGGCGCTACCTACATCACCGGCGAAACCCTGTCGGTGAACGGTGGATTATATTTGGCTTAAGGAGCTACGAAACCCATGTTCAACACCCACGGCGTGCAACTCACTTGGCTGGGCCAGTCCACCTACCGCATCCGCTCCGGCGGCAAAACCTTCTATCTCGATCCTTTCCTCACTCCCAACCCGCTGTGCCCGGAAAGCGAAAAGAACCCCGCCTCCGCTGATTTCATCCTCGTCACCCACGGCCATGCCGACCACACCAGCGACCTCGTCTCCTTTGCCCAGCGCAGCAAGGCGAAGGTGGTGTGCATGATCGAGCTCGGCGCCTGGCTCATCAAGCAGGGTGTCGCGCGCGAACAGGTCATCGCCTTGAACAAGGGCGGCACCATCGATGCCGGCGGCGCCAAAGTCACCATGGTCCACGCCGACCACTCCAGCAGTATCGAAGGCCCCGACGGCCTCTGCGTCTATCTCGGCGAACCCGCGGGCTTCATCATCCATTTCGCCGAAGGCCTGCGCGCCTACTTCGCCGGCGATACCGCCATCTTTGGCGATATGAAGCTGCTCGCCGAAATCTACCAGCCCGAAGTCGCCTTCCTGCCCATCGGCGACTGGTTCACCATGGGCCCGCTCGAAGCCGCCCACGCCTGCCGCCTGCTGGGCGTCCCCTGCATCGTCCCCAATCACTACGCCACCATGCCCCAGCTCACCGGCACGCCCGCCGCTCTGCGCCAGCACCTCCAGGCCGCCGGCACCCCCTGCGAAGTCTGCGAGATGAAGCCCGGCGTGACGCTATGATCGTCAATCCCGCCGTCGAGCATTACCTCGGCCATCTGCTGCCACCCAGCCCGCCCGTGCTCGCCGAAATGGAAGAGCAGGCGCGTCAGCGCTCGCTGCCCATCATCGGCCCCATGGTCGCGCGCTGCCTCTCCCTCATTGCCTCACTCGCCGACGCCAAACGCGTCTTCGAGTTCGGCTCCAATATCGGCTACTCCACCCTCTGCTGGGCCGAAGCCGCCGGGGAGGGCGGGGAAGTGTTCTACACCGATCTCAGCCCTGATCTTGCCGCCGAAGCGCGCGCCAATTTCCAGCGCGCCGGCCTCGCCAGCCGCATTCACATCGGCATCGGCGACGCGCTCTCGACCTTCACGGCCACCCCCGGCGCCTTCGACCTCATCTTCATCGATCACGAAAAGACCCAATACCTCGACGCCCTCCACGCCGCCGTCCCGCGCCTTCACCCCGGCGGCCTGCTCCTCGCCGACAACGTCCTCTGGCGCGGCCTCGTCGCCGATCCGCCCACGACCCCTCCCGATAAGGACACTGAGGCTATCCGCGCCTTCAATCTCGCCTTCTATGCCGATGCCCGCCTCGAGGGCCAAACCATCCTCCCCCTGCGCGACGGCGTCGCCCTTGCC
>JBOGKK010000176.1:0-2516 GCA_050745425.1 Terriglobales bacterium
CGCCTGCAGAGCACCGCGGAATTTCTCTTCGGTGGTGAGCTTCTGGCACGGCTCGTGGCCGATGACGGTCAACTGGCCGG
This sequence comes from Terriglobales bacterium, assembly GCA_050745425.1. Taxonomy (GTDB): domain Bacteria; phylum Acidobacteriota; class Terriglobia; order Terriglobales; family SCQP01; genus SCQP01. The sequence continues at coordinate 81 of JBOGKK010000176.1, forward strand.
AGCTACTGTGCTGCTCGCCGAAGCAATGAACTTCCACATCGATGCTCCGCGCCAGCTCGCGGCTCAAATAGTCAACGTGGACGCCAGCGCCACCGTAAACGTGAGGAGGATATTCGCGGGTGAAAAGGGCAACGCGCATGCTCTTCAGCCTAGCATGGGCGTGGTGCCACTCTAGGCGGCCTGTTCGAGAGGTGGAAAGGCCTCGCGCACGCCGTCGGGCTGATGTGCGGCGATGAAGTCGGCCATGGCACGCTCCTGCTTGCGGATATCTTCAAAGCGCGTGGCGTGGTGCGGATAGCCGACGTTGCGGGCGATGAGGCTGAGGCCGGCGTAGAGAGCTTCTTCGTAATTCTCGACGGCAAAGTCGGCGAGGTCTTCCATCAGCAGCTTGTCTTCCTTTTCGCTCTCGAGCGCAGTCATGACTTTGCCGACGATGCCGGGCGTAATCGGCGCCTGTACGTTGGCCTTGGTGATGGTGGGTTCGCCGGCAAGGGAATGAATGCAGTCGCGCACGGTCTCACGGTGCTGAATGGTTTCATCACGGTGCTGCAGCAGGCGCTGGCGGACGTCGGGTTTGGGGACAGCGGCGGCGCGCTTTTCCAAATGGTCGACGAGGGCGTTTTCCATGGCAAGGGCGTGATTGAGGTGCAGGATATAACGATCGTGTTGGCTGCTGGTAACGGGCATGCTGGCTTCTCCTGAGAGCAGAATCTGCAAATCGGATGCGCCCGCGCCCGGAACCGTTGCCGGCGCTCGCACGGGCTCGGCTTCGGGCATACACTGGAGCCATGGGATTGCCAGAACCCATCCCGCCACGCGAACCGCAAGCGCCGGAGGGAGATACCGTCAGCGCCAAAGATCGTGAGTACGACGAAACCATCGCGGATTCGTTTCCGGCGAGCGATCCTCCCTCCGGGGTCATCAAAGTAGGGCCCCGGCATATTCCCCCCGAACGGGAGTTGGTGCCAAAAAAGCCATCGCCTCCGGCGCGGTGATTTGGGCTATTGGCACAGGCTGAATTCAAATTGGAACGAGAGCACACCCTTCAACGCTGGTTGACCGGCGTGCCGTGGTTGCGCATGCTGGCTGCGTGTACGGCAGAGCGGGAATTATCGGATACGGGCTGGCTTGTGTACTGGTGCTGGCCATCAGCGCATCGGCGCAGGGTGCAACCGCGCCCCTGCAGGAAGCCACACCTCCGGTGGTGGCGCAAACACTTGAGCCGGGTGATCTGATTGCGGTGCGCGTCACCGGAGCGCCCGAACTGCAAACCGAAGCGCGCCTCACGGCCGGCGGCAGTTTTACCATGCCCGAGGCAGGCACGCTCACGCTCGCCGGCGACAGCGCAGCGCAGGCCGGACAGGCGCTGGCGGCGCGGCTGCGGCAGACCTACCTGCTCGATCCGCAAGTTCAGGTGCTGGTCAAGCAATTCGCGCCACAACCGGTCACGGTGGCCGGAGCCGTCGTCACCCCGGGTGTGTACTCGGCCCGTAGCTACCCGGATTTGGGCGCCATGCTGGCCGCTGCGGGCGGCCTGCGCGCGAGTGCCGGCGGCCAAATACTGATTCAGCCTGCCGGCGGAGACGCCGCGGAAGCGATTCCGGTGACCGCGTTCGAGCGTGGGGGGGCCCGGTACGTCCGGTTGCGTGCCGGTGAAATGATCCGCGTCGCCCAGGCGGCAACCGTCTACGTGGCCGGCAACGTAGTGCGGCCGGGCGCCTATCCGCTGCCGCCCGCGGGACTGACGATGCTGGAGGCGATCAGTCTGGCCGGCGGCACCAGGCGCGACAGCCGCCTGAACCATACCCGTATTGTTCACCGCAATCTGGATGGCGATACGAAAACCGTCTGGGTCAACGCCGGGCACGTCATGCAGGGCGAAGCGCCGGATCCACAGCTCCGCCCCTACGATCTCGTCTACGTGCCCTGGAGTCCGGGCAAGGCCGACATCACCGCGGGCATTCAACTGGCCGCGGCCACGGTGGCGCAGATCATCTTCGGCGTGATCGTTTTCCACTGGTCGTCACCTCCCGCTCAGGCTGTGGTCCCGAACCTAGCCAAGTTGCCCGGACAGTAACTGCTCATGCCGCTCCCGCCGCTGCAACGTGATTTGTTTTGCCGCCGCACTCCGGGCCCGGCGCCGCGCACCTTTCGCCAGATTCCCGCCCCGGGCGTGGCTTGGCGCCGTGCGCTGCAGCGCCGCCCCGGAACCTTCGCCGTGGTCATGGCGGTGAGCCTGAGCGTGGGGGTTGTGTTCCTGGTCTGCCGCCGGCCGACGTATCAGGCGGAGGCCAGTGTGGAGGCGGCGCAGGTGACACCGCAACGCAACCTGCCCATGCTGCCGTCCGCGGCCGGAACCACCGCCCAGGAGCTGGGCGCGCGCGCCGTGGTCGCCGCGGCGACGAAGGGCATGGGCGCGCAGGCGCAACCCTTGTG
>JBOGKK010000177.1:0-11911 GCA_050745425.1 Terriglobales bacterium
GGATCGGGAGTAACCGCCGGGATGAGTGAAGCCGTGGGTACCGTGGCGGAAGCCGGGATTGGCGCGGGCGCAGCGGCGGTATCGGCCGCAGGCGTGGGCGGCGAAGTCACTGCCATAGGAACCGTAATCAGAGCTGCGACCGGTACCGTAGTCGGCGCAGCGGGCTGAGCATGGACCGCGACTGCGGAAGCGTGAGCAGCCGTTTTAGTCTTATCCGGTTTGCCGGAAGAAGAACCACGCGTTTTCGATGGGGATGCCGGTGCAGGCTCGGTGCTCGTTGTGGCAACGGCCTGCTGCAGTTGCTGGCCGAACGCGGTGGAGTCGCCCGAGCCCGGCGCGGTCGGCGCCGGTGGCGCGGCGTTGGCCGGCGCCGGCGCCGGTGTCGCAGTGGGCGCGGGGGCTGGAGCGACGGGCATCATGCCTTGAGCCAAGCACGCGGTGCGCCAAACCAAGCGCGGTCAGCAACAATAAGAAAGCTCTAATATTCGGCAGACCATCTGGCGGCGGCAGCAATCAGGATCGGTCGGAGTGGCGGAACAGGAAGGCTTCATCGAGCGCGGCCTGCTCGCGGCGGCTGCGGTCACGGCGTTCACGCTCGTGCGCGTGCGCGGCCAGCGTATCGAGTGTTTCGCGCTCGCGCGTGCGCTCGAGCAAGACAGCGCGCTGGGCAATCTGGGCACGTTCGGCTTCGGCGGCCTCGCGGCGAAGGCGCTGCGCGCGCGCGGTTTCGACTTCGTGGCGCAGACCTGCGGCTTGCAGCTCGCAACCAGTGACTTCGGCCTCGCCTGCCAAATCGCGCAGCAGCGCCGCATGCTCACCACGCGCTTTGGCGCGGTTGCCTTCTTCGGCGGCAGCAGTCGCCTGGCGGCGGGCGGCGAGGAGCGACAGTTTCATTTCTTCCTGGCGTTCGAGGCTGCGGCGCAGCTGCAGCACACGCTGCAATGATGCTGTAAACTTCACGCGGCCTCGCCCAGAGAGAGATTCAGGAGTTGCTGGACGGAGGTGGTGAAATCGAGCCTGTCGCCTGCGCTCTGCCGCAGATAGGCCTGCACTGCCGGCAAGGCTTGCAGCGCTTGATCGAGGAGCGGGTCGGCGCCGGATTGATAGGCGCCGATGCGCACTAAATCTTCGGAACGGCGGTAGGCAGCCAGAAGCTGGCGCAGGCGCCCCGCCTGGCGGCGATGTTCGGGCGAAGTGACGGCGGGCATGAGGCGGCTGAGGCTGTCGAGCAGATTGATGGCAGGATAGTGGCCTTGGGAGCCGAGCTCGCGGTCGAGCATAATGTGGCCATCAAGGAGCGAGCGAACGGCATCCACGAGTGGATCCTGCTGGTCGTCGCCTTCCATCAGCACGGTGTAAAACGCCGTGATGCTGCCGTCGCGGAATTGTCCGGCTCGCTCGACCAGGCGGGCGAGGAGAGCGAACACCGACGGGGTATAGCCTTTGGCGGTGGGCGGCTCGCCCGCGGCAAGGCCGATTTCCCGCTGCGCCATGGCGAAGCGCGTGAGCGAGTCGACGACGAGCAGCACGTGCTTGCCGCGATGGGCAAAGTGCTCGGCGACTGCGGTCGCAGCGAGAGCGGCGCGAATGCGCAGCAGGGGCGACTGGTCCGAGGTGGAAACCACAACCACGGAGCGCTTGCGGCCCTCTTCACCGAGAGCATCCTGCAGGAACTCGCGCACTTCCCGGCCGCGCTCGCCGACCAGGGCGAGGACGGTGAGATCGGCCATCGTGTTGCGCGTCATCATGCCGATAAGGGTGCTTTTGCCCACCCCGCTACCCCCGAAAATGCCGAGTCGCTGGCCGCGCCCGCAGGTCAGGAGGCCATCAATGGCACGGATGCCGGACCCGAGCGGTTGCTGGATGAGGACACGATCCATGGGCGAAGGGGGATTACCATCGTAGGCGCGGGTGGCATCGGTAAGGATTTCGCCCAACTCGTCGAAAGCAAGACCGCTGCCATCGATGACGCGGCCCAGCAGCGCGTCACCGACGGGCATCGCGGGTTTGGCGCCCCAGGTGACGAGGCGATCACCAAAGCGGATCCCATCCGGCGTGCGTAAAGGCATGCTCAGCACCGTGGACTTGCGAAAGCCCACCACTTGGCCCTCAACCCCGCGGCCGTCGGCGCCGAGAATGGCGCAGGCTTCGCCCACCGAGCACGGTGGACCGTCGCTTTCGACGACCTGGCCGACGGCTTTGACCACCCGGCCGCTCCAGCGGAAGGTGGGCAGCGAGTCGAGCGTGTGGAAGTAGGGGTCGAGAATCACGAAACCGCCGCCGTGCGATGGACCAGCGCCGTGCGGCGGCTGAGCAGGTCGGCAAAACCGCGTTCGATCTCCTGCAACTGAGGATCGAGACCTAGATCCGTCGAGCCCGTCGAGGTTTCCAGGCGGCAACCATTGGGTTCGAGTGCGGCGTCGGCATGCAGCGCGGGCGTGGGCGCGAGCATGGGCTCACGGATGAGCAAGTCTTCCCACTGTGCCTGCTGCGAAGGCGGCATGAACAGATCGACGCGGGTGCCGCTGGCGAGGCGGTCCAGCGCCAGACGCACGCTGCCGGCGAGAAACAAAGGGTCCATCTGTGCCTCGCGGTGCAGCACGCGGCGTGCGATGCCCAGGGCAAGCTGGACGATCTCGCGTTCAAGGTGCAGGAAGTAGAGTTCCCGTTGCTGGGCAAATCCCTCCAGCGCCGTGGCCACGGCTTGGCGCTCGCTGGCGATCACGCTCTGCGTAACCGCAGTCAGGCGGGCTTCGGTTTCCGTGCGAGCCGTCTGCCGCGCCTGCTCCTCGCGGGCCGCGGCTTCGTCTTCACTGATGCCGGCGGGCGGCGGCGGAACCAGCGCACGGCGCGCCGGGCTCGGTTCCTCCTCGGGCGTGCCGTGATCGCGATAGACGAACTTTTCGACGACGAAGGTACGTTCCGACGATGAGTTCTTCATGGTATTGGCCGCGGATGTTCTGCCCGGCTAGGTTCTGCCCGTGCGGCATCAGACAATAAGTTCTTCATTGTGGTCGGCCTTCAGGATCATCTTGCCTTCCTGTTCGAGGCGGCGCGCGAGGTTGACGGCTTCCTGCTGGGCGTGTTGTACGTCGCGGGCGCGCACCGGACCGAGGGCTTCCATATCTTCCTTGAGCATGTCGGCGGCGCGGCTGGACATGGCCTGCAGGACGTGCGTGCGCAAATCATTGGGAGCGCCTTTGAGGGCGAGCGCAAGTGTGCGTTTGTCTATGGCGCCGAGCCATTCGCGCAGGCTGGCCTCGGGAACCGATACCATATCTTCGAACGTGAACATGAGGTCGCGGATACTGAGCGCCATGGCGGGGTCGGCCTGCTCGATCGACTCCAGTACGCGTTTGCTGGCGTTCATGTCGGTGCGGTTGAGAATGTCGGCAACGGCTTTGACGCCAGCATACGTGCGGCGGGATTTTTCACCCAGGCCTTCAAACTTGCGATGCAGGACCATGGAAATTTTTTCGGCCATTTCGGGAGAGAACTGTCGCATTTCGGCAAGACGGCGCACGGCTTCAGCGCTGGCGCGCTCCGGCAGCAGGGTCAGCAGGCTGCTGGCCGCGCGAATGCCGAGGTGGGCGAGAATGACCGCGATGGTCTGCGGATGCTCGTCCTGAAGAAATTTGGCGAGCTGCGGAGGATCGGCCTGCTGCAGGGAATCGAGATTGCCGGCGCGTGCTTCCTGCGCCTCGATCACCTGGCCAAGCAGCTCACGGGCTTCCTTTTCACCAAAGGCTTTCACCAACAGATCGGTGGCGTACTCGGTGCCGCCCTGGGCGAGATAGGTGTGGGTCATGAGGAGGTGGTTGTACTCCTCAAGAACATCGTGCGCCTCGGTGGGGGCGACAAACGAAAGTTCACTGATCTCTTCCGTGAGGCGCTGCACTTCGCCCTTGGGCAGGCAGCGATAGACGGATGCCGCAGCGTCGTTGCCGAGCAGCACCATCAGAACGGCGGCCTTGCGCACGCCAGAAGAAGCAGGAAGCGCAGCCAGCGCCATTACCGCACCTCCTGGCGTTTGTTCATCCAGCCCTGGATCAGTCTGCCGGCGATGGCCGGCTCGCGGCGCACGCGCTCGGCGAGACGTTCTTTGAGCTGCAGGACATGGGCGACCTCGGGCGGGGTGCCGTCAGGATCGGCCTCGAGCAGTTCGGTCATATTCAATACCTCGTGGTCCACTTCGAGAGGAGCGGCCGCGGCCTCCGCCTCTGGCGCTCCCACAGAAGCGAGTGCGTTGCCAACGCCCAATTGCGGATCGGCGGAGGCTGAGGCAACTTCCGGCGCAGTTTTGCGGCGGCGCAGCGTGACCGCCAGCGCGAGCACGACCAGCAGCAAGGCACCGAGCGCGGCGGCGATAAACGACAGCGGTACGGGCAAGCGCTGAGTCCACGGCACGGGCGCAGCCGGATGCACCGGTGCCGCCGGTGCCGCCGGAGGCGCATAGAAGGGCAGGTTGGCGATACTCAACACATCCCCGCGCGCCGGATCCAGGCCAATGGCGGCCGATGCCAGCGCTTGCAGTTGCTGCATCTCGGCCGGCGAGCGGGGGGCGGGCACGATGAGAGTGTGCTTGCCGCGGGTCACGGTCGTGGTGCCGTCATCGACGACCACGGCAGCGGTGATGCGCTGCACCGAACCGGCGGCTCGTGTGGTGTGATTAATTTTGCGGCTAACGGCAAAAGTCTGACTCTCAGTCTGCTGACCCTGAGGGCCGCTGAGGCCGAGCTGGGCCTTGAAGTTGGTGCCAGGCGCCTGCGCTGTGGGTAGATTGCTGGTGGTGCCAGGAACACCGTTGGCGGGAGCGATGACGGTGGGACCGGTGCGGCTGGTGTTAGAGCTGACCACGGCGCTGGCGGCGGGATCATAGGTTTCCTGGGTATCGTCCGCGGCCGTCGGGTCGTAGGTGACAGCGACGCTGGCGCGCACATGGGCAGCACCCACGACGGGAGCAAGCGTAGCGATGATTTTGGCTTGCAGATCGCTTTCGAGCTTGCTCTGCGTTTGCTGTCCCGTGGACAGCGCGATCTGCCCGTTGGCATCCATCACGGCAACGTTTGCCGGCGAGAGGTGGTCAACCGCGCCTGCAACCAGGTGGCGGATGGAGTCAACCAGCTCAGGGCGGAGTTCGCCATCCTGGAGGCTCACCATCACCGCGGCTTTGGCCGGGCGCTCCTCGGTGGTGAACAGAGAATCGTGGGCCTGAGTGATCTGCACGCGCGCAGTGCGCACGTCGCGCATCGTCTCGATCGTGCGTTCGAGATCGCCCTCCAGGGCGCGCTGGTAGTTGACCTGCTCGGCGAAGTCGCTACCGCTCCAGTTGGTTTTGTCGAACAGCGCAAAGCTCTGCTGTCCGCTGTGGGGCAAGCCGGCGGTGGCCAGGACCATACGGGCCCGCGCCAGTTGTTTGGCGGGTACGCTGATGCTGGCGCCGTTCGGCCCGGTCTGGTAGGGAATGGCGAGAGCACCCAGTTTGGCGCTGACCTGCTGGATATCGGAGGCCTGGAGGCCGGAGTAGAGAACGGTGTAGTTGGGCTGGTTGGCGCGCAGCACCATCCAGGCCAGCAGCGCCAGCACGCCGATGACGCCCCCGGCAACAATGAGACGCTGGCGCGAGTTCATGCTGCCCATCATGGAGCCCATCTGCGTACCGGCTTGGCGCAGGGAGACAAGAGATTGACCGGGACTAGCGGTGTTGGCCATGGGCATGGGTTGAGGCGGGCTAGAACTGCATATTGGAAATCTGCTGATAGGCCTGGACCGCTTTGTTGCGCAACTGCAACATCATGCCAAAGGCCAAATCGGCCTTCTCGACCGAAATGAGGCTGGCGTGCAGATCTTGGCTTTTGCCCTGCAAAAGCTGATTCACCTGCTGGGTAGCATTGGCTTGCATGCCCTCCATGTTCTGGATGGCGCCGCTGAGTTGCTGGGCGAAGCCGGAACCGGCGCCCGCTTCGCCTGCCCCGGCAGGCGCGGTGGGCGCACTGGCCGGCGTGGGCGGTGCGAGTAGCGGCAAATTCGAGGTAATCAGCGGAATCATGGCAATGCAACTAACTGAGCAGGGTGAGCGTCTGCTGGATCATGCCCTTGGTGGCCTGCGCCGCAGAGATATTGAGCTGGTAGGAGCGGACGGCCTCCATCAGGTCAGTGATCTCCTGCGCGGGGTTGACGTTGGGGAGGGTGACGTAGCCTTCGGCGTTGGCGTTAGCGCTGCCGGGTTCGTAGCGCTCGGTGAGGGGAGACTGATCGGTGACCACGGCTTCCACGGCAACGCCCTCGCCCGCCGTGCCTTCCCCCGGCACAGTGTCGGCCGCTTGCAGAGCATTAGAAAAGGCCATGGGCTGGGCGCCAAAGACGACCTCCTTGCGGCGGTAAACCTGAGCCGGATTGGAGCCGGCGCTTTCGGCGTTGGCGAGATTGCTGGTGACCACCTCGGCGCGCTGGCGTTCGGCGAGCAGCGCCGAGGCACTGATATCAAGAACACCGAACAGGTTCATGCGGCGCCGCCTCCGTTGATGGCGAGGTTCAGGCGATGGAATTCATCTTTCAGCAGCGCGATGCCGGTATCGTACTGGAGCTGCGTCTGCGCCATGAGAAATGATTCACGATCGAGATTGACGTTGTTGCCATCGGGGCGCGCAAGCAGCCCCTGGACCTTATGCTCGGCAGTGGCAGGATCCAGGCCGGCTTCGGCCGCGTCCAGCGCCTGAGTAAAATTGAGATCCTGCGTCTGATAGCCGGGAGTATCGACGTTGGCCATGTTGGAGGCAATCAGCGTCTGCCGCGTGGTGGCGACGTCGAGATAACTCTCCAGGCCATGGATCATCGGGGGATCAAACGAAAGCATGGGTTCCGGTAGCCTCCGTCCAATCCTCAGCACGGCGAGGGCCAATGCCACGGTTGAGCTGCCAGGCCTGCGCCGCGGGAAAGTGGTGCGGCAGGAGTTCGTCCCGGCCGGCGGCGAGGATATAGGCACGCTCGAGAGCGTGCTGGAGCTCGCGCACGTTGCCCGGCCAGAAGTACTGCTCGATGAGATCGAGGGTCTCGGCGGCAAAGCAGGGTCCAGGCTCGCTCGCTTCGCTCTGCAGTTGCCGTAGGAAGTGGCGCGCCAGCGGCACGATATCCTCGGCGCGCTGGCGCAGGGGTTGCAACTCAATGGGAAACACCGCCAGACGGTAGTAGAGATCGCGGCGGAACTCGCCCGCCTCCGTTTTGGCGGCCAGGGCGGCGTTGGTGGCGGCGATGACGCGTACGTCGACGTGCTGCGGATCGTTGCTGCCCAGGCGCTGCAGTTCCCCTTCCTGTAGAAAACGCAGCAGCTTGGCCTGCAAGGCGAGCGGCAAGTCACCAATCTCATCCAGAAACAGGGTGCCGGTGTGCGCGTTGAGGATGCGGCCTGCGCGCGACTGCACCGCCCCGGTAAACGCTCCGCGCACAAAGCCGAATAACTCGGATTCAAGCAGCGCTTCGGGAATGGCGGCGCAATTGACCACCACGAACGGGCGTTGCGAGCGTGGACTGGCGGCGTGGACGGCCTTGGCCAGCATTTCTTTGCCGGTGCCCGTCTCCCCCAGCAGCAGCACCGGCGTGCGGCGCGGCGCGACCATGTGCACCAGGGCGCTGACGTCCTGCAGATGACGGCTGCGGCCGATCATGCCGGACAACAACTCGACCGGCGCCGAGCCGAGCGGCTGCAACGGCAGCGGCAGCACCGCGGCCGCAGGTGCAGGATGCGCGGGCGGGGACAGCCGCACGGTGGCGGCGCCGCCTTGCAGTTTGTGCACCCAGGCGGGCAATGCCGCCGCCGGCGATGCCGCGGCGTCAACAACTTCGACCGGTAACTGCGGATACTGAGCGCAAATCATGGCGCGCAGCTCGAGCGCATCCAGATCGGGGAGCTGCCGGTCCAGCACCAGGCCGGCGCACGGCGTGGCTTCGAGCTGGAGCAGGGCGTCGGCGCCGCCCACCGCCTCGATGCCCCTCTGACGGGCGGCGAGCAGGGCTTCGAGCACCTGCTTGCGGAAGGCGGCATCTCCGCTGGCAACCAGAACCGCAGGCACGAGGGCAGCAGTGCGGGGCTCATATTGTGTGTGATTCAAAGTGGCTTCTCCTGAGTGACAGTATTCAGATACTACGGGCCGATTCTTAGAATCCGCTTAAGCCAAGATTAAATTTTTCTGGGCTGAGGAGCATAAGTGGCCAATTCCTAAGCCAACGCCCCGGGTGCTGCACGCCGGGGGCCGTGGTTGCGGGAAGTGGCGGCTGGCCCTCGGCGTGCTGATTCACGCTGAGTCTTCCTATTTGTCTGGCTGACTCACATTAGAGTTCCTGGAACCCATGCCTCTGACCACGATTGCTCTGCCCGATTACCGCGCGCACACCTGCCGCCGCACGACGACCACCGCCGCCGGCCGCTGGCGCCTGGAGCCGGGCGAGCATCTGCTGGCAGGTACCCCCGCCCAGGTGCACGCGGCGATGGCGACGCCCGGTCGGCGGACGTTTGTCCCGGTGCATTATGCGGCGGCAGCGGACTGGGAGCTGATCGGACTGGAACCGCGCGGATTTGGCCCTCTTCCCGAGGACGGCAACTACCAGGAGGACCGCGTCGATCTGCGCTTGCGCATTGCGGCGATGATGGCAACCCAGGAGTTGCAAAACGACAACGATGGCCGCGGCGAGCCTTGGCAGCGCATGCGATCAGCGCTGCGAACGGAATGGCAGCGTCCCGGTTCTGGAATCGCAGCCCTGGCGGAGTTGGCGCGGGACAGCGGATTGCATGTTTTATGGCAAGCACTGGCGCTGCGGAATGTCGTGGCCGTACTGGCGCGGCAAAATCAGCTCGCGGCGGCATTGGCGCTGGTCGAGCAAGCGCGGCAGACGCATCCCGGCTACCGCGAACTCAATTATCTCGAAGCCAGGCTGCGGCTGGCGCGCGCTGAGCCCGAGGGAGCCATGGCCGCACTGCAGCGGACAACCCAGCCGCGGCAGCCCGGCGCGGGGCCCCGCCTCAGCCATTCGCCGGCCGCAGCCACCGTCTATGTCGGCAGCGGCGGGGAGGACGGCTATCGCGCCCATTACTTATTAGCAGCGATGGCGGCACGCTGCGGCAACCAGGCCGTTGCGCTGCGGCACTACCTGACGGGAGTGGTGGCGAAGCCGCCATATGAACCCTCGGTCATAGGCTTGCTGCGCGAGCGCGCCCCGCGTTCCTGGCTGGCTGGCCTGGATGGCCCGCTCCTGCATCTCGGTCGCACCGAAGAACGTTACCAACCGGCGGTGTTTGCCTGGTGGCTGCTGCACCAGCGCTGGGAGATGGCCGAACGCGCGTTGCGGCTGTGGCCGCTGACGGACGAGCGGCGCATCGCAATGATGGCGCAATTGAGCGCAGTACAGCCACGGCGCGCGGCGGCGCGGCGCGCCGGCGAACGGGCGGGCGTGGTGTTGCAAGGGCCGTTTCTGATGATCGCCAGCTCGGCGCGCATCAATCGTTATCTGGGTGGCGCACTGCGGGCGGACCCGGCGCTGGACGTGGCTCTGGAGCCGACCCTGGTGGGTGAGGAGCCCGAGCGCGCCTTTCCCCTGCCCGCCGCCTGGGCGGCCGGATTACGGAGCTTGCCGCGACGGCTGGATGTGACCATCCGCCATAGCTGGCCGCCGGATTTCCGCTTACCCGAGGCCGGCAAGCTGGCCCTGATTCTGCCCTGGGAGTTTGGAGCGATTCCGCGGAACTGGGTGGCGCCGCTGCAACGCGCCGACCAGGTCTGGGTGCCATCGCAATTCGTACGGGACGTGCTGCAACGCGGTGGCGTCGAGGGCGGACACGTTGCGGTGATCGCCAATGGGGTGAACCTCACTTTTTTCTGCCCGGACGGGCCCGCGGCTCGGCCCGCCCAGGCACGCAGCACCTGTTTCCTGTTCGTGGGCGGCGCCATCGCCCGCAAAGGCATGGATGTGCTGCTGGCGGCGTGGCGGCGGGCGTTTACCCGGGGTGACGATGTAACGCTGGTCATCAAAGCCATGGGGACGCAGAGCTTCTACCGTCACCTCAGTCTGGCGGCGCAGATTGCCGCGGCGGCCAACGATGCTGCCGTGGCGCCGATCGTATACCGCGAGGATCACTGCAGCGAGGAGGATTTGGCCAAGCTGTACCGCGGCTGCGATGTCGTCGTCCTGCCTTACCGTGGCGAGGGTTTTGGCATGCCCCTCGCAGAAGCGCTGGCGTGCGGCAAGCCGGTGATTGCCACCCAGGCTGGACCGGCGCCGGAGTTTTGCCCGGTTGAGAGCGCCTGGTGGGTTGCGGCCGAAGCACGCGAGGTGCCGCCGAAGCTGCAATCACCGCAGGTGATGACCGCACCTATGACCTGGTTTGAGCCCGCCATCGACAGTCTGGTTGCGGCGCTGCGGGCGGCGGCCAGTGCCAGCACCCTCGAACGCGCGCGCCGCGGCCGGTGCGGGATGGCGCATATCCATGCCCATTACGGTTGGGAGCGCATCATCGCGCAGTATCGCGCCAGCCTGGGAGCCATGCTATGACGTCCACACCGCGCAAGGCCGCCTTCGTTCTAGGAGCTACCGACCAGGGCACCTTCATCCTGAATCGCTTTGACTACCACATGCTGGCGCCCGATCACGGCATCGGCATCGGATTCAACCTGATGGAAACGAGTGCCTGCGATCCCGCGGAGGTGAACGCCGAAGTTGGACTGCTCCAGATGAGCAGGCAATTGCGGGGCGACGGCGTGATCGCGCTCGATTGCGGCGCCAACATTGGCGTACATACGGTGGAGTGGGCGCGGGCGATGACGGGCTGGGGCACGGTCGTGGCGTTCGAGCCGCAGGAACGGCTTTTCTATGCGCTCGCGGGCAATATCGCGCTCAACAACTGCTCCAACGCCTGGGCGCGGCATGCCGCGGTGGGCACCACCTGCGGGAGCTTGCGCGTGCCCGTGCCCGATTACACCCGCCCCGGCAGCTTTGGAAGTCTGGAGATGCGCCGCTCCGCCAACAATGAAGATATCGGCCAGTCGATTGATTACGCGGGCGGCGCTGCCGCCGAAATCGCCTGCTTGAGCGTGGACTCGCTCGGGCTGGGCCGCCTCGACTTATTGAAAATCGACGTCGAAGCCATGGAGTTGGAGGTGCTGGAGGGCGCGCGCGCGACCATTGCGCGGTGCCGCCCGGCGCTGGTGGTGGAGGCGCTCAAAGGCAAGAAGGAGCAAATCCAGCCGTGGCTGGAAGCGGCCGGTTACCAAGTGTTCGCCATGGGCCCGAACCTGGTCGGAGTGCACCACGCCGACCCGTTGCTCCGGCTGGTCAAGCCTGCCCATTAATTTGTACTCTTGGCAGGATGCTCTATATCGTGATGGGCGTGTCGGGTACCGGGAAAACGACGGTCGGTCGCAAGCTGGCCGGCGCACTCGGATGTGCGTTCCTGGAAGGCGACGAGCTGCATCCGCAGGCGAATATCGAAAAGATGAGCTGCGGCATTCCTCTCGACGATGAGGACCGTGCGCCGTGGCTGGCGGCTATACGGAAACGCCTGGAGCAGGCCGCGGCAGCCAGCGCCGATCTGGTGGTGGCGTGCTCAGCGCTGAAGCAGCGTTATCGGGACACGCTCGGGCACGACCTGCCGGTGCGCTGGATATATCTCACCGGTGATCCGGCATTGCTGCTCCAGCGCTTGCAGCAGCGCCAGGGACACTACATGAAAGCCGGCATGCTCGCCAGCCAACTCGCCGACCTGGAGCCGCCAGACCCGGCCTCGGCTGTGACACTCGATGTGGACCAGCCGGTGAGCTCGCTGGTAGCCCTGGCTCTCGCCGCGGCCCGCCCGGCTAAACCCTAGAGCGAAATCAGAACCGCTGTACAGCTCGAACGGAGCGGCACGTGCGGCTTTTCAACA
>JBOGKK010000178.1:0-9273 GCA_050745425.1 Terriglobales bacterium
ACCCGCTTGACGCTCGGCCGGGCCGGTGGCCCCTAGAGCCCCAGCCCGGCCGGGTCCGCGCCTAGTTGTTTGCCGGGGTCGGGCCGCCGCTCCGTGAATTTCGCGGCCTTCCGCGCCGACTTGGCCCGCGGTGCCAACGGCGCGTCCCCCGCGATTCGAATTTCCGAGTATGAGTGCGGCCAGAACGGCCTTTTGCGCGTGCAGGCGATTTTCAGCCTGCTGGTAGACGAGCGATGCGGGCGAGTCGATGACGGCAGCGGTGACTTCGAGGCCGCGGTGAGCGGGCAGACAGTGCAGGAAGCGGGCGCCGGGACGGGCACGGGCCATCAAGGCTTCATTGACCTGGTAAGCGGCAAAGTCACGGGCACGCTGGGTTTGCTCGGCCTCCTGTCCCATGCTGGACCAAGTGTCGGTGTAGACGGCATGAGCACCGCGCAGGGCTGGGGCGAGCTGATTGCCGACGGTGATTTTGGCGCCGGAGCGGCGAGCCATTTGCAGGGCGCGAGCGACGAGAGCGGCATCGGGCTCGTAGCCGGGCGGAGTGGCAACGGCCATGTGGATGCCGGCGAGGGCGGCGGCTTCGAGCAATGAATGGCAGGTGTTGTTGCCGTCGCCGACGTAGGCGAGTTTGAGGGCGGGGAAATCGTCAAAGGCTTCGCGCAGGGTGAGGAAGTCGGCCATGGCCTGGCAGGGGTGGCTGTGATCGCTGAGGCCATTGATGACGGGCACGGAGCTGGCGCCGGCGAGAAGCTCGATGGATTCATGACCGAAGGTGCGGGCGACGATGGCATCCATCCAGAGCTCGAGGTTGCGGGCGACATCGAGGATGTCTTCGCGCTCGCCCAGGGGAGATTCGGTGAAGTCGAGGAACACGGCGTGGCCGCCCATTTCCTGCATGGCCACATCGAAGGTGACGCGGGTACGCAGCGATGGTTTTTCGAAAATCATGGCCAGGCCACAGCCGGAAAGCAGATCGCGGTAGCGGCCGGGATGGACTTTAATGTCGGCGGCGAGATCAAGCAGGGCGAGGAATTCCTTGCGGCTGAGAGCGGCGAGGTCGATGAGGTCGCCGACCGCGAGGCGCGGAAGACGGGGCGCAGAGATGGGGTAGGGAGGCGGAGCTCCATGGCCCATGCGGGGATTCAGGAGGTTGGTTTTCACGAGTACTATTCCTTTTCTGGCGATCGGGTACCGAGCAGTTCCTGGAGACGGCGCTCGATGGTAAGGCGGAGGCGGGGATTGGCAAACACGAGCAGCACGGTATCGTCGCCGGCGAGGGTTCCGGCGAGCTCGGACCAGCCGGCGCGATCGACGGCCGCGGCCACCGTGGGTGCAGCGCCGGAAGCGGTTTTGATGACCAGAAGGTTTTGTGCGGGGCGCAAATCGCGGCCGAACTCGCGGACGATGTGCCGGAGCGCGGAGTCAGCGGGGACGGGCGCAGCGGCGGTGGGCGAGCCGGCGCCCAGGACGGCGTAGCCGGTGGGGGTTTTGATTACGCCCAGCGCCTTGAGGTCGCGCGAGAGGGTGACCTGGGTAGCAGCAATGCCGGCGCGGCGCAGGGCGGCGGCGAGCTCGGCCTGGGAATGGACGGCGCGTTCGCGCACAAGCTTGAGGATTTGTTCCTGGCGATAGTTGCTGGTCACGGGCGTCCGCCTGACGAATAATTATTCGTCTACTGAATAATTAACCACACCGGCGGCCGGTGTCAAGAGGGAGGGCGGGCGGAGATGGAGAAACGGCGGATTTCGGTATGGTCGTGGCGGGTCATGGTGAGCAACGCGGTCCAGGTGCCGGGGGCGGGCAGGGTGGCACGACCTTCATAGATGCCGTTGCCCCGCGGCTCGAGTTGAATGCGCAGGGGAGGGCCGGTGCGCGACGGCAGTGAGAGTAAGACGGTCGCGGCGCCGCCATCGACGGGCGCGTCCGCGCCGGTGATGAGCAGGGAGCGGAACAGGGTGGAGGCACCGGCGATGGGGGGAGTGGGGTTGGTCATCAACTCGAGCTTCCAGACCGTGGCGCCGGGCGCGGAGTGGCAGGCGGCGAGGCCCATGAGCAACAGAAGCGGCAGAATGCGAGACAGCCGGGACATTCTGTTGACTGTAACATTTGACGAATTCGGTGGCGCTATTGACTGGCGCGGGACCCCGCGTGGCTGCGCCACGCGACCCGCTTGGCCGCCAGTGACCATAGACATCCTCTACCGGCTTAGACACCGCTCGCGCGTTTTTAGGCCATAAAAAAGAGGCGGGCCTGGCGGTCCGCCTCTGGAAATTTGATCAGTGCAGCGCTATTTTCCAGCGCTGTGATGGTGGGCTCGAGCCTTGTAGACGCGGACCGCAGTCACGGTGATTTCACCGTTGGCGACGGTGCCGGTCAGACGGGCATTGTGGCCGACAGCCTTGGCCACTTTGTCGCCGTTGGCGATCTTGAGGACTTTGCCGTCGCGCTCGACCAGAACTGCCGGTGAGCCGTGCTCGAAACAACTGAGGGCGCACTTGAGATGAGCGGCGTTATGCCCCATGGATTTGTGCTGGGCGCACATGGCGGTTGAAACGTAGCCCGACACATGAGTCGGAGCTGCGAAAGCGAATGTGAAGAAACCAAGGGCGGCGACCAATGCCGCGAGGTTGAACAACTTTTTCATGCGACCGTTCTCCTTCATCAACTACTTTTTGTAAAACGTACCGTAAAGCGACACACCCTGAGAGCCATCATATACGAACTCCGGCCCTCGTAGTTGTGGGAGTCGGCGGGAGGCGGGTGGTTACATTTTTGTGGGCGCCTCTGTGGGCGCCACTGATGGATCGTGAGCGAGGGGCTGGAGGGCCGCTGGCGCCGGGCCAACGCCGTCTTCGGCGGGGCGGGAGTAACTGCAGTCTGGGTTGGGACAGGCAATGGTGGGGCCGGCTTTGAGGAATTTCTTGATCAGGTAGGGATGGTGGCAGATGGGGCAGGGTTCGGGGACGGGGCGCTGCCAGAGGCTGAAGTCGCATTCCGGGTAACGGGTGCAGCTCTAGAAGGTTTTGCCGCGTTTGGAGCGCTTTTCGGCCACATCGCCGATCTTGCACTTGGGGCATTTGAAGCCTTCGACCAGATTTTGCTGGATGTATTTGCACTCCGGGTAGCCGCTGCAAGCCGTAAACTCACCGAAGCGGCCGTTTTTGACCACCAAAGGTTTGCCGCACTGTGGACAGGCGGCGTCGAGTTTGCGGTCGGGGGTCTTCTGCTGGGCATCGAGGCGGCGGGTGGTTTTGCAATCGGGATAGCCGGTGCAGGCCCAGAACTGGCCAAAACGACCACGTTTAAGCACCATGGGGCGGCCACAGTTCTCGCAAAACTCTTCTTTTTCCTGGCTGGCGTCGGCGGAGTCGAGATCGGGAGTATCGAGGGCGATCTCACGGGTGTTGGTGCAGTCGGGATAGCCGCTGCAGGCGAGGAAGGAGCCGTGCTTGCCCCAGCGGATGACCATGGGTTTGCCGCACTTTTCACAGACGTGTTCGGTGGGCTTTTCCATGCGCTTGTAGTCGACCATGTTTTTCGTGGCGAAGTCGAGATTGGCGGAAAAGCGGCGGTAGAAGTCGGCGAGGGTGTCGGTCCACTTTTCGCGGCCCTCTTCGATGTCGTCGAGCTTTTCTTCCATCTGAGCGGTGTACTCGAGCTCGAAGATGTCCTTGAAGTTGGTGGTCAACAGCTCGGTGACGACCTGGCCGAGTTCGGTGGGATGAAACTTGCCGCCGACTTTGGTGACGTAACCGCGATCCTGGATGGTAGAGAGAATGGCGGCGTAGGTGGAGGGGCGGCCGATGCCTTTTTCTTCGAGCTCTTTCACCAGCGAAGCTTCGGTGTAGCGAGGAGGCGGCTCGGTGAAGTGCTGCTCGCTCTTGACGCTGAGCAGTTTGAGTTCCTGGCCGGGGGTAAGGACGGGCAGCTTGTGCTTGAGCGCCTCGTCGTCGTCGTCGGCCTTATCTTTGCTTTCTTCGTAGACCTTGAGGAAGCCGTCGAATTTCAGGACGGAGCCGGTGGTACGGAGTTGGTAGGCAGCGCCGCCGTCGACCTGAGCGCGGATATCGATGCTGGTCTGATCGAACAGGGCGGGAGGGAGTTGGGAGGCGACGAAGCGCTGCCAGATGAGTTTGTAGACTTTGAACTCGTCCTCGCCGAGGAACTTCCTGATGGATTCGGGATCGCGCAGGGTCGAGGTCGGACGGATGGCTTCGTGGGCGTCCTGAGCGCCTTTTTTGGTGGCGAAGCGATTGGGCTGAGCGGGCAGATAATCGGCGCCGAACTGAGACTGGATGAACTGGCGGGTCTCGGTGAGCGCGTCTTCGGAGACGCGGGTGGAGTCGGTACGCATGTAGGTGATGAGGCCGACAAGGCCATCTTTGCCCAACTCGACGCCTTCATAGAGGCGCTGAGCGATCATCATGGTGCGTTTGACGCTGAAGCGGAGCTTGCGGCTGACATCCTGCTGGAGCTTGCTGGTGATGAAGGGGGGCAGCGGATTGCGCTTGCGCTCTTTGGTGTCGACGGAGTGGACAAGGTAGCGGGCGGCTTCGAGGTCTTTTTGCAGCCCGCCGGCGGTTTCGGCGTTGCCAATCTCGATTTCCTGCTTGGGGAGACTGCCGTCGGCTTCGAGGCGGCGGGTGAGATGGGCGTCGAAGTAGGGAGCCTTGCCGGCAGAGAGGTGGGCGTCGAGGGTCCAGTACTCTTGCTTGACGAAAGCTTTGATGAGGGCTTCGCGCTCGACCACGAGGCGCAACGCCGGAGTTTGGACGCGGCCGGCAGAGATGCCGCGGCGGACACGATCCCAAAGCAAGGGAGAAATCTGGTAGCCGACGATGCGGTCGAGGGCGCGGCGGGCCTGGTAGGCATCGACCAGGTTCTGATCGATGTCGCCCTGATGGGCAAAGCCTTCCTGGACGCCGCGTTTGGTGATCTCGTTGAAGGCGACGCGGCGCATGGGCTTGTCGCCGTTGGCGGCGCTGTGCAGCTCGTGGGCCAAATGGAAGCAGATGGCCTCGCCCTCGCGATCAGGATCGGCGGCGAGATAGATGGCTTTGGCCTTTTTCGCTTCTTTTTTGAGTTGGGCAAGAACCTTTTCCTTGCCGGGGATGACGACGTAGGTGGGCTCGAAGTTGTTATCGATGTCAACGCCAAGATCGCGTTTGGGCAGATCCATGACGTGACCGAGCGAAGCCAGAACTTCGTAGTCGGGTCCCAGGTATTTGGTGATGGTTTTGGCCTTGGCGGGCGATTCGACGATAACGATGGATTTGGCCATGGTGTCTGGAGCCCTCCTTCGCGCTGCGCGCTTCGGAGGGCTAGCTGGTGAGGCGTGCGCGCCCCAGTAGCTAGCTTACCCGCAAATATTTTTTTCCGGGGAGCTGCCTTATTTTTCCCTCCAGCTCGAGATCGAACAATAAAGCGAGGGTCTCTGGGGCGGAGAGCTTATTGTGCATCCGGTTCACGATTTCGTCAACATGGGCACCGGAGTCAATCGGCAAAACGCCTAGTACTGCCAGCTTAATCTCATTGCCGGGAGTGCCATCAGAGGAGACCGCGGCGGTGGCTTGGGGTGGAGGAGGGGGCTGGAGGCGCGCCCGAACGGAGCTGGGCAGCTCCTCGATCACGTCGCCGACTTCGGTCACCAGCTTGGCGCCTTGCTTGATGAGGGCATTAGGAAGCCAGGCCTGCTTTTGCGTGATCTGGCCGGGAACGGCAAAGACTTCACGGTTTTGTTCGAGCGCCATGCGGGCTGTGATACGCGAGCCACTGAATTCACCGCCTTCAACCACGAGGACGCCTAAGGAGATGCCGCTAATGACGCGATTGCGGATGGGGAAATTCTGGGCGTTGGGAACCGTGCCCAGTGGAAACTCGGACACCAGCGCGCCGCCGCCAGCAAGGATATCGTCGGCTAAGCGGCGGTGCTCGCTTGGGTAAATGAGGTCGGCGCCAGTGCCCAGCACCCCGACCGTGGTTCCACCGGCCTCGAGGGCGGCTTTCTGGCCGGCGCCATCGATGCCACGAGCCAGGCCGCTGAAGACGGTCAAGCCCCAAAGGGCGAAATCGCGGCCCAAACGTTCGGCCATCAGCTTGCCGTAAATGGTGGGATGACGAGTACCCACGAGGGCAATGCCGTAAGAATCGAGTGCAGGGAGGCGGCCGCGAACGTAGAGCAGCAGGGGAGGATCATAAATTTCGCGCAACAGCGCCGGGTAGGCACGATCGCCCCAACTCACGACGTCGATGCCAAGCTGCTGGGCAGCGGCGGCTTCTTTAACGCCCAAATCAGCTGATTGTCCACTGTGGATGCTCTGCGCCACGGCAGCGGGCAACTGGCAAGATTCCAGATTGGTGAGCGAAGCGGCATACACCGCTTCGGCGGTTTCGAACTGTTCGATTAATTTCTGCGCACCGCGCTGACAGAGCCCAGGGGTCAGCAAGAGACCAAGCCATAGCGCCGCATTTTTCTCCACGCCTCAGGCTAGGGTGAATAGCGTATTAAGGTCAATTCCTCCCAGATGGGTGGGGTAAAGCACATTGTTGGCGCGGGCCCCAGCGCGGCTTCGCCGCGCGTCCCGCTTATGCTCGCGCCGGGTTGGGGGCCCGTGGCCCCAACCCGGCGCTGCGCTACGCTGGGGCCGCGCCTGCATCGCTCCTCGGGGGCGGGCCGCCCTACGGAATTTCGCGGCCTTTCGCGCCGATTTTGCCCGCAGTGCAAAGCGGCGCGTCCCCCGCGTATCGAAATAAAGATGAAGCACCTTGATGCTCGCACCATTCGCGAACGCCTGAACGCCATCAGCCTGGCGATCGCGACGCTAGATCAAACCGCAACCGGCGAGCGCCACCACCAGATTGCTGGGATGGCGCGGAGTGCCCTGGAGGAAATTGCCGCACTGGTGACCAAGGATGAAGTTGAGGAGCACCGTTCTGGACGTATGTGCCTGAGGGAAGCCGGGAAGGGCGCACGCAGCGCCTGACATTGTTGGCGCGGGCCGCCGTGCGGAATTTCGCGGCCTTTTCGCGCCAGCTTGGCCCGCGGTGCCAACGGCGCGACCCCCGCGTGCAGTTCCAGACTTGGTGTGGCGCGCTCCGGGAGAGAACGTGCGGCTCTTCCTGATGTCAGAGCCGCACAGGACCGATCCGCCGGGCAATAGCTAGTCTGGAACTGCGTTAACGGCTCAGTTTTGGCGGCTGGGAACGATCACAACGTGACTGCGGGGGCTTTCATTGCCGTCCGCATCGATCGAGGTCACGGCGTAGGCGACGCCGGTAGCGCGGGGAGGGAGCTCGTCGTGGAAAACAGGGGTGGGCAGAGGGGCTGCATTGCGCTTCTGCCAGGCGGCGCCGGGCAGGCGGCGGTAGACGTTGTAGCCGGCGAAATCGGGTGCGGAAACGGCATTCCAGGACAGGTCGACGCCGGTTCCGGAGGGAGTGCGGACCGCTTGCAGGGCGGTGGGGACGGGCGGGGGGAATACATCCGTGGTGCGGATGGCGAGATGGCGCGAATCTGCACTTTCGACGGCGGTGCGACCGGAGCCGGCGGTGCTGCGCAGCCAATAGATGTAGTTCTGATTCCAGGTGATGGTCGTATCGAGAAAGCTGGTTTGGGTGCCGGAAATGTGCGCGATGGGCTGGGCGGGCGTAGTGGCAGGCGCAGCCTCGTGCTGGCGATAGACGGCGATGGCCTGGGGAGCGGGATGGGGCAACTGCCACCGCAGGCGAACGCCCTGGGGCACAAGCTGAACGTGGGACAGGGTGGGCGGAGGGGCAACCGGAGCGGTGGCGACGACTACGGGATTGGACCAGGCGGCCCAGTCGCCATTGCCATCTTCGGCGGCCAGGGCGAGGGTTAGGAGTGGCGTGGAGGCGGTGATGCGGGCCAGGGGCAGTTGGTGTCCGCTGACGGCAATGAGTTGCGGGCAAGGGGGCATGAGCGCACCCCCGGGGACGGCAAAGCGGCCGTGCGCGCCGGGCTGAGGGGGATGACGTGCAGGCACTTGCGGCGGGACCGGTGCGCCGGCGCCGGAAAGGCGCGGAGCAGGCCGGGCCGGAGCAGTTCCCTTCTCGACGCCGGGCCAGGCGCAGATCTGATAGCGCAGGGGGCCGAACCGCGAGGCGCGGTAGGCCGCCCCACCGCTGGTGGAGGCGGGGGGCGTGAAACGGAGATCAAGGCGGGGGCCGAGGCGCACGGCGTGGAAGTCGGCAACCGGATGCGGCAAACCGGCGCTGGGGGCACGCACGGCGCCGACCTGGGCGCAGCCGGCGAGAACCAGGAGGAGCGGGCTAGAGAATATAGCGCGACAGATCCTGGTCTTTGACGATGCTCTCAAGCTGGGCATGCACGTAGGCGGCATCAATGGTGATGTTCTTGTTTTCCGCCTCGCCGCCGACGAAGGAAATTTCGTCGAGGACGCGCTCCATGATGGTGTGCAGGCGGCGGGCGCCGATGTTTTCGGTAGCCTCATTGACACGGGCGGAGAGATTGGCGATTTCGTGCAACGCCTCGTCGGTGAAGTCGAGGTGGATGCCTTCGGTTTCGAGCAACGCGGTGTATTGCTTGATGAGGGCGCTTTTGGGTTCTTTCAGGATGCGGACAAAATCGTCGAGCGAAAGCGAATCGAGCTCGACGCGGATGGGAAAGCGGCCCTGCAGCTCGGGGATGAGATCGCTGGGCTTGGAGACGTGAAAGGCGCCGGCGGCGATGAACAGGATATGGTCGGTGCGGACATAACCGTAGCGCGTCTGCACCGTGGAGCCTTCCACGATGGGCAGCAGGTCGCGCTGGACCCCTTCGCGGGAGACGTCGGGGCCGGTCTGCGAGCGTTCCCCGGCGATCTTGTCGATCTCGTCGACGAAGATGATGCCGTGGTTCTCGACCCGGTCGAGCGCCTCGTTCACCACGTCGTCCATGTCGACCATCTTGCGGAGCTCTTCATCGACCAGGATGCGGCGCGCATCGGCCACCCGCACGGTGCGCCGCTTCTTGCGCTTGGGGAGCATCTCCTGCAGCCACTCCCCGACGTTGAAGTCGGCCCCCTCCGGCCCCTGAGGCGGCTGCATCCATTCCGGCATCGGATAGCTCTGGGCCGCGAGCTCGATCTCCACCTCCCGCTCGTCGAGCTTCCCGTCCTTGAGCTGCTCCCGCAGCGTGTCGAGCGCCCGGGCCCGCCGCTCCTGCTCCGCCGGAACGCCGGCCCCCGCCTCCCCCTCCGGTCCCGGCGGTGGGGGCGGCGCGGGCAGCAAGAGGTCGAGCACGCGGTCATCGGC
>JBOGKK010000179.1:0-17487 GCA_050745425.1 Terriglobales bacterium
TATCGCTCCGCCGCCGGTCTGCCGATCGTCAACATCCCGGGCTGCCCGGTGCAGCCCGACAACTTCATGGAGACGCTCACCTATCTCCTCTATGAGCTCGCCGGCCTCGCCCCCATCATCCCGCTCGACGCCAAACTCCGCCCCACCTGGCTATTCGGCAAAACCGTGCACGAAGGCTGCGACCGCGCCGGCTATTACGAGCAGTCCGATTTTGCCCTCGAGTACGGCTCCCCCAAATGCCTCGTCAAGCTCGGCTGCTGGGGTCCGGTGGTTAACTGCAATGTCCCCAAACGCGGCTGGATGGATGGCATCGGAGGCTGCCCCAACGTCGGCGGCATCTGCATGACCTGCACCATGCCCGGCTTTCCCGACAAGTTCATGCCCTTTATGGATGAGCCCCCCGGCTCAACCGTCTCGGTGGCCGCCGGCGCCGTCTATGGGCGCGCCATCCGCTCCCTGCGCGCGATCACGAACTTAAGCGCCAATCAGGAACCCAAATGGCGCCATCGCGGCCCCGCGCTCACCACCGGCTATCAGGACGCCGTCAACTACTAAGGAGACTTGCGATGGCTACTACCCCAACCGCTCCCGTCAAATCCAACCTCGTCCAGGTCAACTTCGATCCCGTCACCCGCATCGTCGGCAATCTCGGGATATACACCAAAATCGATTTCGCCAAAAAGCAGGTGGCCGAGTGTTACTCCACCAGCTCGCTGTTTCGCGGCTACAGCGTCTTCATGAAGGGCAAGGATCCCCGCGACGCCCACTTCATCACCAGCCGCATCTGCGGCATCTGTGGCGACAACCACGCCACCTGCGCCAACTACGCGCAGAACATGGCCTTTGGCGTCAGGCCGCCCCCGCTCGGTGAATGGATCGTGAACCTGGGCGAGGCGGCCGAGTACATGTTCGACCATTGCCTGTTCCAGGACAACCTCGTCGGCGTCGACTTCTGCGAGGACATGGTCAAGCAGACCAATCCCGGCGTCTGGGCCAAAGCCGAAAAAGCCGAAGCCCCGCACGCCTCCCTCCACGGCTATCGCACCATTGCCGAAATCATGCGCAGCCTCAACCCGTTCACCGGCGCCTTCTACCGTGAATCGCTGCAGATCAGCCGCCTCACCCGCGAAATGTTCTGCCTCATGGAAGGCCGCCACGTCCACCCCTCCACCCTCTATCCCGGTGGCGTCGGTACCGTCGCCACCCCGCAGTTGTTCACCGACTATCTCTCGCGCCTGCTCAAGTACGTCAGCTTCATGAAGCGCGTCGTCCCGCTCCACGACGACCTGTTCAACTTCATCTACTCGGCCATGCCCGGCTACGAAAAGGTCGGCCAGCGCCGCATCCTGCTCGGCTGCTGGGGCTCGTGGAACGATCCCGATCATTGCGATTACCGCTACGAGACCATGTCCGAGTGGGGCCATCACATGTTCGTCTCCCCCGGCGTCATTGTCGACGGCAAGCTCGTCACCGGCGATCTGGTCGAGATCAACCTCGGCATCCGCATCCTGTTGGGCCACTCCTTCTACGACGACTGGGCCAATCAACAAACCTACGTCAGCCACGATCCCCTCGGCAATCCCGTCGATCAGCGCCATCCCTGGAATCAAACCACCACGCCCCGGCCGCAGAAGCGCAATTTCGAGGGCAACTACACCTGGGTGATGTCGCCGCGCTGGTTTGACAAAAAAACCGGCGAACACCTCGCTCTCGATACCGGCGGCGGCCCCATTGCCCGCCTCTGGTCCACCGCGCTGCAAGGGCTCGTCCATACCGGCTACGTCGAAGCCAGCAACGGCAGCATCAAAATCAACCTGCCGCGCACCTCCGACCTTCCCGAAACCAGCTTCGAATGGAAGCCTCCGCAGTGGTCCAACGCCATCGAGCGCGACCGCGCCCGCACCTACTTCCAGGCTTACGCCGCCGCCATGGCTCTCTACTTCTACGACAAGGCGATGGCCACGCTGCTCGGCGGCGATAGCCGCACCTGGTCCCCCTTCACCGTCCCCGACGAAGCCATCGGCTGCGGCTTTCATGAAGCCGTGCGCGGCGTGCTCAGCCACCACGTGGTCATCCGCGGTGGCAAGATCGCCAACTATCACCCTTATCCACCCACCCCCTGGAACGCCAGCCCGCGAGACAGCCTGGGCACCCCCGGGCCTTATGAGGATGCCATCCAGAACACGCCCATCTTCGAAGAGAACGGGCCCGACAAGTTCAAGGGCATCGACATCATGCGCGCCGTACGCAGCTTCGATCCCTGCCTGCCCTGCGGCGTACACATGTACCTGGGCAACGGACGCACCCTCGAAGTACAGCACTCACCCATGTTCGGACACGGCAAATGACTCCCGCCGCCATGGAACGCATCGAACCGCTCGTCGCGCGCTGCGAGGCCATCCCCGATCCCTCGCTGCGCGCCGACGTGCTCGATCTCCTGCGTCTGATCCTCGAGTTCCACGCCGAAGCGCTGGCGCAGATGCTGAGCGCGGCAGCAGCAGCGCCGCATATCGCGGCGCTGCTCGCCGCCTGGCAGCGCGATCCCCAGATCGCCGCCCTCCTCGAAGTTCACGCCCTGGTTCTTTCCCAACTCTCCCCGCCTCCACCCCACTCCCAAGGCGATTTCGTCCCTCTCGCATCACTCCACTCCCGAGCCTTAACCATCAACTCTTAAGGATCAACTATTAACCAAGTACGGAGCCCCCATGCCATCCTTCAACCCTTGGCGCGACGATCCCACCCGCCAGAAAGTGGCGGAAAACATTCTCGAAATCCACGAAGGCGGACTGCACAAACGCGAGCGCCAGGCCCGGCCCACAGGCACCGCGCACGGCATCCGCGTCGCCCAACCCTACGCCCGCATGGATACGCCCTCGCACACCCCCGGCACCAATCGCGGCGAGGAATGGGCGCTCAAGAAAGCCGAAAAAGGCCGCGTCGGCAAGCAGCGCCACGCCCGCAGCGCCACGTCGATCAATCCCCTCCTGCACGACGCCGTCGATCACCGCATGCCGCACCTGCCGCCCGCATGACCAGCGCAGCCATGGCCGCCTTGCAGCGCTTGCGCCGCACGCCCGCCGCGAATCCGGAGGCGACCCGCTGCGAGTTCTGCGCCCAGCCCCTCGCCCCGCGCCACGAGCACGTCATCACCGTCGACGCCGGTACGGTGCAATGCGCCTGCATTGCGTGTGCTCTGCTGTTCGATCGCGAGGGTCAGCCCTTGCGCCGCCTGCCGCGCGATGCCCGCTTCCTCGCCGGATTCGATCTGGAGCCGCTGGAATGGGCGGCTCTGGCGATTCCGGTGAAACTCGCTTTCCTGACCGGACTCGAGGCGCACTATCCCAGTCCCGGGGGCCTGGTCACCGCAGCCATCGAACGCGAAGTGTGGGACGACATTGGCAGCCGTCACACCGAGCTGCAGTCGATCCGTCCCGGCCTCGAAGCTCTGCTCGTCAACTATCTGGAACAACCTCATCAGCTCTTCATCGCCCCCCTCGACCAGTGCTACCGCCTCGCCGGCCTCGTGCGCTCCGCCTGGACTGGCTTTTCCGGCGGCCCTGACGTGGGCCGCATCATCCGCGCGTTCTGCCTCGAGCTGCGGGGAGAGCTCGTCCATGCCTGAGCTGCGCTTCTTCATCGAAGGCTTCGAGCCCGTCGCACACGCCCTTACCCCCACGCTCTGCATGAAGCTGCGCACTCTGAACGCCACGCCGGAGCCCGTCCACGCCATCTGGCTCAACTGCCAGTTGCAAATCGAACCCGCCCGCCGCCGCTACACCGCTGCCGAAGCCGGACATCTGTTCCCCCTCTTCACCGCGCCCCAACGCTGGGACCAGACCTTGCGCCCGTTTCTTTGGCAGCACGCCACCGCCATGATCTCCGGCTTTACCGGCACCGCCATCAGCGATGTGCTTCTTCCCTGCTCCCTTGATTTCTCCCTCGCTGCCACCCAATACTGCGAATCGCTCACCGATGGCGTCGTCCCGATCTCCGCCCAATTCAGCGGCATCGCTCTCCTCCAGGGCGCCTCCGGCCTCGAAGCCGCCCCCATCCCCTGGGATCTCGAAGCCCGCTACGCCATGCCCGTCGCCGCCTGGAACGCCGCCATTCACACCCTTTATCCCACTCACAAGGCCGCTGCATGAACTGGAAAGCCTTCGAACCCCTCGCGACCACTGTCCTTTACGAAGGCCACGTCCTCTATCCCTATCGCCCCAGCGCCTTGAAGAATCAACAACGCTGTACTTTTGGCACCCTCTACCCGCCCGGCACGGCAGGCGAACCCAGCGCATCGCATCTGGAAATCCTGATCGAATCTTCGGTCGAGCCCATCTTCGCCGTTCGTCTCGTGTTCCTGCATGGCGATGCCATCGTCCAGACCGCAGCACCCGATCTCCTCGCAGTTCACCTCAGAAACGTGGCGCCACACCTCTGGCGCCTCGAAGCCACCGCGCGCAACCAGGGCCGTGAACCGATGCTCTCGGCTCAGTTGCGCTGCGCCCTCGAGCGCGGCCAATTCATCTCCGCTCAGGACCCTCCACCGGAGTTCGCCGAGGCCGCCGCCGCCTGCCACGGCCAGGGCGTCTATCCCATCCTGGTCGGCGAGCCGGGCGCGCGCGATCTCGTTCTCGCCGCTCCCATCATCCTCGAAGACTACGCCCGTACCGCCCGGCAGAGCACCGGCGATTTCTGCGATGCCACCGAAATGGATGAACTCCTCACCCTTCGCGTCCTCACCCTCAGCGATGCCGAGAAGCACGAGATCCGCTCCGCCGGCGGCACTGCAGCCGCGATCCTCCGCCGCTGCGAAATCACCGCCGCCAATGGCCCGCCGCTCGACCTCCACGGCGGCCGTGCTGTGGCTCCCTGGGATCCGGACGACCAGCCGCCCGCCATCATCAACCTCAACGGCCGCACCCTCCACGTCGGCGACCCTGTCCGCCTCCATCCCGCGCCCAGCGCCGATCTGTTCAGTTCCCTGCTCATCGACAAAGCTGCTCACATCCAGGCGATCGAGCAGGATCTCGAAGGCGCCGTACACCTCGCCGTGGTCGTCGACGACGATCCCGGCGCCGATCTCGGCCTTGCCCGGCAAACCGGCCATCGCTTCTTCTTCTCTCCCACCGAGGTCGAACCCCTGTGAGCCGCATCCTCGTCGCCGGCATCGGCAACATCTTTCTCGGCGATGACGCTTTCGGCTGTGAAGCCGCTCGCGCCCTGGCCGCACGTCCGCTCCCGCCCGGCGTGATCGTCCGCGACTTCGGCATCCGCTGCCTCGACCTCGCCTACTCGCTGGCCGGCGGATGGTCCGCCGTAATCGTCCTCGACGCGGTTAGCCGGAGCTCCGTGCCCGGAACCCTCTTTCGCATCACGCTCGAAGACGAACCCGAACCGGCGGCAACCCTGAATGCCCACAACGTGGGCGTCGAGCATGTACGTGCGCTCGCTGCCCGCATGGCCATCGCTTTGCCGCCCATGTTTCTCATCGGCTGCGAGCCGGCTGCCCTGGAGCCGGTAGCCGGAGACCGGCCGTCCTTGTCACCGCCGGTTGCCGCTGCCCTGCCGCACGCACTGGCCATGGCCGAGGCGCTCGCACGCGAATGCTTCGCATCCCACAACCTGGAGGTTGTTCACTCATGAAATCCAAACTGATCTGGTCGCTGCTGCTTGGTCTTGCCGCGTATGGCACCTACAAGATGATCCCCGATCTGCGACGCGAACTGAAGATGTACTCGATGTAGGGCAAAACCAGACTTGCGCATGCATGAACTCTCCCTGGCAATGAGCTTGCTGGATGGCGTCGAGGAAGAATGCGCCGCGCGCGGCGGCCTGCACGTGCGCGCCGTCCATCTGCGCGTCGGCGCCTTGAGCGGCGTGAGCATCGACGCTCTCACGTTCTCCTATCAGGTTGCCAGCGCAGATACGGCGCTGGCGGGCACCCGCTTGCTTGTCGAGGAAAGCGCCGGACGCGAGTTGGAAATGATCGGCTTGGAGGTAGATCCATGACAACCCCCCGCATGCTCCCCAGACTGGTGGAAGTCCGCCGCAACCTGCTCCGCGACAACGACGTGCGCGCCCGAACCCTGCGCGAGCGTTTTCACGCCGCCGCGGTGCGCGTCGTGAGCTTTGTTTCCAGCCCTGGCGCCGGCAAAACCGCGCTCCTGCAGGCGCTGCTGCCGCGCCTCCTCGCACACCGCCGCGTGGCCACGCTGGTCGGCGACCTGGCCACCGAAAACGACGCCAATCGTCTCGCCGCTGCCGGCGCACCCGTCAAGCAGATCAACACCGGCACGCTTTGCCACCTCGAAGCCCGCATGATCGACGATGCTCTCGCCGATTGGGACCTGAATGCGCTCGACCTGCTGCTCATTGAAAACGTCGGCAACCTGGTCTGTCCTTCCGGCTACGATCTCGGTGAAGATTTGCGCCTCGTGCTCGCCTCGGTAACCGAAGGCGAAGACAAGCCGCTCAAATATCCCACCATCTTCAACACCGCCGATGCCGCCGTCATCACCAAACTCGATCTTGCCGAACCCGCCGGATGCGATCTGCCGCTGCTGCGGCGCAATATCGAAACCGTGCGGCCGGGTATGCGCGTCTGCGAAGTCTCCGCCCGCAGCGGCGCCGGCATTCCCGCACTGCTGCGCTTGATTGCCGGCCCAGGTGCGGCCGCATGAAGCGGCGCATCGGCGCGCTCTATGCCTCGCTCGCCGCCGGCAACCTGGCCGCCTGGCTGTGGGCGGCTTATGCCTTCCGTGATTACCCGTTGCTCCTGGGCACCGCCCTGGTGGCCTATGCCTTCGGCCTCCGCCACGCCGTCGATGCCGATCACATTGCCGCCATCGACAACGTGACCCGCAAACTCATGCAGGAGCGGCAACAGCCCGTGACTGCCGGACTCTGGTTTTCACTCGGCCATTCCACCGTGGTCTTCCTGGGCGCGGCGGCTCTGGCCGGCGCCACCCTCACCCTGCAAGGCCGCATGGGCGAGTTGCGCGTCATCGGCGGCGTCGTGGGCACTTCGATTTCGGCCTTGTTCCTGCTCGCCATCGCCATCGTCAATCTCGTCGCGTGGCGCTCGGTGCGGCGCGCGTTCCACCGCGTGCGCGCTGGCGGCGCCTATCACGAAGACGACGGCAATCTGCTCACCGCCGGCGGCGGCATTCTGTCCCGTCTGTTCCGCCCCATGTTCCGCATGATCCGCTCCAGCAGGGGCATGTACCCCCTCGGCTTTCTGTTTGGCTTGGGCTTCGACACGGCGACCGAAATCGGCCTGCTCGGCATTGCCGCCGCCGAAGCCGCCAAAGGCCTGACCTTCACCGCCATCCTCGTCTTCCCTGCCCTGTTCACCGCCGGTATGGCGCTCATCGACTCGACCGACGGCGTCCTCATGGTCGGCGCCTACGGATGGGCCTTCGCCAAGCCCGTCCGCAAGCTCTTCTACAACATGACCATCACCGCGATTTCAGCAGCCGTTGCGCTGGCCGTCGGCGGCATCGAGGCGCTCGGCCTGCTACGCTCCGACCTGCACCTCGGCGGCCGCTTCGGAGGCGCCATCGCCGCCCTCAACCAGCACTTCGGCACCCTCGGTTACGCCATCGTCGCCCTGTTCGCCCTGAGCTGGCTCATCGCCATCGTGATCTACAAATGGCAACACCTCGACCGCGCCGGCGCTATTGTTGCCAGCGAGAGGTGAGAGGTGAGAGGTGCGCATTTGCGCTTTGCTCCTTTCGCTCGCAGAACACCTGCACCGTCCAATGCAGGCGATAGCTCCCCGGCGAAGCGTGCAGCGTCAGCCCGCTGGGCAACCGTCGACATACGCTCCGGGGAGAGCTTGCATCTCACGGGATCGTGACCGTTCGATTATAGGTTGTGAGCTTGCCGTCGCTGGCCTCGCCGACCACGACGCGCAGACGGTAGCGCCCAGCGGCGGCCATGAGCTTCAGAGTCGAGCCCAGGCCTTTTTGCCGGAAGTGCTTGTAATGGCTGCCATCGAGCGCCAAGGCAATCACGCCCTGCTCGCCCGTTACAAACTGGCCCCCGGCAGTGAACAGGCCGGCGGTCGCCATCAGCAACTGTCGGCGCCGGCCCTTGCTTTTTACGAACGGCACTCGGCTGACATCCACATGAACATCGATGGCGACTACGCCACTGACCGTGGTCGGCGCAATGCTCGATGCAACTCCGTTCTCGGTCGTAGTGACATGCATGGCGCGATCCTCAGCCGCTTTGAGTT
This sequence comes from Terriglobales bacterium, assembly GCA_050745425.1. GTDB lineage: Bacteria > Acidobacteriota > Terriglobia > Terriglobales > SCQP01 > SCQP01. The sequence continues at coordinate 8,237 of JBOGKK010000179.1, forward strand.
GGTCCGCGGCGCTCAGCGGCGGCGGATCAAAATAACCGCGCCGCGCCTGAATGACAGAGTGCTTGACCGGAGGATTGAGCTTGACCTCAAGCTTGTGAAACTTGCCGTCGTTCGGCATCGACGACGGCGCAAATGCCAGTTCGTAGATCACCGGCGGCTCCAGCCCCAGCCGGTCGAAGCCAAGCGTGAGGTCATTGTTGTTCTGGTAGAACAATCCGCCCGTCGATTGCGCCAGATTCACCATGGCCTCATCGGCAGCCTGCTTCGCGTTCAGTTGCGAGGAAAAATCATAGGCGAACGTAATCAGCGGCAAGATACCGCCTCCTTCGCTCAGCGGAAGGTCCGGTGAGACCGTATAGAGTCCGCGCGCATCCAGCGCGTTCACTGTAATATTGGCGTGTAGCGCCGACTTCACCAGCGCCTCCTCCTGGCTGCCGAGCGTCTCGGTGAGAAACCCCGCCGATGCCATCAACAGAATGCGCTTGCCTGGCTGCGTCGCCAGCGACGCCAGCACGCCAGTCACGTCATCCAGAGTCGACTGCGAAACGATCCGCGCCAGATTCCACGTCGCATCCGCGTTCGCGACGAGTTCGCCGCCGGTCCCAAAGGGCAGCGTGGCGATCGGCGGAGTGCCGCCCGCGGCGCCGTTGGGATTCTGGCAGGCCAGCTTTTCTGCCTCTGCGGCCTGCATCGCCCCAGGCAATCGCAATACGGCAATCTGGTAGGCCTCAAACGGAGTGATATGCGGACACGAGGACCCCATTCCGTACTCGCTCGCCCTCGGATGGGCGCGGATCGCGCCCACCGCCTTCAACAGAGCAGCCGTGTCCTGCGTGTAGGGCACGGTGGTCGAGCCCGATGCCGAAAATACGCCGATCCGGTCATTGGGATTGCGTGCGTGCTGCAGGAACCGCAGCGCGGCATTGCGTGCCTGTTCCAAATCACGGTTCTCGGTATTAACGTCATCGAACCAAAGCGCGATCGTGCGATGCGTCTCCGGAGCAGCTGCCGAAGACGCCGTCGGCGCAATCGTAGACTGCTTCGCTCCCGGCAGCGTAACTTTTCGGTCGATCTCGGAGAACTGCGCGATGGTCACCGGCTGGCCATCATCGGTCAGCAGGAAGTTGCCCTTCGGCAGCTTGGCAACTACCGAACCATCCGAGCGCCGCACGACCACTTCCAGCGGCACCAGATTGCTCTGCGTCTGGATCACCAGGGGTGTCGGCTTCCACGCCCACGCCCCCACCCGGATTTGCGGCGGCTTGGTCTTCTGCGCCAGACAGGCGGCACTCAGCAGAATGATGCAGGCTGCGATCCTTCGCATGCGCCCTCAACTGGAGATGGCGGCCTTGCTCGCTTTCCCTCGCCTCGCTCGCAGACGGTCGAGCGAGACCGGGCCGGCGCCGTAGCAGAAGATCAGAAACGCCATTGCCGACAGCATCATCGGCGGGTTGAGGCCGGGAACGTGCGTGATCCTGGTCGAGGGAATATGCACCTTGATCAGCGCAATCAGCATCTCCCCCGCCAGCAGCAGGCCGAATACGCGGCTGAACAGCCCGAGAATGAGGCAGATGCCGCCGACGACCTCCAGCGGGCCAATGAAATAGGCCACGCCGCCGGGAAAGCCCATGTGGGTGAAATTCTGCGTCCACTGATGAAAGTCGTTGACTTTGACCAAGCCGTGATACAGAAAGACGACGCCCACGGCAAGCCGGAGCAATGTGAGCCCCAGCGGACGAAAACGATCCGGGAAGCTGGTTGCCATGGGTATATACTACGCCGCATGCGGACTCGAACCCTTTCGACCTCTCTGTTGACGCTGCTGATTGGCACCGGTTTAGCCGGAGCTCAGTTCTTGCACAAGCCCGCGCCGCCGCCGCCGGTGCTGGTCGAAGCCGCTGCCATGCTCAACGTCCACAACGGCCAGTACACGCGCCCCGCCCGCATTCTGGTCGAAAACGGGCGAATTGCTGCCCTCGGCGCCCACGTCACGGCGCCTCCGGGCGTGAAGGTGCTGAACCTGGGGAACCTGACTCTCTTACCCGGACTCATTGACTCCCACGTCCATATGTTCCTGCACCCGATGGCCTATGGCCATTCGCCTGATGAGGCTGGTCAGACCATTCACGAGTCGGTTCCCGAGCGCACCATCATTGCCGTCCTGCAAGCCAAACAGGATTTGATGGCCGGCTTCACCACCGAAAAGGATATGGGCACCGAAGGCGCCGGGCCCGCCGATACCGCACTGCGCCAGGCGATTAACGACGGCGAAATCCCCGGCCCGCGGCTGTGGATCTCCGGCAACGCCATCTCCATCATCGGCGGCCACGAAGCCATCTATGGCTATAACCCCGCCATCATCATTCCGCAAAACGCCGACATGGTCACCGGCACAACTCAGCTGATCGCCACCATCCGCCGCCAGCATTATGAGGGTTCGACCTTCGTCAAAATCTACGAGACCGGGCGCGATGAGTTCCACAACGGCGTCTTTCACACGCCCTACCAGTTCACCGAGCCCCAACTCGCCGCGGCCGTGAAGGAAGCCGCGCGCTTGGGCACATTCGTCTGCGTGCACGATCAGGGCGAGCCCGGAACCCTCTATGCCGCCGAAGCCGGCGTGGCCTCGATCGAGCATGCTACCCAGCTTTCGCCTGAGACGATGCAGTTAATGATCAGGAAGCACATTTTTTCGGTGCCGACGTTTACCGTCTTCATCGCCTTCGACAGCAAAGCTCTGGGCGGACCCGGCGGCATCAGCCCGCTGGTGAAGTACAAGGCAGAGCAGTTCCGCAAGCAGTTGGCGGCGGGCATACCCTTCGCCATGGGCACCGATGTGGGACCCTTTGCGCACGGCACGCAAGGCCAGGAGTTTTATTGGATGGTGCACTTCGGCATGCCACCGCTGGAAGCCATTCAGGCCGGAACCCTCCATGGCGCCGAACTCGTGCGTGATGCCAAAGACCTGGGCTCACTCGACGTGGGTAAGTATGCCGATATCGTCGGCGTCGCCGGCGATCCGCTGCAGAACATCAAGCTGCTCGAACACGTGCAGTTCGTGATGAAAGGCGGCAAAGTCTACAAGAGCGATGCGAACTAGCTTGCTCTAGTTTCCGCCGCCGCGCAGACCCGTGGCGCTGCTGAAATTCGACGGAAGCCAGGTGGCGCCCGATTGCCGCACCGGCAGACGCACCAGATGCGGCGTGACGATGAGCGCCAGCCGGTCGTTTTGCGTCTGCAGGTTCTTGACGGAAAAAAGGCCGGCAAGACCCGGCAGAGCCGACAGCCCGGGCAGGCCAACCAGGGACTCCATCTCCTGCCGGTTCAACACGCCGGCGATGAGAACCGGATCGCCATTGCGCAGGTTTACGGCGGTCGTGAGATGGCGGTTGCTGATGATCGGGATGTTATTGTTGTTGGTCCCGGCGAGCGCGCTCGAGGTCAAATCGATCTGCAGCAGGATGTCGCCGTTCGATCCCACCGTCGGCGTGATTTTGGCGTCCAGACCGATGTTTTCGTAGGTAATCGAGGGAAACGGCTCGGTATAGGAATGGTTGCCGATGATTTTTTCCAGCGCCGGGTTCAGCGAGATCGGCGCAAACGAGGCATTGATCACCGGATACCTCTCGCCGATCCGCAATTCCGCTTTCTGACCGCTGTCGGCGCGCAGCAAAGCGGTCTCCAGCGTCGAGGCCCGGCTGTTCGCTGCGCTCAGGCTTGCGGCGAGATTGGGAACGGTAAGGGCCATCAGCGTGGCGCCGCCTCCGAAAATGACAAACGGATTCTTGAGCAGTGCCGGCAACAGCGACTGAGCGCTCGCCAATGCGCTCGGCGACAACAGGCCGGAATTGAGCACCGCATTCAATCCCCCCTGCTCAAACAAGCTCAACACGTTCTGCGACAACCCTCCGCTCTGCTGAATTTGCGCCAGTAAAGGGCCGAGCGCAAACATGGTGAACTGGCTCGGCTGCGCGATGCCCAGAGCCTGCGAAGCCGTGGCGTTCAGCTCGACAATGCGGATCTGCAGCAGCACCTCGCCGGGCGCGCCATGCATGTCGAGCAGGAGCTTTTCGGCGGCATCGAGCTGATCCGGGCGCGCCCGGATCACGAGCGCCTGATCCGCACTGTCGAGCGTGATGTCGCGAATGCCCAGCATGGAGCGCACTACGCTGCTCATCTGCTGAAGACTCTTGGTGCTGGTCAGCCAGGGCAGATAGAAAGTGCGCGCGGCAAAAGGCTGCAGGTCGTGCAGCTCGCCTGCCGTGCCCACGTACAGGGTGTGCGTATCGAGCGGAATCCAGCTCAGGCCGCTGACCGCACGCAGGGCGGTCATGGCCTGCGCGAAGTTGGCCTCGGTCACATCGAGGTGAATGTTGCCGTTGGGAACATCGTTGGCCACCAGCGCCGATAGTCCGTAGGCGCTGGCAAGCTGTGCAATGGCGTGGCGGAGGCCAGTCCGAAAGTGAAACGAATGGCGGCCCGCGGTGGGCTGCAGATCGACGGGGGGCGCTGCGCGCTGCACGCGCAGCGCAATCGCGTCCGGCTTGCGTGACGGCGCCGGTGGGAGCTGCGCCGCGTACTGCGCCGCCAGCCCGGCCCGCGCGCCGGCGTTGCTCGGCGCCAGAGCCAGCGCGGCGCGATACTGCAGAGCCGCCTCACTATGGTTGCCCGCATCGGAAAGGGCGCGGCCTTGTTGCAAGTGGGCGACCACCGCGCGTGCACGCAACAGCTCGCGCGCGGCCACCAGACTCTGATCGTCCGGATGCGCTGTGGCTTGCCGTTCGGCAAGCAGGAACGCTTCGTCGAGCTTTCCCGCCTGGGCCGCGGCCGCAACCTTTTTGAGGCTGCCCTTCGGTGGCGTCGCTGCTGCCATACTAACGGCCAGCAAGGCTACTGCGACCACCAGGCTCAGTCTGCTCAAATGCATGAGGTTGCCATTATAGTTAAGCGGATGGCGGAAATCACCTCTGTGCGCAATGCGCTGGTCACTCTAGGCACTGAGGTGCAATACGTCAAAGGCGTCGGTCCGAAAGTCGCCCAAATTCTGGCCAGTCGCGGCATTTTTACCGTGGACGACCTCGTCACCACCTTGCCCTTCCGCTATGAAGACCGTTCCCGGCGCCAGAACGTTCGAGAATTGCGCCTGGGCGAGGCCGCGGTCGTCATTGCCCAGGTCCAAAGCTTCGGCTTCAGCCGCACCCGCAGCGGGATGACGCGCCTCGAAATGGCGGTGAGCGATGGCACCGGGATGCTGCGCTGTGTATGGTTTCACGCCGATTACCTGCGGGAGCGCTTTCAGTCCGGTCAAACGCTGGCGTTGTACGGAAAGCTGGAACAGGAAAAGGGACGGCTGGCGCTCCACCAGCCAGAGTTTGAAGTCCTGGAAGGCGGAACGGCCGGCGGACACGAGCACATTGAATCGTTGAAATTGGGACGAATTGTGCCCGTTTACGAAGCCATTGCGGGCCTGGGATCGGCGCGGCTGCGCCGGCTCGTGCATGCGGCGCTGGCGGCGCTGCCGCAGGAGCTGCCCGATCCGCTGCCGCCAGAGGTGCGCCAGCGACTGCACCTGCCCGACCGGCGGACTGCCCTGGAACAAGTACACTTTCCTGCCCACGCGGTCGCCCTCGAGCAACTGCAGGCGGCGCGCACGCCCGGTCACCAGCGGCTGATTCTCGAAGAGCTGTTTTTCCTGCAGGCGGGTTTGGAGCTGAAGCGGCGGAAGTGGCAGAGGCAGCGAGGCGCGGCGATGGCAATACGCAACGGCATTCGCGAGCAGATCAAGCAGTTGCTGCCCTTTCATCCCACCGCGGGACAGAAACAGGTCCTGAGCGAGATTGCCGCCGATATGTGCAGTGGACGCCCGATGCGGCGGCTGCTGCAGGGGGATGTGGGAAGCGGCAAGACCATCGTCGCGCTGGAAGCGGCCGTGATCGCAATTGAAAATGGATACCAGGTGGCGCTGATGGCGCCCACGCAGATTCTGGCCGAGCAACATTACCTGTATGCGCGCGAGCGGTTGCCGCAATATCACGTCAAGCTGGTGACCGGCGGCCGCCGCGAGGCGGAAGGCGCCATGCAGCCACACCTGGTGATCGGCACCCACGCATTACTCGAAGGCGGGGCGCGCTTTACGCGCTTGGGGCTGGTGATCATGGACGAGCAGCACCGGTTTGGCGTGCTGCAGCGCTTTCACCTGATGCATAAGGAGTCCGCCGGGGATTGGGTGGCGCATGTGCTGGTGATGACGGCCACGCCGATTCCGCGCTCGCTGGCGCTCACGATCTATGGCGATCTGGACGCCAGCTTTTTGCGCGAATCACCTCCCGGAGCGCGGCCGATCACGACCCGGGTGATCGCGGAGGCACGCAGCGGCGAGGTTTACGAATTCGTACGGAAGCGGATCGCCACGGGACGGCAGGCCTTTTTCGTATATCCGATCATCGAAGAATCGGAGACGCTGACGCTCAAGCCTGCTCTGGTGATGTTCGCGCGCCTGCAGAAACTGTATCCGGAGTTCCGCATCGGGTTGCTGCATGGCCGGCTGCCGGCCGAAGAAAAAAATGCGGTGATGACGGACTTTCGGCAGGGTCGGTTGCAGGCGCTGGTTGCGACGACGGTGATCGAGGTGGGCGTGGACGTGCCGAACGCGACGATAATGGTCATCGAACAGGCCGAACGGTTTGGTATGGCGCAATTGCACCAGTTACGCGGCCGCGTGGGCAGACCGATACCGCGCGGCTCGGCACGTGAATCCGCGTACTGTTTTCTGGTCCACGGGGAGGGCGAAACGGACAGCGCACGGCAGCGCCTGCAGGCGCTGGCGCGTACGCGGGATGGGTTTGCGCTGGCGGAGCTGGATTTGAAACTGCGAGGGCCAGGCGAATTCTTTGGCACCAGGCAGAGCGGGGTTCCGGTGCTGCAGATTGCCGAGCCGGTACGCGACCGCGAGTTGATGGAACGGGCGCGGGAGGAAGCGCGACGGTATCTGGACCAAGCCGGAGCGGACGAAATGCGCGAACTGATCGCGCGCATTCAGCAGCACTGGCAGCGCCACTACGGGCTTGCCGAGGTCGGCTGAGGGCAACGATCAAGCAGCGCGACGGGGCGGCACAGCGGTGGGAGTGCGAGCCGCGAGGCGCCGCATACGAGACCAGTCGTACCAGAATTCACGGCCGCAGTCGAGGCAGGTAACATGGGCGCGAGGCTCCGGTTGGCCCACTGGTGGCAGCGGCGGATTGGTCTCGTGCGTCACGATGGGAAAGCTGAGGTGATTGTGAGGACATCCCAAAATGGCAAACGCCATGCGCACCTCCGTCATTACCTTAGATGCGTCGTTGGGCTATAAGGTGGCAAGCGCTGGCCCACATGGTCCATGACCTTGCGGTGGATGGCGGCGGGGAGTTCCGGCGCAGGTTGACTGCGATAGATGCGGATCGTGTGTTCGCAACTTACGGCCAACCGGCGGCAACAGCGGCACCCGGCGAGATGCTGGAGCTGATCAGGGTTGACCTCGCCATCAAGGTACGCGCATAAATGCTGGACAAAATCACCACAGTCCATCTCAAGCTCCTTCCACACCGAAATGACGGCTCAGCTTCTCGCGCAGCTGCAAACGCGCACGCAGCAGTCTGGATTTGACGGCCGCCTCGCTGATGCCCAAGGTCTCAGCCGTATCGGCGGTGGACAATTGTTCGACATCACGCAACTGGAAAACAATGCGATAGGGCAGGGTCAGCGCGTCAAGACACTTCTGCAGGATGGCGCCCAACTCACTGGCTTGATATTGGCGTTCCGGATCCGGGCGCCAATCGGCAAAATCGCGGGCGATGGGTCCCTCTTCGGAGGAAATGTCCTCGTCGAGCGACACCAGGTTCTTACGGCGGCGGCGCATCTTCATCAAGGCTTCGTTGACGGCAATGCGCACAATCCAGGTATAAAGGCGCGATTCGCGCTGAAATTGATGCAGACGGGTGAATACCTTGAGAAAGGTCTCCTGCAAGACATCTTCAGCATCGGCCTCGTTGCCCATCATGCGCTGGGCGAGACGAAAGATGCGGTGCTCATAACGCGCCACCAGAATTTCGAAGGCGGACATGTCCCCAGCCTGCACACGCGTGACGAGATCGGCCTCGTCGGCAGGAACCGGGGAGCTGGTAACAGGCTGGGGGTGGGCGGCCATCGCGCTTACGACCATTCTAGCAGTTGCCGGCTGGTCTTACCCCCGTTTGCCCCTCTGTTTGGGGGGAAGCCAAACGAGAGGTGAAGAGCTACGCTGGCGGGGTGCAGGAACTTGCATCCATAAAGAGCGCTGCACCCGATCTGGTGCGCACCGCCGAAGTGTTGCGGGCATTTTTTCTGGAGCATCCAGCCATCGACATCAGCGAAGCGGGACAATACGTTGCGCACCTGGGTGGCGAACACACCGGCTATGCCCTGCATCCGGATGCGCATAAATTAGTGGGGCATTTCTGGAGCGCGGACGCGAACCTGGTGCGGCGCATCGTGGGGATACGAGAGGCGGGCAGCGCGCGCTTGGAACTGGAGGTGATGCGGCTGGGGCAAGCCCGGCCGTCGCGCCTGACGCTCGCGGCGAGAAACGCGCCACGGCAGCGGCAAGACCGGCTCGCCTTCCGTCAGGCGATTGTGGCGGCAGCACAGCAGGAATGGCAGGGCTGGCGTTTGGCTGCCGAGCATGGTGGTGCGCCGGAGCGCAGCGCCGTGCAGCGCCTGCTGTTCCGCCGCCAGCGGCAGATGCTGGCATGCGTGGCGCTGCAAGACGACAACAGCACGAGCCACGCCGCAGCAGGCGCGCTGGTGGCCGTGGCACAAGCGCTGGTATGGGCCGAACAGTGCCGGGCACGGGAGCCGGGCGCCGTGTTGAGCGGCGTGCGGCTGATTCTCCCGCGCGGCGGGGAGAGCTGGCTGCGGCTGTTGCGCGCAGGATTGCAGGCGGCGCCAGTCATTGACTGCTACGTCTGTGACCGCTCGGGTGGAAGGCTGGAGCCGGTGGCGCTGTCGGATGGGGGCAACAGCGCATCGCTGCTGCGGCGGGCGCCGGCTGACCACGGCCTGAGCGCAGATTGCGCCGCACTGCTGGCGCGCGTGCGCGCCCAGTGTCCGGAGGCGACGTGGGAAACAACCAATGACGGCTGTGGAGCGATTGCAGTCTACGGTCTGGAGATTGCACGGCAAAGCGTGGAGGCGGAGACCGCGGCGTTTGTGTTTGGCGCGGGGGGAGAACAGACCCC